>NZ_JBEYWX010000001.1:465875-882885 GCF_040644655.1 Streptomyces sp. NPDC046931
TGCGTGCCCTGCGTGCCCTGCGTCCCCTGAGGACCGGTGGCACCCGTGGCGCCGGTGGCACCCGTCGGACCTTGCACACCGGGGTCGCCCTGCGTGCCCTGAGGACCGGTGGCACCCGTCGGACCCTGGACACCGGGGTCGCCCTGGGCGCCCTGCGTCCCCTGCGCACCGTTGGCACCCTGAGCACCCGGGATGCCCTGCGGACCGGGAGTGCCCGTCTCACCCTGCGAGCCCTGCGAACCCTGCGTGCCCTGTGAACCCTGAGCACCCGTAGTGCCCTGCGTGCCCTGCGTCCCCTGCGGACCGGTGGCACCCGTCGCACCCTGCGCACCCGGGATGCCCTGCGGACCGGGAGTGCCCGTCGCACCCTGCGAGCCCTGCGAACCCTGGGTGCCCTGCGTGCCCTGGGTGCCCTGTGAACCCTGAGCACCCGTAGTGCCCTGCGTTCCCTGAGCACCGGTGGTGCCTTGCGTTCCCTGAGCACCGGTGGCCCCCTGGGGGCCGGTGGTGCCCTGCGTTCCTTGCGTCCCCTGGGAACCCTGAGAGCCTGTGGTGCCCTGGGGCCCCTGAGCACCCGGGATGCCCTGCGGACCGGGGGTACCCCCGGGACCCTGAGAGCCTGTGGTGCCCTGGGGCCCCCGAGCACCCGGGATGCCCTGCGGACCGGGGGTACCCCCGGGACCCTGCGGGCCCATGGGGCCGCCCACGCCGCCGCCGGGAGGGCCCTGCGGACCCGGAGGCCCCTGCGGACCCTGCGGCCCGGTCGCGCCGCCATGGCCGTGGGGGTCCGGGTCCCCAGCGCGGTGGCCGCCGTGGGCCTTGGTGCCCTTGCCCGGGATCTTGTGATGGTGGGCACCCATGGCGCCCTTCGGGCCCGGCAGCCCCACACTGCTGCCCACGCCGGACCGATGGATGGCGTCGGCGACGGCGACCGTGCTCGGGGCGATGTTCAGAACGACGGCAAGCGCGCCGGCCGAGACCATCGTGGCGGATTTCACGCGTGAACTTCGGGTAGTTCTACGGCTCACTCAGAACCTTCCTCACGAAACGTGGAGTGACCACACCGCAAGCGCACGCACTGGGGCGCGCTCACGTTGCCCGTGGCCACGGACGCGGCCATCTTTCACTCTCCGTAACGATTCGATCACCCGTCACTCCGTGTCACCGACGAAGATCACCCACGCGGCTGTCATACAGGTGCCGACGCCGGATTACTGCGATAGGCACCGCACTCCTCGTAGGAAGGCAGCAGGCCCTGCCGCTCGGCCTCCGCGAGCGTGGGTGCCACGGCGTCCTTGTCGGACAGGAGCGGTACGAGGTGGTCGGGCCAGGCGATGGCCAGCGCGGGGTCGAGCGGGTTGATCCCGTACTCCCGCTGCGGGGCATAGGGCTGTGAGCACAGATACACGACGGTGGAGTTGTCCTCCAGCGCCATGAAGGCATGGCCCAGCCCTTCCGAGAGGTAGAGGCAGCGGTGCGTGGTGTCGTCGAGCCGGACCGCCTCCCATGTGCCGAACCCCGGGGAACCGGTGCGGATGTCGACCACCACGTCGAGGACGGCGCCGCTGACGCAGGTGACGTACTTGGCCTGTCCCGGCGGGACCGCCGCGTAGTGGATCCCGCGCAGCGTGCCGCGGACGGAGCTGGAGCAGTTGGCCTGCCGGAGCCCGAACCCCTGCCCGGTGGAGCTGTGGAACGTCTCGGCCTTGAACCACTCGTGGAATCTGCCCCTGTCGTCCGTGAACACCCTGGGTGTGTCCACCCAGGCCCCTTCGATGCCCAGTGCTCGCACGCGCCCGCTTCCTTCCGCCGCGCAGCTGTGGTCGGTCCCTGCACCCGTTGTCTTCGGGACATCCGGCGCAGGGCTTTAGGCGGGCGCACCCGGGCCCGTGGACAGCAGTTGCCCGGGCCGCAAACCGCTGCCCCGCCGAGGTCCGACCAGGCCCCGGGCGTCTTCCAGCAGTCCCAGCAGATAGTGTCCGTATCCGCTCTTGAGCAGCGGCTGGGCCAGCTCACGGAGCCGGTCGTCGTCGATCAGGCCGGCCCGCCAGACCGCCTCCTCCACGCAGCCGACCTTGAAGCCCTGGCGTTCCTCGATCACCCGCACGAACTCCGAGGCCTGGACCAGGGAGGTGAAGGTACCGGTGTCCAGCCACGCGGTGCCCCGGTCGAGCCGGGTGACATGGAGCGCCCCGGCCTCCAGATAGACGCGGTTGAGGTCGGTGATCTCCAACTCACCCCTGGCGCTGGGCCGCAGACCACGGGCGATCTCCACCACGTGGTGGTCGTAGAAGTACAGTCCGGGCACGGCGTACCGGGACCTGGGCCGGGCGGGCTTCTCCTCGATGGACAGGGCCCGGCCCTGCTCGTCGAACTCCACGACGCCATAGGCGCAGGGGTTGGCGACCGGGTAGGCGAACACCCTGCCGCCCGACAGGTCGTCGTGGCGGGCCAGCCGGGTGCCGAGGCCGCTCCCATGGAAGATGTTGTCGCCCAGAATGAGGGCGACCGGCTCGTCACCGAGGAAGTCGGCCCCCAGCAGAAAGGCCTGCGCGATGCCCTCCGGGCGTTTCTGTGCCAGGTATTCCAGCCGAAGGCCCAGTTGGCTTCCGTCGCCGAGCAACCGGCGGAACTGGTACTGGTCTTCGGGAGTCGTGATGACCAGGATCTCGCGGATCCCCGCCATCACGAGTGTGGAGAGCGGGTAATAGACCATCGGCTTGTCGAAGACCGGAAGAAGTTGCTTCGACACCGAGTGGGTCAACGGCCACAGTCGCGAGCCGGTGCCCCCGGCCAACAGGATTCCGCGCATGGCATCACCATAGGTGAATTGCCCCTGACTGCCCGCTTTCGATGCCCTTCGCGGTGTGTACGGGATATGCGGTGTGTACGGGATGTACGGAGACCGGGCCGGGGCCCGCCCCGTACGCCGTTGTACGGTGCGGGCCCCGGCCCGGTGCAACACGGTGCTGTCACCGCGGCCGGCCTTCGTGACGACATCGCTGGTCAGGGCATGCCGGACCGGCCGCGGAGCTTTTCGGTGGGCTCAGCCCAGGCGCTGCACCAGCGCGCGGTACTGGTCCCAGAGCTCCTTCGGGGTGTGGTCGCCGAAGGTGTTGAGGTGCTCGGGGACCAGGCCCGCCTCCTCGCGCCACACGTCCTTGTCGACGGTGAGCAGGAATTCCAGGTCGGACTCCGACAGCTCCAGGCCGTCCGTGTCCAGCGCCCCCTTCGCCGGCAGGATGCCGATCGGGGTCTCGACGCCCTCGGCCTTGCCCTCCAGGCGCTCCACGATCCACTTCAGGACGCGGCTGTTCTCGCCGAAGCCCGGCCAGACGAACTTGCCCTCGTCGTTCTTGCGGAACCAGTTGACGTAGTAGATCTTCGGCAGCTTGGACTGGTCCCTGCCCTTGGCCACGTCGACCCAGTGACCCATGTAGTCGCCCATGTTGTAGCCGCAGAACGGCAGCATCGCGAAGGGGTCCCGGCGCAGCTCGCCGACCCTGCCCTCGGCCGCGGCGGTCTTCTCGGAGGCGACGTTCGCGCCGAGGAAGACACCGTGGTTCCAGTCGAAGGACTCCGTCACCAGCGGGACCGCGGAGGCGCGGCGGCCGCCGAAGAGGATCGCCGAGATCGGCACACCCTTCGGGTCCTCCCACTCGGGCGCGATGATCGGGCACTGCGAGGCGGGGACCGTGAAGCGGGCGTTCGGGTGGGCGGCCGGGGTCCCGGACTCCGGCGTCCAGTCGTTGCCCTTCCAGTCGGTGAGGTGGGCCGGAGTCTCCTCCGTCATGCCCTCCCACCAGATGTCGTTGTCGTCGGTGAGGGCGACATTGGTGAAGACGGAGTTGCCCCACAGCGTCTTCATCGCGTTGGCGTTGGTGTGCTCGCCGGTGCCGGGGGCGACACCGAAGAAGCCGGCCTCCGGGTTGATCGCGTACAGGCGGCCGTCCTCGCCGAACCGCATCCAGGCGATGTCGTCACCGATCGTCTCGACCGTCCAGCCGGAGATCGTCGGCTCGAGCATGGCGAGGTTCGTCTTGCCGCAGGCGCTCGGGAAGGCCGCGGCGACGTACTTGGACTCGCCCTGCGGGGGCGTGAGCTTGAGGATCAGCATGTGCTCGGCGAGCCAGCCCTCGTCGCGCGCCATGACCGAGGCGATGCGCAGGGCGTAGCACTTCTTGCCGAGCAGCGCGTTACCGCCGTAGCCGGAGCCGTACGACCAGATCTCGCGGCTCTCGGGGAAGTGCGAGATGTACTTGGTCTGGTTGCAGGGCCAGGAGACGTCCTCCTGCCCGGGCTCCAGCGGGGCACCGAGGGAGTGGACGGCCTTCACGAAGAAGCCCTCGGAGCCGAGTTCGTCGAGGACCGCCTGGCCCATGCGTGTCATCGTGCGCATGGAGACGGCGACGTAGGCGGAGTCGGTGATCTCCACGCCGATCGCGGAGAGCGGGGAGCCCAGCGGGCCCATGCAGAACGGCACGACGTACATCGTGCGGCCTCGCATGGAACCGCGGAACAGTCCCTTCTCGCCCTCGAAGATCTCCCGCATCTCGGCGGGCGCCTTCCAGTGGTTGGTCGGGCCGGCGTCCTGCTCCCGCTCGGAGCATATGAACGTCCGGTCCTCGACGCGGGCGACGTCGGTCGGGTCGGAGGCCGCGTAGTAGGAGTTGGGGCGCTTGATCGGGTCGAGCTGCTTGAACGTGCCCTTGCGGACGAGCTCCTCGCACAGGCGCTCGTATTCGGCCTCGGATCCGTCACACCAGACCACGCTGTCCGGCTGCGTCAGTTCGGCGATCTCGTTGACCCACGAGATCAGGTCCTTGTGCTGGGTGGGGACGGTTGAGGGAGCCGCGATGTCGCGCGCCACGATCGCTCCTAGAAACGAGGGGTTTTCTGTTGGTTGCCCCGTGGGGGCTGCGACCCGGATGCTTCGTAGCCGCTCATCCGGTGCCGACCGCACTCATTTGATCATCCGACGTTCTTGCCCATCTGTCCAGAGGACGTCACACCTGAGCGGAGTGAGGATCGCCACGCGTGCCCGCGATTCTTTGCGTCCACGTAGGATTCAGCAGAAGGATTTTTTGCGGTGGCACGGTTTCCGCACAGGCCGGACAGCCCGGGTGATACCGGTCGCACTTTGGTCCGTAACTTACGGTTCCGTAGGTACCATGCCGCGCATGACTGCGTCCGTCCCCGACGCGCCCACGGACCCGCCGGCAGCCGGCAGCCGTCCCGTCGCGCTCTCCCTGCCCCATCCCGTCAAGCCGAAGCTGCGCGGGTGGCTGCACCTCGGAATGTTCCCGGCCGTCCTCGTCGCGGGCCTGGTGCTCACGGCGCTCGCGGACTCGCCCCGCGGCAGAGTCGCCTGCGGCATCTACGTCATGACGGCCTGTCTGCTCTTCGGGGTGAGCGCGCTCTACCACCGCGGCAACTGGAGCCCGCGCATGGACGGCGTACTGCGCCGGCTCGACCATGCGAACATCTTCCTGATCATCGCGGGCACCTACACGCCCCTGGCCCTGCTGCTCCTGCCGGGCGCGAAGGGCCGGTGGCTGCTGTGGGGCATCTGGGCCGCCGCGGCGGCCGGCATCGTCTTCCGCGTCTTCTGGGTCGGCGCCCCGCGATGGCTGTACACCCCCTGTTACATCGCGATGGGCTGGGCCGCCGTCTTCTTCCTCCCCGACTTCATGCGCACCGGCGGTATCGCCGTCCTGGTGCTCGTCATCGTCGGCGGACTGCTCTACAGCGCGGGCGGCGTGGTCTACGCGATCAAGCGGCCGAACCCGTCACCCCGGTGGTTCGGCTTCCACGAGGTCTTCCACTCGTTCACCCTCGCCGCCTTCGTCGTCCACTACGTAGGGATCTCCCTGGTGGCGTACCAGCACGGGTGACGGGTGAAAGAAAAGGCCATAGGACGGTCATGTGACAGTCACCGGCTTTTGACACGCTCTTTCACCGGGGCCGACCGAGGCGGGCGGCCCCGAAACCCGCAGGCCGCGGACGGGTCCCGCGTGTCATCCTGAGCCGGTGAACGGACCCGAGATCCACGTCGAGTTCGCCCCCGCGCTGGGGCTCTTCGTCCCGCACGCGCGGCGTGGACGCGCCACCACGGTCGTCACCGACGGCGCCTCCACGCTCGGCCATGTCGTCGAGTCGCTGGGCGTACCGCTGACCGAGGTCGGAGCGCTCGTCGTGGACGGCCGCACCTCGCCCTTCTCCCACGTTCCGGCCGCCGGCGAGCGGGTCGAGGTCCACCCGGTGGAGCGCCCCCAGCAGGTGCCCGGGGCCCCGCTCCGCTTCCTCCTGGACGTCCACCTCGGCACCCTGGCCCGCCGGCTGCGGCTGCTCGGGGTGGACGCGGCCTACGAGTCGACCGACATCGGCGACGCGGCCCTCGCCGCCCGCTCGGCGGCCGAGCAGCGGGTGCTGCTCAGCCGCGACCGGGGGCTGCTGCGCCGCCGCGAGCTGTGGGCGGGCGCGTTCGTCTACAGCACCCGGCCGGACGACCAACTCCGGGACGTGCTCGACCGGTTCGCCCCCGGGCTGCGGCCGTGGACCCGGTGCACCGCGTGCAACGGCCTGCTCCGCGACGCCACCAAGGAGGAGGTCGCCGACCAGCTCCAGCACGGCACCCGCCGTTCGTACGACGTCTTCGCGCTCTGCCGGGCCTGCGGCCGCGCCTACTGGAAGGGCGCGCACCACGACCAGCTGGAGGCCATCGTGGAGCGCGCCCTGGCGGAGTTCCCGAGCCGGGCCTAGCGCGCGTTCTTCACATCGCCCTTCCCGCAGGCCGCCCCGTCCCTGTCCGGGTCGAGTCCGAGCGGGTCGTCCTTGCCGTTGACCCGGAGCCGGCCGTAGTCGTTGCGCTCGAGCCAGGCGCAGCGCGCGGCCGTCGTCCTCTTCACCCCGGGCGGGAACGCGGTCGGCACACAGACATTGGCCGAGCCGTAGTGCCGGTCGCAGCCGGAGATCGTCGTGCTGACCTTCTGCGAGGTGCGCTTCGCGCCGGGGCCGGTGGTCCTGCCCGCCGTGGCGTCGGCGAAGGAGTGGACGTGCGCCGCGGGGGTGTCCGCGGCGAGGGCCGCCGGGCCCTTCAGGTGGATCCACCGTGCCACCGACGGGACGCCGTTCGCGTCGACCGCGAAGAGCATGTACCAGCCGGGCGGGGCCAGATTGGGGTTGCTCGTCACATTCAGGTCGACGTTGCCGCCGTCCACCGTCAGCGGCAGGTCCACGAACCGCTGGTTGGGGTCGGAGGAGTGCGTGACCGCCGCCGGGCGGATCAGTTCCGCCTTCGCGATGGGCCGGTCGACCGTGATCCGCTGCGTGGTGCCGTACGTCCACTCGCTCTGGATCACCGAGGTGATCGTCGGGCGGGTGCCCTTGAACAGGTAGGGCGGCGAGTAGATCGACACGTTGTGGTTCCACGTCCCGTTGCCGGGGTTGTCGCCGGTCGCCATCACCCGGCCGTCCGGCAGCAGGAACGCCGAGGAGTGGTAGCCGCGGGCCTCGGGGTCGGCGGCCACAGGGTCGAAGGTGCCGGTGTCCGGGTCGTAGACCGAGGACTCGTACACCGGGTCCGCCCGGTTGTGCAGGGCGCCGCCCGTCTCCAGCACCTTGCCGTCCGGCAGCAGCACCGCGGAGACGTACATCTTGCCCTGCCCGCCGGTCTCCGCGACCTTGCCGTTGCCGAGGTCGACGGTGCCCTGCGGGAGCGGCGGCCCGGCGACGTACGTCGGGTCGGCCTGCTTGAGGTCGATCAGGTCGGTGAGCCGGTTCGCGTCCGGGTTGGAGTCGATGTTGCCGCCGCCGAGGGTGAGGACCCTCTGGTCCTGGGCCGGGGGCAGCAGCACGCTCGCCGACTGGTCGCGCTCGTCCTTGTTCCGGAAGCCCGGGATCTGCGTGATCGTGTTGGCGCCGTAGTCGTAGATCGCCGAGCCGGTGCCCGGGATGTTGTCGCCGAAGACATGGCTGCCCGAGTAGAAGAGGCGGCCGTCCTGCATCAGGATCATCGACGGGTACAGGCCCCAGTACGACCAGGTCTGGTTGACCTTCCACAGCGGCTGCCACTGCTGGTCCTTGTCCGACCAGTACTCGGTCGTCACCGAGCCCGTGGAGTCCTCGCGCAGCCCGCCGAAGGAGATCACGTCACCGTTGCCGAGTTCGGTCGCTGACGGGTACCAGTGGCCGTCGTTGAGGTCGTTGGTCTTGGTGTACGTCTCGGTCCCCGGGTCGAAGACGTACGAGTCCTTGAACCCCTCGTAGCCGTGTCCGCCCGCGACCGGGTACGCCTTGTTGCCGCTCATGACGAGCACCCGCCCGTCCTGAAGCTGCACATGCCCGGCGCAGAACATGTCCTTCGGGGTGGGGATCACCTTGTACGAGCCGTCCGAGGGGTCGTAGACCGCGCTGGTGAACGTACCCGCGGCGAAGTTCTCCGCGCTGTTGCCGGAGCCCGCGATCAGCAGCACCTTGCCGTTGCTGAGGACGACGGAGTGCATGGAGCGGACGGGGTTCTGCGTGGGCAGGACCTGCCAGCGGCCGTTCGCGCACTGATCCGTGGTCCCGGTGCACTGCGCGGGCGGCAATGGATCGGCGACCTGCTCCATCGTGTAGTCGTCGGTGGTCACGGACCCGGTGCCGTACACCGAGACACCCCAGGTGATCAGGTCGGTCCCGGAGGGCACCTCGGGGGTGCGGACGCTCGCCTGTGCCCAGCCCGCGCTCGGGTCCAGCGTCTTGAGGTCGGTCCAGTACTGCCAGCCGGCCGTCGCGTCGTGCCGGAACAGGGTGACCGCGGTGTCGGGGGTGGTCGACCTGTACCACAGCGAGAGGTCGTACTGCCTGCCCGGGGTGACCACGGGCGCGCAGCTCGCGGACTCGGTGATGAGCGCCTTGCGGTCACCGTCGACGCGGCGGGTCAGCTCGACCTTCATGGCCTTGCTTCCCGTGTGGGCGTCCCCGGTGGTGGTGAAGGTGAAGTCGTTGTCGCCCCAGCCGGACTTCTCCCAGCAGTACGGCATCCCGTCGGTGCCGGCGGTCTCGAAGCCGGGGTTCTTCACGAGGTTGGCGGCGGACGCGGGCTGCGGCGAGGTCAGCAGCAGGCCCATGGTCAGGCCGGTCACGGCCAGCAGGGCGGTTCTGCGTCTGGGCAGGACGCGGAGTCTGCGGACGGTCTTCACACGCTCCTCCTCGCTGTGCGGTTCCCGCCCCCGGCGGGCCTCGGCTCTTCGGCGGCGCCCCGGCCTTCGGCCTTCCGTCCCCGGCGCGGCAGATAGACCAGCGCCTCGGTCCCCACGAAGCGCAGGACGAACGTCATCACCAGCGCCAGCGCGGTGGCCGGCAGCGCACCCGTCCCGAACTCGTGCACCAGCAGCGCGATGAGCGGGATACGCAGCACCAGGTCGGCGTTGGCGAGCAGCGCGAACCGGCCCATCCGGTCCCACCAGTGGCGGTGGCGGCGGCGCTCACGGAACAGCAGGTGCTCCATGAGCAGGAAGTTCCAGGCCACGCCCAGCTGGTTGGCGAGGATCTCCGCCGGCAGGTAGTGCAGACCGAGCCGGGTGAGCGCCCACAGGCCCACCAGGTTCGGTACGAAACCGGAGGCGCCGATCAGCCCGAAGGCGACCATGCGGGCGATCGGCGAGGCGGTGCGCAGCCCGGCCAGATGACGCAGGAAACGGAAGCCCTCCCGCGCGGTCGACTTGGACTCGCCGGCGAACCGGTCCTGGAAGACGAACGGCACCTCGGCGACCCGGCGCGGTCTGCTGCGCACGGCCAGCTCGAGGAGGATCTTGTAGCCGAGCGGCTGGAGGACCTCCGCGGCGACCGCGCTGCGGCGGACGGCGAAGAAGCCGCTCATCGGGTCGCTGATGCCGCGCAGCCGGCGCGGGAAGAGCGACTTGGTGAGCCAGGTCGCGCCGCGGGATACGGCGATACGGTAGCCGCCCGCGAGCCCCGCGCGGCTGCCGCCCTTGATGTAGCGGGAGGCGACGACCAGCGCGGCGTTCGTCCGCTCCCCGGTGCCGATCAGCTCCGGTACCAGGGACGGCGGATGCTGGAGATCCCCGTCCATGACGACGATCCAGTCGGAGCCGGCCGCCTTCATGCCCTCCACCACGGCCCCGCCGAGCCCGCCGGCCGGCTCCTGTCGGTGCAGCACGGTGACCGGGAACGGGCAGTCCTGCGCCTCGCGGAAGATCACATCGGGGGTGTCGTCGGTGGAGTCGTCGACGAAGACGACCTCGCAGGGCAGCCGGGACGGTACCGACTCGGTGATCCGGCGCAGCAGTTCGCGGATGTTGCCCGACTCGTTGAAGGTCGGTACGACGAGGGTGACGGCACCCGGTTCGGGCACTTCCGCGGCCCGTACCGCCGGATCGCCCAGCTCACCGGGGGCGGTGGATTCCTGGCTCATCGGTCGCCTCCCGCGGCTTGGTCGACCTTGCGGATCTCGATCCGGTCGGGGCCGGTGCCGAAGGTGGCCACCGGCGTGGAGTGCCTGATCGCGGCCATGACGCCCGGCAGGTCGGCCGCGTCGCGCCGGACCGTCGGGGAGGCGACCACATAGTCGAGGTCCCGCCAGCCGTGCGGCATGGTCCTGGTGACCGCGGGGTCCAGGTCGGCCTTGTAGAACCAGATGACGCCGAGCCCGGGCCGGTATCCGGCGTGGACGAGGTCGAGCCAGAGTGCGTCGTCGACGAGCACCCGGGTGTCCTTCGGGTCCTGCACCTGGCTGGTGAGCCAGTGGGAGGCCGCCCGGTAGGAGGCGTTCGCGTCGGCGGTGACGGCGGTGCGGTCGCCGTCGTACCAGCGGGGCACCGCGTAGGCCCCGGCGGCGGCCACCAGCAGGGCCGCCACGGCGTACCGCGCCCAGGTGACGAAGGGCCGCTCGGTCCTGCCGCGCCGCCTGTGCAGCACCGCGTGGGCGATGCTCGCGGCGGAACCCGCCAGGACCAGGGCGAGGAACGGCAGGGCCTGGATGACGTACATCGCGGGCAGATAGCCGCTCGGCCGCATCGCGACCAGGGTGAGGATCGCGACGGCGAGCGCGGGTCCGGCCAGCGCCCGTGCGGTGACCGACCAGCGCCAGGTGAGCAGGAGCAGCAGCGCTCCGGCGAGCCCGCCGAGCGGCAGGACCCGGTCGTAGTAGAGCCAGGAGTGCAGTACGCCGTACGAGCCGGAGCCCGGGTCGAGGAGGAATCCGGAACCGGCCCGGCTCATCTGGTAGGTGATGCCGTCCCACAGGGAGACATGGCCCGCGCCCGGCAGCAACTCGCCCTTGAGCAGGGCGAAGAGCGGGTACGACAGTCCGATCAGGGCGCACGCGGTGACGGCGCCGGTGAGCGCGAACTTGCGGGTGTCACGGTGGCTGTGGCGCCACATGGTGAGGAAGACGGCGGGCAGGACGACGAGCATCGTCTCCTTGGTGAGGACGCCGGCCGCGGCGGCGAGTCCCGCGCCGAAGTGATGCCAGAGGTGACGACTCGGGGACGCGGCCAGGGTGAACGCGAGGAGTGTCCACATCACCGCGATGTTGTCGAGGAAGATCTCGCGCTGGAGCACCACCGACAGCGGCGAGAGCCCGAACAGGACCATGGCGAGCCCCGCCGCCCACACCGGCAGCCTCAGACGCCGGGCGAGGATGTAGACGAGGACCGCGCTCACCGCGCTGACCAGCAGCATCGCCGGGCGCATACTGCCGACCGCCATCAGTGAGGGGTCGACGCGGGAGGGCAGCCAGGTCAGCAGGGCCAACTGGATCCAGCCGAGCGGCGGGTGGTCGTACCAGTACGTGTAGTGGGCGAGCCCGTGGCCGTTCTGTACGGCCCAGGCCTGGGCGAGGTAGGTGCCCTCGTCGTCGCTGAGGGTCGGGTAGTCGGCGATGTTCCAGCCCTGCACCGTGAGGATCGCCGCGAGGAGCACGCCGCACAGCACCAGATCCGGCCGGGAGCTGCGGAAACGGAACGCCGGAGGGGAGATGGGAACAGTTGCGGGGACAGGTGTGTCCTGCGCGGGGACCTTGGTGCCGGTCGCCGCGGGAAGAGTGGAGGTCACGCGGGAACGTCCTCTCGGGTCTCGCGGATCACGGCGGCCGTGGGCAGATGCGCGCCGACGTGGCTGGTCAGCTCCCAGTCGTTGCGGCCGCGCTGCTCGCGCCAGACGGCACGGACGGCGGCGCCCGCGAGGAGCACCTGGTAGAAGGGACCGCCCACGATGAGCTTCACGTAGTGGACGAAGCGGACGCGCAGCCCGTACTGCTTGCCGAAGTCGTGCAGCCCGACCACCTCGAAGACGAAGGTGACCGCCGCGGTGACGAGGGGCAGGAAGGTGAGGAAGGCGATGCCGACCGGCACGTCCAGGAAGAGGGCCACGCCCGCGTTGAGCGGGATGACGACACCGGAGAAGGCCTGGAGGAACGGCGTCATCAGGGTGTAGCGGGCGAGCATCCGCTGCCCGAGGCCGGGGAGCTGCTTCCAGTCCTTCTTGCGGTACACCTGAAGGAAGCCCTGGTTCCAGCGGGTGCGCTGCTTGAGCAGCGACATCAGCGAGCCGGGTGTCTCCTCCCGGGTCACCATGTCGGAGTCGTAGGCGACGACGACCTTCTTGCCGACGCTGGACAGCCGCACCCCCAGGTCGCAGTCCTCCGCCAGGCAGTCGGGGTCCCAGCCGTCGGCCTCCCTGAGCACGTCCGTGCGCACGAAGACGGTGTTGCCGCCGAGCGGGATGAACCCCTTCTGCGCGTGCAGGTGCAGCCGGGAGCGGAACCAGAAGAAATACTCCAGGCAGTTGCGCAGGCTGTACCAGCTGGAGTGGAAGTTGATCAGCTGCACTCCGCCCTGGACGACGTCGGCGCCCGTGGTGCGGAACGCGTGGTCTACATGGGCGAGCAGCTCCGGATGGACCTGGTCCTCGGCGTCGAAGACCCCGACGACATCGCCGCGGCAGTGCGGCAGCGCCGTGTTCATGGCCTTCGGCTTGTTCTTCTTCTCGTGGTGGTCGACGACGACGCGGACGCGCCCGTCGCGGCCCGCGGCCTTCCTGGCGACCTCGGTGGTCTCCGGGTCGTCGTGCCCCACGATCACGATGATCTCGAAGTCGGTGTGGCTGGACTCCAGCAGCCGCTGGATGGTGTGGTCGAGCACGGCCTGTTCGTGTCTCGCGGGCAGCAGCAGCGAGAACGACAGATGCTCGGCACCGTCCGGGCTGCTGAACCTGGTGGAGGCCAGCACTTCGGGCGTGCGCCACGCGTGCATCTGCCACCACAGGGTGAAGGCCGCCATCCAGAACAGCGCCAGCGAAACGGCAGCGATGAAGACAGACGTCAGCAAGGAAAAGATCCCCCCAGATCCCCAGAACCCCCCTGTCGCGACAGCGAGTTACTCCTGTCGCTTCAACGGTGGAGAGAGTAGGTGGGAACTGTGAAGTCCGGGAGTTCTTCCGATAAATAGCTTGTTTCGCGACGGTCACCCGCCTACTGGGATCTACCCGAACACACACCCAATTCCGGCGCCCGGAACAACACGTTCCGCGAGGCGTTTCAGCCGCTCAGCGATCTGCGGAGCCGCTCCGGATCCGTGGTCGGCGCATCGCAGGTGAAATTGCGGCAGACATATGCGGTGGGTTCGCCATTGGCCGGAATTCGGTCAACCAGGAGAGGGAACTCATCACTCTCCGGAGTGCCCACGGCCACGACCGCACCCGGAGCGGTGCCCAGCAGCGCCGTGCGGTGCAGGGTCCTGGTCGCCGGGTCGTCGAGGGACGGACCGACGATCGCGACCTCGCGCGGCCCGTCGAGGAACGCCTCCGCGACGGCCAGCCCCCAGCCGATGAACCGGGGCACCCGCGGGCCGAGCGCCTTGACGACGCCCAACGCCCGCTCCGCCGCGGTGCGGTGGGGTTCGGCGCCGGTCTGGGCGGCGTACGCCAGCAGGGCGCCGGCGGCGGCCGTCCAGCCGGACGGGGCGGCGTTGTCGGTGGGGTCCTGGGGGCGGCGGATGAGCTTCTCGGCGTCGGCGGCGGTGTCGTACAGCGCCCCGCTCTCGTCGGTGAACCGGGTGAGCACCTGGCCGAGCAGAAGTCCGGCGAACTCCAGCCAGACGCCCTCGCCGGTCACGGAGGCCAGGGCGAGGAAGCCCTCGGCGACGTCGGCGTAGTCCTCCAGCACGCCCGCGTTGGCCCCCGCCCGGCCGTCCTTCGACGTACGGGCGAGCCGGGCCTGCTCGTCCATGTGCACCCGCACCAGGAGGTCGGCCGCGCCGATCGCGGCGTCCACGAGATCGGGGCGGTCGAAGTACGCGCCGGTCTCCGCGAGGGCGGCGACGGCGAGGCCGTTCCAGGCGGCGACCACCTTGTCGTCCCGGCCCGGGGCGGGGCGCCGGGCCCGCGCCTCGAACAGGCGGCGCCTGATCGACTCGACCCTCTCCGCGTCGAACACGCCCTCGCCCCGGGGGAGCTGGAGGACCGAAGCGCCGTGCTCGAAGGTGCCCTCCTCCGTCACACCGAAGTACTGGGCCGCGAGCTCGGCGTCCTGCGGACCGAGGACCTCGGCGAGCTGCGCGGGCGTCCACACGTAGAAGGCACCCTCGACGTGCCGGCCATGCCCGTCGTCGCTGTCGGCGTCGAGCGCGGAGGCGAAGCCTCCCTCGGCGGTGCGCAGTTCGCGCACCATGAAGTCGGCGGTCTCCAGGGCCACCCGGCGGGCGAGTCCGGATCCGGTGGCACGCCACAGGTGCGCGTACACACGGCACAGCAGGGCGTTGTCGTAGAGCATCTTCTCGAAGTGCGGCACGACCCAGTCGCGGTCCACGGAGTAGCGGGCGAAGCCGCCGCCCAGCTGGTCGTAGAGGCCACCGCGCGCCATGCGCTCACAGGTGTCCTCGGCCATCTGGAGGGCGCCCTCGGAGCCGGTGCGGGCGTGGTGGCGCAACAGGAACTCGAGGACCATGGACGGCGGGAACTTGGGGGCGCCGCCGAAGCCGCCGCGCTGCGGGTCGTACTCGCGGGTGAGGCCGAGCAGGGCCTGGGCGAGCTCCTCCTCGCCGGGGGTGCGGGTGTCGCCGTACTGGAACTCGCGCCCGGCGAGGTCCCGCACGATCTTCCCGGCGACCTCGGTCACCTCCTCCCGGCGGTCCGCCCACGCCTGATGGACGCCCTGGAGGACCTGCCGGAAGGAGGGCATCCCGTGGCGGGGGGCGGGCGGGAAGTAGGTGCCGAAGTAGAACGGCTCGGCGTCCGGGGTGAGGAAGACCGTCATGGGCCAGCCGCCCTGGCCGGTGGCCGCCTGGACGGCCTCCATGTAGACGGCGTCGACGTCGGGGCGTTCCTCGCGGTCGACCTTGACACTGACGAAGCGCTCGTTGAGGTAGGCGGCGGTCTCCGGGTCCTCGAAGGACTCGTGCGCCATGACATGGCACCAGTGGCAGCTGCTGTAGCCGACGCTCAGCAGGACGGGAACGTTCCGCTTGCGCGCCTCGTCGAAGGCCTCCGCCGACCAGGGCCACCAGTCGACGGGGTTGTCTGCGTGCTGGAGCAGGTACGGGGACGTCTCATGGGCCAGTCGGTTCACTCCCCCACTCTCCCACGGCGCCGCTCACCGGGGAGGACCGCGGAACGGCCGGGCGCGCCCCGCCGTGGAGCGCGCGGCGGAGCGGCCCGGCGGTGCCGCCTGCCGGGACCGTCCACGGCACCGCGGGCCGGGAGAGAGCGAAGGCCGGATCAGCCCCGCTGGGCCTTGGGCGCGCCCTGGCCCTTTTGCGCGGCCGCTTCGCCGGAGCCGTCGGCCTCCTCGAAGTCCACCTTGCGCATGTGCTTGTTCATCGACTTCATCAGACCCCACACGGCCAGCGCCATCGCCGCGAAGACGATGAAGCCGAGGATGCCGGGGGTGACCTTGTTCTTGTCCACCTCGGCGAGGGGGACCAGGTGCGTCACTGCCAGGCTCACGCTTGCGCTCATGACAGGCATTGTCCCTCAGGGCCGGCGGACGCCTGCAAAGAGGTCGTCCTCCGGCAGGGAGGTGTCCACGAGCGACTTCGCCAGCTCGTACTCCTCCGTCGGCCAGACCTCCTTCTGGAGCTCGAGCGGGACGCGGAACCAGCCGCCGTCGGGGTCGATCTGCGTGGCGTGCGCGATCAGCGCCTTGTCGCGGATCTCGAAGAAGTCCGCGCACGGGACGTGGGTGGTCAGGGTGCGCTCGACGCGCTCGAACTCGTCCCACCGCTTCAGCCAGTCACCGTAGGGGGACTCCAGGCCGCGCTCCAGCATCGCCTTGTGCAGCGCCTCGGTGCGCGGGCGGTTGAAGCCCTGGTTGTAGTAGAGCTTCAGCGGCTCCCACGCCGGGCCGAACTCCGCCTCCGGGTACTTCTCGGTGTCCGCCGCCCCCTCGAACGCCACCATCGAGATCTTGTGGGTCATGATGTGGTCGGGGTGCGGGTAGCCGCCGTTCTCGTCGTAGGTGGTGATCACCTGCGGACGGAACGCGCGGATCTTGCGGACGAGTTCTCCGGCCGCCTTGTCGACGTCCTCGAGGGCGAAGCACCCCTCGGGCAGCGGGGGCAGCGGGTCGCCCTCCGGCAGGCCGGAGTCGACGAAGCCGAGCCACTCCTGCCGGACGCCCAGGATCTCCCGTGCCTCGTCCATCTCCTTCTTGCGTACCTCGTGGATGTGCTCCTGGATGTACGTGTCGCCCTGGAGCTTGGGGTTGAGGATGGAGCCGCGTTCCCCGCCCGTGCAGGTCACCACCAGCACGTCCACCCCCTCGGCCACGTACTTCGCCATGGTGGCCGCGCCCTTGCTCGACTCGTCGTCGGGGTGGGCGTGCACGGCCATCAGTCGCAGTTGGTCAGTCAAGACTCGATCCTCAGTAAGTCGGCAAGTCGGCGCCCGGTGTGAAACGACGCGATGGGCGGCTTCTATAGTGACCGACTCGGGGGGCGAATAATTCCGGGTCCGATCCCGGAGAGCCCCTTCCGGGACGTTCGTCCCGGTTCCTGCCGAGAGGACGGTCATGACCACGGCGAGCACGCGGCTGCCCGAGGGCCGTTACGGCCGCTCCGCGGACGAGCGCGCCGACCGCACCCTCAAGATCGTCGGTGGTGTGCTCGGCGCGCTGCTGCTCGCGATCGTCGGCTGGTTCGCGTACCACTACGTGGCCCAGAACAAGATCAGCGCCCAGGTCATCACCTTCGAGGCCGCGCACGACTCGGTCAGGATCCATCTCGAGGTCCGCAAGGACGCGGACACGGCCGGTTACTGCACCCTGCGCTCCCAGTCGGCGGACGGTGCCGAGGTGGGCCGCGCGGACTTCCGGTTCGGCGGACACGCCACGCGCATCGACAAGGTGGTCACGCTCCGTACCACCGCCCAGGGCACCACTGCGGAGCTGCTCGGCTGCCACACGGACTGACGCCGTCCCGTGTCACATGGCCGCTGACCTGGGTTGACGTAATTCTGATGGCTTATGTCCTCCCCCTTTCGCCGCTGAATTGTTAGGCTCGTGGTTTCGCCCACCCATGAAGGAACATTCTTCTGGGTAGGGCGATGCTTTGTATTCCCAGTACCGACGAGGAGCACCTGTGACCCAGACCAGCGAGAACGTCACCTGGCTGACCCAGGAGGCGTACAACCAGCTCAAGGCCGAGCTGGAGTACCTTTCTGGTCCCGCGCGCACGGAGATCGCCGCCAAGATCGCCGCCGCGCGCGAGGAGGGCGACCTGCGCGAGAACGGCGGGTACCACGCGGCCAAGGAGGAGCAGGGCAAGCAGGAGCTCCGTGTGCGCCAGCTGACCCAGCTCCTGGAGAACGCCAAGGTCGGCGAGGCTCCGGCGGCCGATGGTGCCGTGGCGCCGGGCATGGTCGTCACGATCGCCTTCGACGGTGACGAGGACGACACCCTGACCTTCCTGCTGGCGTCCCGCGAGTACGCGAGCTCCGGCATCGAGACCTACTCGCCGCAGTCCCCGCTGGGGACGGGCGTGAACGGCAAGAAGGTCGGCGAGGACGCCGAGTACGAGCTGCCGAACGGCAAGAAGGCCACGGTGAAGATCCTGAAGGCCGAGCCGTACTCCGGCTGAGACGCGGAACATGACGAGGCCCCGGCGCCATGGCGCCGGGGCCTCGTCACGCGGCAGGCGGCCGGGTCCGGACGAACGGGACCGTCCGCGTCGGCACTACTTCTTGCACTCGAGGAAGACCCCGCCGGTGTCCTTCACGACGCTGTGGCCGTTCGGCCTGGTCCCGGTCTCCTCGGCGACTCAGTCGATGACCGTGTAGCCGGCGTCGCGCAGGGCGTGGCCGACCTCGGCGCAGTGCACGGGACCCTTCGTCTCCAGGTGCAGCTCCACCTCCGCCTCCGTGAGCCCCAGCCGTGGGTCGGTCCGTACGTGGCTGACATCGAGGACGTTGGCGTCCGCCGCCGACAGCACCCCGAGCAGCGAGGCCAGAACCCCCGGCCGGTCGGTCAGTCGCAGCCGGACGGCCAGGTAGCGGCCCTGCGCGGCCATGCCATGCCGCAGGATGCGCTGCATCAGCACCGGGTCGACGTTGCCGCCGGAGAGCACAGCGACCACCGGGCCCTCGAAGCCGTCCGGCTCGCTCAGCAGCGCCGCCACAGGGCTCGCGCCGGCCGGCTCGACGACCAGCTTGGCCCGCTCCAGGCAGAGCAGCAGCGCGGCGGACAGCGCGTCCTCGGACACCGTGCGGACCTCGTCGACCAGGTCTCGGACGATCCGGAACGGCACATCACCGGGCCGGCCCACCATGATGCCGTCGGCCATCGTGGCCGGGTTCCCCACCGACACCGGGCGCCCGGCCGCCAGCGAGGGCGGATACGCGGCCGCGCCCTCCGCCTGCACGCCCACCACCCGCACGTCCGGGCGCAGCGCCTTCACCGCGGTCGCGATGCCCGCGATCAGTCCTCCGCCGCCGATGCCGACGACGATCGTGCGCACCTCGGGGCACTGCTCCAGGATCTCGAGCCCGACCGTGCCCTGGCCCGCGACGATGTCGGGGTGGTCGAAGGGGTGGATGAACACCGCGCCGGTCTCGCACGCGTACTCCTGCGCCGCGGCCAGCGTCTCGTCCACCACCTGGCCGTGCAGCCGTACGTCCGCGCCGTACTCGCGGGTCGCGCTGATCTTCGGCAGCGCGGCGCCCTTCGGCATGAAGACCGTGGAGTGCACACCGAGCAGCGAGGACGCGAGGGCGACCCCCTGCGCATGGTTGCCGGCGCTCGCGGCGACGACGCCCGCCGCCCGCTCCTCGGGCAGCAGCCCCGCGATCCGCACATAGGCGCCGCGCAGCTTGAACGACCCCGTGCGCTGGAGGTTCTCGCACTTGAGGTGCACCGGCGCGCCGACCAGCTGGGACAGATGCCTGCTGCCCTCCATGGCGGTGACACGAGCCACCCCCGAGAGCATCTTCTGGGCGCCCCGGACGTCGTCCAGCGTCACCGTCGGCGAGGGATCGGCCGTGCTGTAGCTCATGACGACCAGTCTCGCAGTTCATCCCCGCGGGCAGCGGGTGTGACCAAGCCCTGGGACGGGTTTCCTCTGCGCAGGTACGGCTCGCGCCCGGGCCGCGTACCCTGTCCCCCAACCCAGCTCCCCACGCATGAAGTGAGCCCCCGGCCATGCCCACAACACCTGATACGTCGATGGACATGACGACCGTCGGTGACCCCGGTCTTCTGGACACGCTGCAGCACGAGGTCGCGGTGTTCGCCCGCCGCGCCGAACAGACGCGGCTCGGCGGGGTCGGGCAGGTGCGCAACTCCATGGACCGCGCCGCGTACCTGCTGCTCAACCGCCTCGACGACGAGGGCCCGATGGGCGTCAAGGCGCTCGCGGCGAGCATGGGCATCGACTCCTCGACGGTCACCCGGCAGGTGGCCCCGCTGGTCGACACCGGTCTCGTCAAGCGCACCTCGCATCCGGAGGACGGTCGCGCGGTGGTGCTCCAGCTCTCTCCGCGCGGGCTGTCCCGCCTGGAGGAAGTACGGTGCTCCAGGCGCCAGTTGATGGCCGAACTGACGCACGACTGGACGCCGCAGGAGCGCGAGTCGTTCTGCGCCCTCCTCACGCGGTTCAACGTCGCCCTCTCCGCCCGGCAGACCGCCCAGGGAGGCCCGGTGGCGGAGTCACAGCCGACCTCCTGAGCGCCCGGGGCGCGCCGTTCGTCCTCACGACGACACACGCGCGCGTACGGACGTGCCCCGGCTCTTGACCCGGGGGCGTGGCCGGTTTCATATGAGACCGGGTCCTGTCGTACGCGGTACGGCGCGCCGTTCACGCCCCCCGGTCGTGGGTGCGCGACCGCTGCCGCATGCGCCGGGTCCCGTTCCCTCAGGTCGCCCTCAGGCGGGAGGTGCGGTGCGAGAACGGCATGAGGCCCACGGCGCCCGCCGGGCCCGGGAGTTCGAGGCGTTCGTCGCGGGCGCGGCCGGGCGGCTGCTGCACGCCGCCACCCTGCTGACCGCCGAGGCCCCGGACGACAACCCGCGCGCGCGGCGCCTGCTGACCCTGGCTCTCGCCGAGACCTACGCCTCCTGGGACGGGCTGCGCGGCGAGGACCCCTACGACCGAGCCCGTCGCGGGCTGGCCACCCGCTTCGCGCACAGTGCGTGGCACCGGTACGGGCCGCTCGGACGGCACCGGCCGCACTCGGGGAGCGTCCTTGCGGGCCTGACACCCCAGGAGCGCCTGATCCTCGTCCTCCGGCTCTACGAGGGCGTCGCCGAGGAACAGACGGCGGCACTGCTGGGCCTGCCCGCCCAGCGCGTCCAGGCGATCTGTGCTCGGGCGACGGCGGCACTGCTGGACCCGCCGCAGGACCCGGCACCGACGGCGCTGGAGGCGAAGGTGGCTCCGTCGTGAGGCGCACGCCGGCGGGGACGGACCGGAGGGTGTCGATGAACCTGCCCCAGCGGGAGGCCGCCGCGCGGCGGCTGCTGGAGCGCACGCCGCCCCCGGTACCGCCCGGCCTCCACGCGGAGGTGGTCCGGCGCGGCAGCCGTATGCTGCGCCGCCGGGCCCTGGCACGCCGCGTGCTGTGGCTGGCGCTGCTCGCCGCCGCCGTCGCCTTCGCCGTCTGGGCGGTGATGGCCCGCCCCTGGGTGGAGCCGCCCTCGACGACGACTCCACCGATCAGCGACTGGTGAGACCAGGCCGCTCGGGGACGGCCTAGCCGAGGGCCTGCTGGAGGTCCTCCAGGAGGTCGTCGACGTTCTCGATGCCCACGGACAGGCGGACCAGGTCGCCGGGCACCTCCAGGGCCGAGCCGGCCGCGGACGCGTGCGTCATGCGGCCCGGGTGCTCGATCAGCGACTCGACGCCGCCGAGGGACTCACCGAGGGTGAACACCTGGGCACGGTTGCAGACCTCGACGGCCGCCTCCTCGCCGCCCTCGACCCGGAAGGAGACCATGCCGCCGAACGCCTTCATCTGCTTCGCGGCCACCTCGTGACCGGGGTGCTCCGGCAGGCCCGGGTAGAGCACACTCGTCACGCGCGCGTGCCGGGTGAGCATGTCGGCGATCTTCGTCGCGTTCTCGCTGTGCCGGTCCATGCGGACGGCGAGCGTCTTGGTGCCGCGCAGCACCAGCCAGGAGTCGAAGGGTCCGGCGACCGCGCCCATGGCGTTCTGGTGGTAGGCCAGTTCCTCGCCCAGCTCCTGGTCCTTCACGATCAGCGCACCGCCGACGACGTCGGAGTGGCCGCCCATGTACTTGGTCAGGGAGTGCACGACGACGTCCGCGCCGAGCGCCAGCGGCTGCTGCAGGTAGGGGGTGGCGAATGTGTTGTCGACGACGAGCCGGGCGCCCGCGTCACGGGCGATCTGGGCGACCGCGGTGATGTCGGTGATGCCGAGCAGCGGGTTGGAGGGGGTCTCCACCCACACGACCTTGGTCTTCGGGGTGAGGGCGGCTCGTACGGCGGACGGATCGCTGGTGTCGGCGACCGACCATTCCACGCCCCACCGGGAGACCACCTTGGCGAAGAGGCGGAACGTGCCGCCGTACGCGTCGTTCGGGATGACCACGTGGTCGCCGGGGCGGAGCAGCGTACGCAACAGGCAGTCCTCGGCCGCCAGTCCGGACGCGAACGCGAGGCCGCGGCGGCCGCCCTCCAGGGCGGCGAGGTTCTCCTCCAGGGCGGTCCTGGTGGGGTTGGCGCTGCGGCTGTACTCGTAGCCGCCGCGCAGGCCGCCGACACCGTCCTGCTTGTAGGTGGAGACCTGGTAGATCGGCGGGACGACCGCACCGGTGAGGGGGTCGGCGGTGTTCCCCGCGTGGATCGCGCGGGTCTCGAAGTGTTCGCTGATGTGCCTGTCACTCATGTACACCGAGGGTAGTGTGCCCGCCGCCGGGATGAGGGGCCGCACGGCCGAAGGCTGTTTTCCACAGGTCCGGCGACCGGGTTGGCACGGTGTCGGACCCGTCTGGTTCGCTTGACCCATGGTGATTCTCTGGGTCCTGATGGCGCTGGCCCTCTTCAGCATGGTTCTGCTGCCCGTCCTCATGCGCAGGCGCTCGGGTATCCAGCAGGTCGCTCCCGGCGACCCGGACGCCGCGGACCCGGCGAACTACGGCTTCGTGCGCCAGGAGGAGCTGGACGTCCGGATGCCCGGACCGGACCAGGATCTGCTGGACGTCCTGGACGTGGTGCAGCGCACCCAGGACCACCGGGCGGCCGCGCAGCTCCTGGCCGGCACGGAGACGGAAGGCGAGACACGCTGGCAGCGTGTACAGGCCTTTGCGGGAGCCGCGTCGCTGGAGCTCCGGCAGCGGCCCGGCGGGGTGAGCGAAACCCCGGGCGGCCAGTGGCTGCGGGTGTGGCGCGCCGAGGCCCCGAAGGACCCGGGCGGCGCGGCGGTGCACGCGGAGTTCCTGGTGCAGCAGGCGTGGCGCACCTCGACACCGGGGACGGACGAGTTCCGGATCATCATGGAGGAGGCGAGATCGGCCTGCGCGGAGGCGGCGCTGCTCGCCCCCGGTGACCCCGTCCCGTACATCGTCGAGCTGTCGGTCGCCCGCGGACTGGCCTACCCGCAGCCGGAGTTCGAGCAGCTGTGGCTGAAGATCCTGGACCGCGCGCCCGCCCACATGGGAGCGCACCTGGCGGCCCTGCACTACTGGTGCGAGAAGTGGCACGGCTCGCGGCAGCTGGCGTACTCCTTCGCGGAGGCGGCCGCGGCGCGTGCGCCCCACGGCTCACTGCTCGCCGCGATGCCCCTCTTCGCGGTCTTCGAGCACCTGCCCGAGGTGAACCTGGTCAGCAGCTTCTACCGGAGCGAGGTCGTGACGAAGGCGGTCCACGGCGCGCTCTACGCGGTCCAGTCCGCCCGCCCCGACGACCCGATGCTCGCGCACGTCCGCCACCTCCTGGTGTTCTTCCTCGTCCGCGGCGAACGCTGGGCGGAGGCGATGGCCCAGCTGGTCCACGTGGACGGCCACGTGGGCGCGCTCCCCTGGACGCTGACCGGCGACCCGGCCGCGGACTACGCGGTGTACCGAGCCCTGGCCGTTGCGGGGTACGAGGCGAACGGGGGAAGCCCGGCGACGCTGCCCCACTGAGGCCGGGCCCGGAATTCCCGGGTCGACGCGCACGTTGAGGTACACGGATCCCACCCCCGTGGCCCAGTGGAGACCGCATGTTCCTGCACAGCCGTACGCCCCAGCTGCCGACCCCCGAGCAGGCCCTGCGCGGTCGTCCGGAGCCGGCCTTCGCGGTCCCCGAGCGGCACACGGTGCTGGGCACCCCGCTCCTCGGCCCCTACCCCGAGGGGCTGGAGATCGCCGACTTCGGCCTGGGCTGTTTCTGGGGCGCCGAGCGCAAGTTCTGGCAGCTGCCCTCGGGCGTCCACACCACGCTGGTCGGCTACCAGGGCGGTTACACCCAGAACCCGACCTACGAGGAGGTCTGCTCGGGCCTGACGGGCCACACGGAGGCGGTCCGCGTGGTCTACGACCCGAACAAGATCTCCTACAACCGACTGCTCCAGGTCTTCTGGGAGTCCCACAACCCCACGCAGGGCTTCCGCCAGGGCAACGACGTCGGCACGCAGTACCGCTCGGCGATCCACACCCACTCCCCCGCCCAGCAGGCCGCCGCCGAGGCCTCCCGCGAGGCCTACCAGAAGGTCCTCACGGCCTCCGGCTACGGCACCATCACCACGGAACTGCTCCCGGCACAGGGCCGCGACTTCTACCCGGCCGAGGCATATCACCAGCAATACCTGGACAAGAACCCGGCGGGCTACTGCGGGCTCGGTGGGACGGGGGTCCTGCTGGGTGACCCGTTCGAGACGAACTGGGGGGCCTCGTGCCCCACGGGGCTCACTCCGGCCCCGACGGTCGACTGACCGCCGGCATTCGTCGTTCGCCTGCTGACCGGGCGGGCCGCAGATGGCCACGGCGGGTGCCGAAGCCCTCAGGGCCCTGGCACCCGCCGTGGTTCAGCCGGATCGGTCCGCGTCAGCGTTCACGCGGCTCATGGGCTCCCGTGGTGTGGGTACGCGCGGTTCACGGTCTGCTGGACGCTGTCGCCCGCGGCGTCCGTGGCGGTGACCCGCAGGGTCACATACGCGTCGCCGTGCACGCTCGACGGCGGCCATGCGCCCCATGGTGCGATTGCTCACAGTGTTCCCCTCGTTGCTTCCCTGCGGCCGCCAAGCGGCCTAGGAACGCGAACACTTGAGGGACACCGTCTCTTCAGGCAACGCACCGACAGACCCCTCACCTTTGGGCAACGCCCCAGTCGCTTGGGGAAGTTGGGGAGGGTTAAAAGCGTGAGCGACGAGTTACGGACGGGTAGGTTGGTGTTCGGTCACAGCCAACCAGACCACGGGGGTCTGCTGGAACGCTGCGACCAGGAAGGGCCGACATGTCCAAACGGTCCGACGCCGGAGACACGACCTGCCCCTACCGGCGCACCGGGTACAGCCCCGAGCCCCGCGTCTGGCGGCTGGAGAGCCTGACCGCAAGAGAAAAAGAGGTTTTCCTGCTGCTGGGAACCGGGCAGGGCAACCGTGAGCTCGCACGGGTACTGGGGATCGCAGAACGCACGGTGAAGGCGCACATCGCAAACATCGTGGCAAAGCTGGGAGAGCGGACACGCACACAGGCCGCGATCGTCTCCGCCCTGGCCCACGGATCACTGTGCACCGACCCGATGTGCTCGCGGCGCCTCGGCCAAATCCCAAGACAGTGGCGCGCGCCGTCTGTCGCGTGAGGCGGTGAACAACCACCTCCACTGACCCGACGCCCTGCCGACACGCCGGATCCGGGCCGGTGCCACCGTGATCGCATCACCGGCCCGGAACCGGCACTGCCGCCCCCGCTGCACGAACCTGCCGGGACGAGGGACCGGCCCACGCCGGGAAGGGCGGCCGGGGCGACGTACTGCCTGTACGCGACGACGTTCAACCGGTGGATCACCACGGCGAGGCGTGCCCGCCGGCGGAGCCCGGCTTCCACGCGACGGCCTTCTCTGTCCGCCCAAGCCTTCGTCAGGCCCGACGAAGCCACGGATTCCACGTGGCGATCAGCGGTTTCGTCTCGTCGGCCTTCGTCTCGGCAGCACGCTCTTCGCGCTGCTTCCCACTGCGCCGCCTGACGGGGATGGGGCGGAGTCCTGGCCGTTGAGCCGGCCAGCGTGCCCATACAGCCCCGGCAGCATTCCAAGTGCGCCATACACATTGAGGAACACATGCGTTTCACCCACATACGCAAGCTACTGACGTCAGCCGGTGTGCTCGTTCTGGCGACTGCCACGCCCGCCACCGCCCACACCCCCCATCCGGTCGCCACCGCGCACGCATCGGTCACGGCCGCCGCTGCCACCCGCACCGCGCCGTCAGTGCCCTCGGCAGAGGGTGCGGGCACGGCCGGCCAGTGGACGAGTGAAGCGGCCGAGAGGTTCTGGACACCCCAGCGGATGGCCGCAGCCACGCCGGACTCCCCCCGCTCCGAGGCGCCCGCCGGCTGGAAGCCCTCATCCCTGTCAGGCCGGGCTGCCGCCAAGAACGGCCACTACTTCGCGGGTGTCCCCACCGTGGGCACCTTCTTCCACTACGTCAGGGACCCCGCCACCGACAGACTGGTGGGGCGCTTCTGCTCGGCCGGCGTCGTAGACAGCCCGCAGGGCAACGTCATCCTGACCGCCGCTCACTGCTCGGGGGGCACCAAGGGCATGTTCGTGCCCCGCTACGACGGCGCGTCGAAGAAGCCGGCCCCCTACGGCCGTTTCCCGGTACAGAAGTGGGTTCGCGACTCCCGCTGGTACCGCGCGGGAAAGGAACCCACCCGGGACGCCTACTCCGACTTCGACTACGCCTTCGCCCGGGTCGGCACCAACAGCCGCCGCCAGAGCGTGCAAAAGGCCGTCGGCGCCGCTCTCAAGCTCGGCCAGGTGGGCGGCCGCTACCACCAGACGGTGACCGTCGTCGGCTATCCGGGAAGCCACAACCCGAAGAACCGTCCGATCATCTGCCCCGGCGTCGCGACCCGGCAGCTTCCCGGCTACCGGCAGATGCGCATGGAGTGCGGCGGCTTCTACGGCGGCACCTCCGGAAGCCCCTGGATCACCGGCCTGAACAGCAGGACCGGCAGCGGAACCGTGATCGGCAACCTCGGCGGCTACTACGGCGGCGGCCTGGAGAACAACAGCGACCGCATCTCCTTCGCCGTCACGTACGACAAGCGGGCTCTCGAGATCTACGACGCCGCGAAGAGCAACCGCGACCCGCGCCAGTACCCGCGCGGTTACAGCATGTACCCCACCGGCGGAGGCCTGTGGACCCACGCCAGGAAGATGGCCTCGGGTGACTACACCAGCGACGGCAGGACCGACATGATCGTGGTCTGGTCCGATGGCGAGGTCACCCTCTACATCGGAAACGGCCACGGCGGATTCTCCGGCGAGAAGAGGATCACGAAGTCCTCCACCTGGAAGGACGCCATGGTCGTCACCGGCGGAGACTTCAGCGGCAACGACGCCTCCGACCTCATCGTGGTCTGGGTGGACGGCGAGGTCACCCTCTACACCGGCAGCGGCCACGGCGACTTCGCCAAGGAAACCCAGCTTCAAAAGCCCAACAAGACCTGGAAGAACGCCACCCAGATCACCGCCGGACGGTACAGCTCCAACAAGTGGACCGACGACGTCATGGTCCGCTGGGTCGACGGGGAAGTGTCCCTCTACACCGACGTCGACGGCCGCGGCTTCCTCCACGAGCACAAGCTCAAGGACCCCAACAAGACCTGGACGCACGCCACCATCCTTGCCGCCGGCAACTTCACCGGCGGCGCCAACTGGGACGTGATAGTGCGCTGGTCGGACGGCGAACTCTCCCTCTACCGCGACGCCGGCGCCTCCGGCGTCGGAACGGAGACCCAGCTGAAGTCCTCTAACAAGCTGTGGACCCACGCCTCCGTCATGACAGCGGGCTCCTACACCCAGGGGCAGCCCAACGACCTCCTCGTGCGCTGGTCGGACGGCGAAACCACCCTCTACACCGACACCACCACCACCCTCGGCCGTGAACACATGCTCGTCGCGCCCAAGGCCGGCTAACCCCCTCCCAGGAAGGCGAGGTACCCGCGATGTACCTGCGCACAGCAGCAGCCACCCTCACCGCGACGATCATCGGCCTTACGAGCTCCCACGCAGCCTTTGCGGCGGACGGTCCGGGCCTGAGCGTCAGCGTCCGCGAAAACGACAGCGACAGCGACGGGGGCGGTCCTCTTCAGCAGGGCGCACCCATCGTGGTCACCTCCGACGTAGACCTGACCTCCCTGGCCGCGGACGGAAACGGCAGCTTCACCGTGAAGTCCCCTGCGTTCACCAAGGCCGTCACCGTCGAGTTGCTCAAGAACAGTTTCGGGCAGGGCAACGGCACCATCCGCTGCGACATCAAGGCGGGAAGCTACCCCGTCGACATCGCCGGGCACCACGACGGACTGACCGGCGGCCAGGGGCACCTGACCATCACCGTCAAGAGCGACGACCACCGGTACTGCACGCAGGCGGCCGGCTCTTCCGGCAACACCGGCACCGTTGCCGCCGTCGGGGGAGGCGTGGCACTCCTCGCCGCCGCCGGGTACACCGTCGCGCGACGCCGGAGGACCAAGGGCGCCTGAGGGCGGCCGGGCCCGCACGGGCCCGGCGCCGGTCACTGTGCGTCCAGGCAATGGGCGGACTTCGGCACCCCCGCCACCAGATGCGACAGTTCCACGATCGCCTCGTCCGCCCGCACTTCACGAGCGCGGATCGCGACCTGGGTCGCCGGCGTACGGCCGAACGTCACAATGACCTTCCGGTCCGGCGTCGACTGCCGCTCGTCGATCACCCAGTCCACCCCGTTCGCCTCGAAACACGGATCCTTCGTCGCCCCCGGTGAGTTGACACCACAGCGCAGGATCACCCGCTGGCTGCCCCACACCACCACACCCTCGAGAGCCACAGACCGGCGCTCTTCGCCTGCCAGCAGGCCAGGCGCGTTTCGAGTGACCTCCCGGCAGTGCGTGTCCCCCGCGCCCGCGGCAGCCGTGAGACCCCGCGCCGGATCGTCCAGCAGATGGGTCGTCACCGCTCCCCCCACGGCCAGAACGACAATGCCGGAGACCGCAACCAAGGCCAGACGGCTCAAACGCGTCATGAATGAAAGTCGTCTTCCCCGTGAGTGAGACAAATACTCGGGCCACCGTAGGCCACCGAATCCGACGGCCACACACCGGGTGTACCGACCCTCCCTCTTGGCTGATGCCCCATTGGACAACTCCCCAACGGACGTAGCGGGTATCTCGGTTCGCGTTTACGTTCGAGGCGCACCATGTTGATCAAACGGGGAGGAAAACCAATGCGTAAGACAGCCGGATCACTGCTGCTCGCAGCCGTCGCGGCCGGAACGGTGACCGGGCTCACCGCACCGGCGGCCAGTGCCGCGCCCCAGGCCAGGGACCCCTACGCCCACACCCGCCTGGAACGCGTCTGGGCGCCTGGTCACATCTGCCTCTCAATGGGCGGCAGCACCAAGAACAACGCCCAGGTCACCGTGGGCAAGTGTTCAAGGACCGACAAGACGCAGCGCTGGACCCTCCACCGGCTCTACAAGAACCAGTCGCTGTTCACCATCAAGAACGACAAGTCGGGCAAGTGCCTGAACGTCGACAACAAGAGCCGCATCGTCCAGTACACCTGCCATTCCGGCTGGAAGGCGCAGCGCTGGATGCTGGGCGGTTCGCAGATCTGGAGCCAGGCCCGCAACGGCAAGGTCATCGCATCGAACTCCACGAAGGCGGGCTCGCACCCCTACCTGGAGAAGTCCGGAGACTCGAACGCGGCCCGCGGACGCCAGGAGTGGGGCCTGTCCTGACCCCGTCCGGGGTGCGGCTTCCGGGGATGTGGACACCCTGCGTAACGCCCGGAAGCCGCACCCGGCTCGCCACCAGGCCTCCAACACCGCCCCGCCGACAGGCACGTTGGGGCCGCCGCTCGATCCAAGGAGTCGTTTCTTGAACGTCACACGCACACTGGGACGCTGGAGCGCGGCAGCCGCGCTTCCCGTCGCCCTTCTCGCCACCACGGTGGCCAACGACGGATCCGTCGCCGCAGCCGCCCCTGCGCCGAAGGAGGCCGCGTTCGTCCTCAACTCCACCACCGGCAGCTTCATCACCGGCAAGACCGCCCTCGCCTCCGGCGGTGTGCACACGGTGAAGAGCTACACCGGTCAGGCCACCGACAGCCAGATCCTCGCTGCCGGCTCACAGCACGTGATCGCCGACGTCACCCTCGCCCACTCGCCCAACCAGGCCGAGCGCGCCGCCTGGGCCGCCTCCTCCAAGTTCGTCGACCTGTCGTGGCCCGACCTCGGCGCCAAGACCTACACCGTCATCCGTGACGGCAAGGTGATCGCCACGACCTCCGGACACAGCCTCCGCGACACTGCGATCACTCCAGGCTCCGAGCCCTCCTACCAGATCAGCGGTGACGCAAAGGGCCTCGGACACACCTGGGGCCTGAACGTCACCGTCCCCACCGGCGACACCTCCACGGCGCTCGCCCAGACCGCCCAGAAGGTCGAGGCCAAAGCCAAGAAGTACACCAAGACCGTGGTGACCTGGCGGTCCTTCATCCGGCAGAGCTGGGTGACCGTCCCCAGCTACATCAGCAAGGTCGCCGGCTGCAAGTACGGCAGCGCCTACAAGTACAAGGGCGACGGCCGCGGCTTCTCCAAGGCCGTCTCCGGCACCTCCTTCCGCGCCGGTGTCCGCGGCGTCGTGTACTGGACGAAGTCGTCCTACGACCTCTTCCCCGAGACCGGCTGGACGAAGGTCTACAACAAGAAGGGGAAGCTGATCGACAAGCGGAAGGCGTCGACCAAGAAGATCGACTTCCGCACCATGACCCGGTTCGACGGCAAGACCCGTGCCGTCCACGGGCAGATCGAAGCCACCGACCCGTTCTGCCCCAAGTCGGGCGTCCGCCGCGCCGGCATCGGCGTCTTCTACGACGCCCGGCTCGCCCGCAACGGCGACTTCTACGTGTCCGGTAAGGCCCGCCCCGCCCCGGACCACGAGATGTACCTCTTCGGCTACACCAGCGGCAACAAGCACTCCGCCAAGACCGTCTACCAGCACAAGATGAGCACCAAGAAGTTCAGCGGCCTGGAGTGCCTCTTCGCCCGCGCCTGCGAACCGAGCACCATCTCGAACAACGGCGGTTACTAGCAGGCCCTTTGGGCCGGGTGCCCCTGGCGGCGGTCTCCCGCGGTGAGGGTGGGATGATGGTCCTGCCGCCGGCCCTGACAGGGGCTCGAAAGGAGCGCCATGATGTTCACTCCCTGGCGTAGCGCCCTTGCCTACGCCGCATGGGTCACCCTGATCTCATGGCTCACCGGCGCCGTGGTACTGACCGCGGAATCGCTCGCCTTCGGGGACAACCTCGGGCCCACCGGCTCCGAGCCGCTCATGTGGTGCAGGGACCAGGCCGTCTTCCTGGTCACCTGCACCACACTGCTCACCCTGAGCCGCCGCCTGCTTTCCCCGCTGCCGCGCTGGAGGACCGTCCTCGCCGACGGAAGCCTCTACATGCTGGCCCTCGGCATCGCCGGCGCCGCCCCCTACGGCAGCGTCAGCCCGGGAGAACTCCTGGACGCGGCGGCCCTGTACTCCTTCTTCGGCCTGTTCACGCTCCAGCTCCCCACCGCCTGGTGCCTGTCCGCCTGGCGGTCCGGCAAGCTCGACGCCGTGCTGAAGAAGCGCTACACGATCGACGACGAAGAGCAGGCGACCCCAGCCATGTGAACACCGTCCCACCGGCCCTGCCGGCGCCCGCCGGCGGCCGGGCGGGCCGGTTCACCGCCCCCCTCTCCTCGCAACCAGGAAGGGTCGCTTCCTCACCCCCATGAAACCCACCAAAGCCGCAGCCCTCGCCCTGGCTCTCCTGATGCTCTCAGGCTGCGCGAGCGCCCATCTCGACGACGGCCAAGCTCCCCACACGCTGCACACGTACGCCCCCGCCGACCGCAAGGCGATGCCCGACCTGACGGGCACGGCGATCGACGGCCGCCCGATCGCCGTACACGACTACCGGGGCAACGTGCTCGTCATCAACACCTGGGCCTCTTGGTGTGGCCCCTGCCGCGCCGAAGCCTCCGACCTCTCCGCCGTCCACACCGCCTTCCACTCACGCGGCGTGAGGGTCATGGGCGTCGACGCCGACGCCTCCCGAGAAGTCGGAGCATCCTTCGCCCGCCGGCACAAGGTCGTCTACCGCAGCCTCCACGACCCGAGGTCCGTCGAACTCCTGCGCATCCCCAAAGGCCTCGTCAATCCGCAGGCGTACCCCTACACGCTCGTCGTCGACCGCCAGGGCAGGATCGCGGCGGCCCGCATGGGCCAGATCAGCCGCTCCGAACTGACCGCCCTGATCGAGCCGTTGCTGGGATCACCGTCCCGGCCGACTGCCGGCCGGACAGGCATGTCCCGAACCGGGTGAGCCTCGGGCGCTGGTGAAGGCTCCGGGAGGCGATGCCCCCGGCCGCCCTCATCGAGGTACATCAGCACGTCACGATCGGGCATTCGAAGGCACCTCCTCTCCCGTATCCGCGTCGCTCGCCCGCCGCGCACACCGGTGCAGAGTGCCCCTCCACCAGTTCAAGGCGTCGGGCGGTCCGGCGGCAACCCGGCAAAGCGCGGCGCCGGCCGGGAGCGGGGTCAGGAAATGCTATTCACTGAAATATATGGTTGGACGCCTATGGGGAATTAGGCCGAGCGGGTACTGTCATCCGACTGGAGGAACGTTTTTTCATGGATTCATTCCCCCGAATGCCGGATAGCTTGGGCCGGTTGGCGCTCGTTAGGTGATCGTGACTTGGAACGAACCGGAAGATCAGACCCTCGCCGGAACCGGAGCCGTGTGGCACGACTCGGCGAGTGGCGACCTGCGCGTCAAGGGTTGTTCAGACCTTCTTGAAGACTTCCTCAAGAAGGTCGGTCAGATGGAAAGTGAGTACCTGCGCGCTTTCAATGGATCGGCCTGAGCGAGGGCGCGGAGGAGCTAGAGAATGGACAGGCTTCAAGGCGAGCCGAGCCTCTACGACATTCAGTTCGCGCTGAGAACGGATTACGACGGGCTGGGACAGCCTTCCTACGACGTCGACCCCCTCGACGCGCATCCCGTCTGGAGCGCCCCCGGCCCCGGCATCGCGCCGAACGGCTGGGATCCGGACGAGGAACTGGCCCAGATGCTGTCCACCGTGACCGCCACGGATCCCGCTCCGGCCACCCTGGACGGGCAGCATCGCCACCGGGGCGAGCGGCGGCGGCCCCGCCCGGCGCCCCATGTGCTCGACAGCGGCCAGCCGGTCACTCCGATCACCATCCTGGTCGCCACCATCGCCGCCTGTTCGGTGGCCATGCTGGGGTGGTCCACCGCGTATTCCTACAGTCAGCTGCGCGCCATCGCCTCGACGGTTCTTCCCTCGCCCCTGGCGCAGTGGTGGCCGCTGACGGTGTACGGGCCGTGGTTCGTCGCGGCCCTGTCCATTCTGCGCGCAGCCCTGTCGCACCGAACCGCCCGGCGGTCCTGGGGGGTCATCCTCCTCGCCTCCGCCACCGCGGTGGCTCTGTGCGTCAGCCATTCAGCGCATTCCACGCTCTCGATGGTGATCGTCGGAATTCCGCCGATCACCGCCCTGGTGTGTTTTCGGGAACTGGTCGGCCAGGTGTCGTCCAAATACCGCCCGCGGCATGCCGCTCACGGCAAGGAGCAGTCCGGCGGCTGAACCTAATACATGAGCACCGCGCCGGATTCCTCGCCCGCCGCATGTCCTGCCTCGACGGCGGGCGGGGGATCCGGCGCGGTGGCCGTGTCCGGACCAGTGCCCCGGCAGGCGATGTTCGCCCGGGTGAACATCGCCTGCCGGGGCACTAGCGAGGGGCGTCTACCGGGCCGGCCGAAGGCTCGGCCCGGAGGCGGAACGCCGCCAGGGCGGCGGTGTCGTCGTCCAGGCTGCCGCCGCTGAAGGCCATCAGGTCCTGGTGCAGATGGGCGAGGAGGTTCTGGGGCGGCACGGGGTCCCACGATCGGACGCGCTCCAGGAGCGGGTAGAAGGCTCCGCCGGAATCGCGGGTCTCGGTTACTCCGTCGGTGTACAGCAGCAGTTGGTCGCCGGGGTGGAAGGGCGACACGTCCACGTGGTAGCCGTCCCCGGCCATGACACCGATGTTGATGGGCGGCGAGGGATCGGTCGGCTCCAGCTCGGTGACCCCTCCGGGGCCGATGTGCAGGGGCGGCGGATGACCGCAGTTGACCAGCCGGACCACCGGCTCCTGGTCGGGAATCTCGGCGAACACCGCGGTCACGAAGCGTTCCGCCGCTTCGCTCTCGTTGCCCTCGAGTTGCTCGGCCATACGGGTCATACTCCGCTCGACCCGGCGCGCCACCCCGGCCAGATCGGGTTCGTCGTGGGCGGCCTCACGGAACGCGCCGAGCATCGTCGCGGCCGTTTCCACCGCGACCAGGCCCTTGCCCCGCACATCGCCGATGAGCAGGCGGACTCCGTACGCCGTGGAGACGGCTTCGTAGAGGTCGCCGCCGATGCGCGCCTCCGCGGCGGCGGAGAGGTAGAGGGTCTCGATGGAGACCCGGCCGAGACGTCGGGGCACCGGGCGCAGTAACACCCGCTGCGCGGTCTCGGCGACAGAGCGCACGGTGGCGAGGGTGCGCTGCCGGCGCACCCGGCTGGCGGCCAGGATCGTGCCGAGGATGCCGACGAGCCCGGTGGAGATGTAACTGGCCACGTAGTGGCGCTCCCCGATGTACCCCACGGAGCGTCCCGCACAGCACGGGGTGCCGGCCAGAAGGGCTTCGAACCCGACGGCGAAGACCGTGACGGCGGCGACGACGGCGGGACCGTGGGAGAAGGCGGCGATCACGGGGAGGGCGATGAGCAGGAAGCTCACCGGCCACTGCACGGGAGTGATGGGTTCGAGGATCAGGAGCCCCGCCACGTAGAAGGCCGGCAGCCAGCGCACCCATACGGGCTGTGCGGGCACGTGCAGGCCCGTGCTGCTCACCCGCGCCAGCCTGCGGCTCTCGCTCCGGTGGCGGCCGGGCCACCTCATGGCGCGCTCCGGCGGACGTGGCTCGGCACCGGCGGCCCTTCGGACACGGGCGGGCGCAGAGTGGGGTGGCCCGGGTCCTGACGGACGTCCCGGCGGATCCGCTCACACGGCCTGTGCACGAGTACTCCTGGCAGGGCTTGGTCACCGGCGTGGGGTGGCCGGGGGCGGCGAGTCCGGGCGGCGGGAGGCGGGTACGGCGGCCGCCGCAGGCTCGGGGGGCCTGTGACCGTACCAGCGCATCCGCCCCGGCGGTGCCCGGACACGCTGCGGCAGGACGGACGGCACCCGCCCCGAGGGGCGGGTGCCGTCCGTCCTGCCGCAGCGGGACGTGGCTAGCCGGCCAGGGACGCGGCGTAGGGCGGCAGGCCGGAGGCGAGCTGCACCCCCGGGGTCAGACCGAGGGCGACGAGGGCGTCGGGCAGACCACGCCCGACGTGTGCCGCCTCGGCCGTGCCCGGCGCCGCCAGCGGACGGCAGCTGGCGGCGATGATCTCGAACAGGTGCTGGACCCGGCCGGGTCCGCGGGGCAGCAGCTGGCCGTGGAAGTCCTCGTGGTGGGCGAGCACGAGGGCGGCCAGGCCCACGACGTGCGCCGAGGCCGCGCCGGTGCCGTCGAGGGCCGTGTATCCGCCCCGCGGCGCGCACGACAGGACGGCCACTCCGGGGGCGGCCGCGTCGACTCCGGGGCCGTAACAGCTGAACGACGCGGCGAACAGACCTTCGGGGGTCAGCTGTGGTCCGCAGTGCGTGGCCTGGGAGGTGCCCTGGGGGTACGAGCCGAAGGCCCCGAGCGCGCCCACGGCGAACACGGTGGGCAGCGAGCCCGGGAAGGCGACCGGCCCGCCGGAGTCGCCCGCCGGGGCGACGCAGGCGATACCCGCCGCGGTGGCGTCGGCAAGCTTGCGGGAGACCAGGGCCGACGGGTACGGGGCCGTCACGGCGATGTGGGCGATGTCGGCCTCACGCTCGATGCAATGGTCCAGGGCGGCGATCAGATCGCTGAACCGTCCGTCGGGCATCACCTGGCAGACCTCGATCTCGGCGTCCACCGCGATACCGATGACGCCCTTGCCGGTGTCCGCGCCCGCGATGATGCCCGCCGCGTGGGTGCCGGTGCCCACCCTGTCCTGGGCCCAGCCCCCCTCCTCGCCGCGGACGAAGTCGACGCCGGACCGCACCCTTTGCTTCAGGTCGGGATGCTCGGCGCTGACGCCCGAGCCGATGAGCGCGATCCTGACGCCGAAGGCGCGGAAGGTGGGGGGCAGCCGGTCCAGCCGCATGGCCTGCTGGCCCCAGCCGTACTGCTGCCGCGTCTCCAGCTCGGGATAGACCTGGGCCAGCGGGGTGAGGGTGACGAGGTTCTCCTTGGTCGCCGACAGGTCGGGGCGCGGGATCCAGCGGTCCGTGTACCCGCCCTGCGGCCGGACGTAGAGGGACTGGACGGACTGGGCGGTCTCCGTGGCCAGCGTCAGGGTGACCGTGCCGTCGGCGCCGGTGATGCCCTGGGCGGGCCAGGCCGCGCCGATCAGGAACACGCCGGCGTCGGCCAGTGGTTCGCCGTCCGGGCCGCAGACGCGCAACGTGATGTCCGTCGGCTGGTCCAGTGGCATGATCAGGCCCGGGTCGCGCAGGGCCGGATTCGCCGCGGCCGATGCGGTGGCGGGTCCGGCTCCGGCCAGCGGCAGGTCCGGCTCGATGTGCACATGCAGCGACCGCAGCGTCGGCACCTGGGCCTCCGTCGTCTCGATCACCACCACCTCCGGGCAGGAGGGGGGCATCCCGGCCGACTGGAGCCGCTGCGATGGCCGGAGTCTGCGGACCACCTCGACCTCGGGCATCCGCTCCAGCTGGCCGCACAGCGCGTCCATGCCGGGTTCGGGGACCCCCGGCGGCAACAGCTGCTGCGGCATCGGTGTGACCATGTACCGCTGTCGGCGCGGGCGCACCGACAGCGCGGAGTGCGCGTCCTTCCTGCGGGTCCCGCTCTGGCTGCCCTCGGGTCCCGGCCCGCCGGCTCCCACGCCCTCGGCCCCGCTCCCGCGGTTGTTTCCGGGCCTTTCCTTGACCATTGCGTCCACCTTCACCACGCCTACGTCGTCCTTGTGCTTCTGATCCGGCGACGGGCGGCCTGCGCTTCCACGGTGATGCGGTGTACCCGGGCACCGTTCCCGGGCACACCGCATCGCGCGCCGCCCTGGGGTCAGCCGATACCGAAGGGCTGACTCAGCATCTGGCCGAAGCCGAGGCCGGGCTGCTGCTGGTACTGCGGGAACGGCTGGCCGAACGACTGCTGGCCGAACGGCTGCTGGCCGAACGACTGCTGGCCGCCGCCCGGGCCCCATGGCGTCTGCTGCGTGCCCTGCTGGCTCTGCTGGAGCAGCGTCACGATGGCGAGCGGGAGGGCCTGCTGCACCGACTGCTCCACCGCCTGCCGGATGCCCGTGTGCAGCGAGTGGTGCAGCGCCATGGCGAGGTACGGGTGGGCCTGATGGGCCATGCCCTGCTGCTGGAGTTGCTGCTGGACCTGCTGGATCTGCTGAAGCGTGTGCTGTGTGCGCTGCGCGACCTGCTGGCTCGCCTGCTGACACGCCTGCTGGATGGCCTGCTGGACGATCTGTGCGATCTGGGCCTGGGGGCCGCCGATCTGCTGGCCGTACTGCTGCCCGTACTGCGACTGTATGGGCTGCTGGGTACCGGTCATCACCGACATGAATGCTCCATTCGATGGCACCACTAGGAAAGCCGACATAAGGGTGTATGTGGGCTTTGTCGGGAGAATCCGACGCCCTGAAGCTACGGTCGCACCGCCCCGGCCGCAATCGGATGTCCGCCTCCGGCAGGGCCGTGGCGCGGGGGCCGACGGCACCGTCGGCAGCCGCCGCCATCGGCCGGCGGACAGCGGAAAACGCCGTGAGGCGGCCCAACGGGCCGCCTCACGGCGCGGTCGGCGGATGCTCAGATGGTCGCCGCGTCGATCACGAAGCGGTACCGCACATCGCTGTTCAGCACCCGCTCGTACGCGTCGTTGATCTCGGACGCGCCGATCAGCTCGATCTCGGCGCCGATGCCGTGCTCCGCACAGAAGTCCAGCATCTCCTGGGTCTCGCGGATGCCGCCGATGCCGGAGCCGGCCAGGGTCTTGCGGCCGGAGATCACCGAGAACAGATTGAGCGAGATGGGCTCTTCGGGTGCGCCCACGTTCACCAGCGCGCCGTCCGTCCTCAGCAGCGACAGGAACGCGCCGAAGTCCAGCGGCGCCGACACGGTCGAGACGATCAGGTCGAACGTGCCGCGGAGCTCCTCGAAGGTCTTCGGGTCGCTGGTGGCGTAGTAGTGGTCGGCGCCCAGCTTCAGCCCGTCGTCCTTCTTGCGCAGGGACTGGGAGAGCACGGTCACCTCGGCGCCCATCGCGTGGGCGAGCTTGACGGCCATATGGCCGAGACCGCCCAGGCCGACGACCGCGACCTTCCTGCCGGGACCGGCGTTCCAGTGCCGGAGCGGGGAGTACGTGGTGATGCCGGCGCACAGCAACGGCGCGGCCACGTCGAGGGAGAGCCCGTCGGGGATACGGACGGTGTAGTTCTCGTCGACGACGATCTTCTCGGAGTAGCCGCCGTAGGTGGGCTCGCCGTTCTTGTCGAGGGCGTTGTACGTGCCGGTCATGCCCTTGAGGCAGTACTGCTCGAGACCCGCCGTGCAGTTCTCGCACTCGCGGCAGGAGTCGACCATACAGCCGACGCCCACACGGTCCCCGGCCTTGAACTTGGTCACGCCGGAACCGACCTCGCGGACCACGCCCGCGATCTCGTGGCCCGGGACCATCGGGAAGATCGCCTCGCCCCAGCCCTCACGGGCCTGGTGGATGTCCGAGTGGCAGATGCCGGCGAACTTGATGTCGATCAGGACGTCGAACTCGCCGACCTCGCGGCGCTCGATGGTGGTGCGCTCGAGCGGCGCCTTGGCGGCGGGTGCGGCGTACGCAGCAACGGTGGTCATGCCGGAGATCACTCCTTGGAGGTCGCGTGCCCGGCTGCCTTCTGCCGGGCACGACGTCCAGCCTCCCTGCCGGCAGGGCTTCCACCCAGGCCACGGCTCTGCCTACGTTCGCCGGTCCTACCACTGGCGGGGTCAGGCTCACACGCGTACGACCGGGAATACTGGACGCATGGACGAACAGCCCGACTCCGTGCAGGCGCCCGCCGTGGGCGCCGGTCAGGGCCTGGACCGGCGCGCCGAGCTCAGCGAGTTCCTGCGCAGCCGGCGGGCCCGGCTCAAGCCCGAGGACGTGGGGCTGCCGCACTTCGGACGGCACCGGCGTGTGCCGGGGCTGCGGCGCGAGGAGCTGGCGCAGCTGGCCGGGGTGTCCGTGGCGTACTACACGCGTCTGGAGCAGGGCAACGGACGCAATGTGTCCGCGGAGGTACTCGACGCGATCGCCCGGGCGCTGCGCCTGTCCGACGCGGAGCACGCGCATCTGACGCATCTCGCCAAGCCGAAGGCGCACAAGAAGAAGCCGTCGGCGCGCTCGCAGCACGTACGCGCGTCGCTGCGCCAGCTGCTGGACTCCTTCGACGGCGTCCCGGCGTACCTCGTGGGGCGGCGTGCCGAGATCCTCGCATGGAACCGGATGGCCGCGGCCGTCTTCGGGGACTGGGGCGAGATGCCGCAGCAGGAGCGGAACTGGGCGCGGATGGCGTTCCTGCGGACCGAGTACCACGACCTGTTCGTGGACTGGGAGCAGAAGGCGATCGACATCGTGCGCCAGCTGCGGTACGAGGCGGGGTGCCACCCGGACGATCCCCGGCTGTCGGCGCTGGTCGGGGAGCTGTCGGTGAAGAGCGAGGAGTTCCGGCGGCTGTGGGCGACGCACGACGTCAAGGAGAAGAGCCACGGGCTGAAGCTGCTACGGCATCCGCTGGTGGGTGAACTGGCTTTGCAGTTCGAGTCGTTCAGGGTCCCCGACGACAGTGAGCTGGCGCTGGTGACGTACCACGCCGAGCCGGGCTCCGGGTCGGCGGAGGCGCTGCGGCTGCTGGCGAGCTGGGGCACGGACGCGACCCGCGCGGGCACCACGGCACACCGCCCCTGACCCCGCCCCGCCTCACGGGGCCGCCCCGGACCGGGAACGGCCCGCCGGAAGAAGTGCTTCCGGCGGACCGTCCGTCAGTGGCTCACTTGCCGTAGAACGCGTTGTAGATCGAGATCGTCGACTTGTTGCCCTTCTTGTCGGCGATCTTGGCATGGAACGACAGGCCCTGGCCCTTCGCCGGGTTCTCGTAGGTGATGGTGCCGTGCCGGACCGTCAGCTTCTTCCAGGTCTTGCCGTAGTCGTACGACACCCACACCCCGAGGGAGCGCAGGTTGCGGCCCGCGGCCGAACCCTGCACGGTCACCGGGATCGTGACCGTCTTGCCGGCCCCCACACGGCTGTCCAGGCCGGTGGTCGCGCCGAAGCGGACCGAGGAGGTGGGCAGCTTGGCGTCGTCGGCCTTCTTGGACCTGAACGTCCAGCTCGCGTCGATGCGGGTGGACGCGGCGGCGACCTTCACACTGCGGACGACAGAGGTCGTCAGCTTGTACGAGGCGTCACCGGACGGCACCGTGAAGGCCTTGAATCCGAACAGCGGGTCGCTGTTCGAGCCGACCTCGGTGCCGTTGCGGTACAGCGTCGTCTTCACCGACATGAAGTCCGAGGAACCGGTGTGCGCCTGGCCGTCGGCGAACAGCGGCAGAAGGCCGTAGATCTGGTTGCCCTCACGGAAGATGCCGTAGTCGGAGGTGATCTTCGGCCCGAAGACGGCCTCGTTGAAGCTCCTGGTGTAGCTCTTGCCCGCCTGGAACGCCCCGGGCTCCTCGTCCGTGTAGTACGCCTCCGCGACCGGGAAGCCCGCGGCGTTGCTCTTGCCGCCGAACTGCGCGAAGTCGAGCGCCCACCGGGCCTTCTCGCCGGTCGACACATGCAGCGTGCGGGTGCTGCGCAGCTTCTGCTCGACCGGGACGTTTGCGGCGAAGTCGTTCGGCAGTTCGGCGTAGACGCCGACCGCACCGGTCTTGTTGCTGCTCGCCGAGCCGAGGTTCACCTTCAGCGTGGCCAGCTCGCCGGCCTTGTAGTGGTGGACGTGCCCGCCCTCGAGCCTGTTGACATGGGCGCCGGTGAAGACGTCGTACTCGGCCGCGCCGCCCTTGCTCCACTGGCCGAACCAGCTCTGCCGGAGCCCGGAGGACACCGCGGGGCCGACGTGCGCGACGCGCAGGTCCTGGAAGGACGGCACGATGAGAGCGGTGCCGGAGCTCGTGTCCGCCGTCTCGTAGGTGTACGAGACCGTCGCGGACACCGGCTTGGCGGCGGCGTCCGGCACGGTGATGTCGGCGGCCCTGGTCCGGTTCAGGTCGAGGGTGACCGTGGTGTTCTCGACGACGTTCAGCTTGGGCTGGACCAGCCAGTCCGCGCCGCCCTCGAAGGAGGCCGGGTTCTTCGTCGAGACCGAGTCGAGCAGGTACGTGCCCTTGGGCACCCGGAGCGTCACGGTGTCGTCGGAGCTCCGGGAGAAGTAGTCCCGCCCGTCGCCCTTGGGCGAGATGTCCGTCAGGTCGGACAGGTGGACGGGGCTCTGCCCGTCACGGTCGACGTACTTCAGGGTGACGTCGTACGACTCCGCCTCGCGCTCCACGGCCGCGGCCGTGCGTACGCTGTGGCCGCCGCCCGTCGCCGTCACATACGCCGAGTAGGCGCCGTTGGTGCTGCCGCCCAGCCTGGTGTCGGCGCTGACCGGGACCGAGGCCGTGCCGCCCGCCGGGACGGTGAGCGTCTTTTCGCCGAGCGTGAAGAAACCGGCCGGTACGGCCCGGCCCTCGGGGTCGGTGGCGGTCAGCGAGAGCGACAGGGTGACGTCGGTCTTGCCGACATTGCGGTACGTCAGCTGCTTGGTGACCGGCTCGTCGTCGGTGTGCGGCCACTGCGCGACGCCGAAGCTCAGGGACGACGGGCCGGCGAGCACGGTCTGCCTGATCGCCCGGTCCACCGCGATCCGGCCGGAACCCTGCTGGAACGGGGTGTACTTGCCGCCCTTGGCGGAGCCCGTCAGCGCGGACTTCAGCTCCGCGAACGTCCAGTCCGGGTGCTCCTGCTTGAGGATGGCGGCGGCGCCCGCGACATGCGGGGTCGCCATCGACGTGCCCGAGATGGTCAGGTAGCCGGCCGGACTCTCGCCGACCTCCTTGTCGATGAGGCTGCCGGGGGCCGCGGCGGCGGTGATGTCCACACCGGGAGCGGTCACATCGGGTTTGATCGCCCCGTCGAGACCCGGGCCGCGGCTGGAGAACGGCGCCAGCCTGTCACCGTCGTCGACGGCGCCGACGGTGAGCGCGTCGGCCGCGCTGCCCGGGGAGCCGACGGTCCGGCCGCCCATCTCGCCGTCGTTGCCGGCGGCGATGGCGAACAGGATGCCCTTCTGCTCGGACAGCTTGTCGACCTCGGCCTCGAGCGGGTCGGTCCCGGGGGTGTCCGGGCCGCCCAGGCTCAGGTTGACGATGTCGGCGCCCTGCTGAGCGGCCCACTCCATGCCGGCGAGGATGCCGGAGTCGTCGCCGTACCCCTGGTCGTCCAGGACCTTGCCGCTGAGGATCTTCGCACCGGGTGCGACGCCCTTGTACCTGCCGTGCGACTTGGCGCCGGTGCCGGCCACGATGGACGCCACGTGGGTGCCGTGGCCGACCTTGTCGGCGGCGGTGGCGGCGGTGGAGAAGTTCTTGGACTGGATCACCTGGCCCTTGAGGTCCGGGTGGTCGGCGTAGACACCGGTGTCGAGCACGGCGACCTTGACGCCCTTGCCGTCGTAGCCCGCACGCCAGGCCGTCGGGGCGCCGATCTGCGGCACGGACTTGTCGAGGCCGGCCCTGCGGACGCCGTCGAGCCAGACGTGCGCGACCCCGGAGGCGGTGCGGTCGCCGTCGGTGACGGCCTTCCACAGCTCGGCCGCGTCCCGCTGGGGTGCCTGGACCGCGTCCGCGTTGAGGGACTTCAGGGTCCGGCGGAGGGTGCCCGCCTCCCGCACCTCGGCCTTCGCGGAGCTCGCGGCGCCCCGGTAGCCGACGATGACCTTCAGGCCGTTGCTCCGGTCCTTGCGGGTCCGGGAGCTGTTGAGTGCGCTGATGTCGAACAGCCGCCGGTCGAGCTTCCCGGAGGCGATCATGGCGGCCGCGTCGGCCGGCACCACAAAGGTGTGGCCGGCGACCCTGCGCACCTGCACCGGAACGTTTCCGCGGCCCTTCGCCCGCTCCAGGCCGACGACACGGCCCTTGGCGTCGACCACGACACGGTCACCGGTGATCAGGGTGATCCGCTGCTGGGCCGTCAGGCCCGCGGCGGCGGGGCGCTTCGCGGTCTTCGGCTTCGCCGACGCCGGGCTGGTCATACCCGCCGCCAGCGCCACGGCGGCGGCCGTGGCCACGGTCGCCGCGCATGCTCTCTTCACTTGTCTGCGCAAAACTCCCCCTGGAGGTCAGGTACCGGATGAACTCCCCGCTCACCCGGCCGGAGGGGTCCGCACAGACGTACGTCAACCCCCCGAGCCACGCAGTATGCCGGGAGGCTGATCACTGCCTCAATAGAGGCATGGATAACGAGTTGGGACGCGACGCCGGCGCTTTCAAAAGCCCTGCGAGGCGGCGTTCTCCTCGACCGTGATCCGGCCCTCGCGGATGGTCACGAGCCGCGGAGCCTTCCTCGCGATCGCGGAGTCGTGAGTGACCATCAGGAAGGTCAGCCCGTGCTCCTTCCACAGGGTCTCCAGTACGCCCGTGATCTCGTCCCGGACGGATTCGTCCAGACCGCGGCGGGCCGCCGGCCGGGCCGTGCGCGCCCGGCAATCCGCGTGCGGGCCCGGCGGAACGGCGATGCCGCCGACTGCCCGGGAGGGGCGGTCGGCGGCATCGGGTGGGGTGTGCCGGCGTCCGGCGGGTCAGACGGCCGAGCCCGCCTTCCACGCGGCCCAGCTCATGTTCCAGCCGTTGAGGCCGTTGTCCGGGGAGACGGTCTTGTCACCGGTGTTCGAGACGACCACGACATCACCGACGATCGAGTTGCCGTAGAACCACGCGGCGGGCGTGCCCGGGTCATTGGCGCCCTTCTTGTCCTGGAGGCCGACGCAGCCGTGGCTGGTGTTGACGCTGCCGAAGACGGAGGGCGAGCCCCAGTAGTTGCCGTGGATGAAGGTGCCGGACGTGGTCAGGCGCATGGCGTGCGGCACGTCCTTGATGTCGTACTCGCCCTTGCCGTCGGAGTCCTTGAAGCCGACCGTCGCGCCGTTCATCCGGGTCTGGGTGAACTTCTCGGATATCACCATCTGGCCCTGGTACGTGGTGTGGTCGGGCGCGCCGGCGGAGATCGGGATGGTCTTGACGGTCTTGCCGTCCTGCGTGACCTTCATCTGCTTGGTCTTCGCGTCGACGTAGGAGACCTGGTTGCGGCCGATCTTGAAGGTGACCGTCTTCTGCTGCACGCCGTACACGCCGCTCGTGCCCTCGACGCCGTCGAGGTTGAGCTTCATCGTGACGGTGGAGCCTTCCTTCCAGTACTGCTCGGGACGGAAGTCGAGCCGGTTGGCGCCGAACCAGTGCCCGACGACCTCCTGCCCGCTGCTGGAGGTGACGGTGATGCCCTTCTGCACGGCGGCCTTGTTGGTGATGGCCTTGTCGAAATTGATCGAGACCGGCATGCCGACGCCGACGGTGGAGCCGCTCTCCGGCGTGAAGTTGCCTATGAAGGAGTGGGCCGGCGCCACGGTCGTGAACGAGGCGTTCTCATGGGCCTCGCGGCCCGCGGAGTCCTTGGCCGTCGCGGCGATCTTGTACGTCGTCGCCCGCTCCAGCTGGCCGCTGGGCGCCCAGCTCTTCTTGTCGGCGGATATCTGACCCGCGACGGGCGTGCCGGACGCGGTGGTCATGGTGACGTCGCTCAGGACACCCTTGGCGACCGTCACCTTGGCCGCGTTGTTGATGGAGGCGTTGTCGGAGCCGTCAGCCGGCGTGATCTTGATCTGTGCCTCGGAGGTCTTCTGGGCGGCCGCCTCGTCGACCTTGGCCTGGGAGGTGGAGTCACCCCCGCCGCCACCGTCCGCCTTGTTGCCCCCGCTGCACGCGGTGAGCATCAGCACTCCGCCGAGCAGTGCGGACGCGGTCACCAGACCCTTGCGCCGCTTACTGTCCGTCATCACACGCTTCTCCATCGTTGCCGAATCCCCAAAAGCCCCTACCAGCCCCCGCAAGAAGCTTCAACGCTACGGCCGGTACGCCCCGTTCCACATCCGGCCGAGGTGTGGGCCACACCACGTCTTCCCCACGGGCGCCTGAAGAGTCACCCCGTTGCGCGGGTCACACCGTCGTCGTCATGTCGCGCGGTCGTGGCGGAACTCCACTTGAGACGACGCGACCCCGGGCGACGGCTACCACCCGGGGTCACGATTGCCCCAAAGCACCTCGGCCGAGTCCGGCCCCCTCGTCAGTACCCGTCCCTCTCCGCCTCGTCATCGTCGTCGAGGACCCAGTCGGGGGAATCCGGGTCGTAGTCGATCTGCTCGCTGCTCCAGGACGCCTGGGCGAGCTCGACCCCCGACACCCGGCCGAGCAGCTCGGCCGGGTCGATGAGATAAGCGAGCGCCTCGGCGGGATCCTCCGTCACCGCGCTCTCGGTGTAGGCGCGCTCGCCCTCGGGCATGTCCGTGTCCTCCGCGACACGGCGCAACGCGTCCTTGGTGACGGCGCCGGGGTCGCGAACCTCGACAACCATTTCCACTCGAAGCCGGACAAACCGTGATGTCTCAGAAGTGCTCATGACGGGAGCGTACGGCGTGCGGGGGCCGCGACTTTCCCACGACCCGCGACTTTCACTAGCATCGCCGCACACGGCCAATTCGCAACGTCCCAGGGGGGATCGGTATTCCGTGTCCGCCGCACGTCGATCGTCGTCCACCGCACGCCGGACCTTGCTGACCGCCACCGCGGCGGGAACGCTGCTGGGCGCCCTGTGGTTCGTCCCCTCCGCCAACGCGACACCCGAGGCGCCGGCCCGGCAGACGGCGGTGTCCACCCGGACGTCCGCGGAAGAGAGCACCACGAGAAACGCGACGACGACCGACGCGACGGACACCGGCTTCGCACAGACGGCCACGTCGGCGGACGGTACGGCGACGGACGGTACGGCGACTCAGACCCAACTCGCCGACACCGGAAGCGTGGACACCACGCCGTACGTGGTGGGCGGCGCCCTCTTCCTGTGCCTGGGCGCGGGCTTCGTGACCTACTCGGTGCGCAGGGAGCGCATGGAGGTCTGCTGACGGAGGCGAGGCGTGCGAAGGGCCGCCGCCACGGGGTGGCGGCGGCCCTGAGGACCCTGGCCCTTACGCCAGCGGCCCGGTGACATTCTCCACGGCCGCCAGGAGCCGCCCCGACCGTACGAAGGCGTCCGCCGCCGCGAGGTCCGGGGCCAGGAAGCGGTCCGGGCCCGGGCCCTCGGCGCCCGCCGCGCGCAGCGCCGCGATCGCCGCCCGGCTGGCGGGGGCCGGGGTCAGGCCCTCGCGCAGCTCGACGGCCCGGCTCGCCGCGTACAGCTCGATCGCCAGCACCCGGGTCAGGTTGTCCACGGTCGTGCGCAGCTTGCGCGCCGCCGACCAGCCCATCGAGACATGGTCCTCCTGCATCGCGGAGGACGGGATCGAGTCAGCGGAGGCCGGCACGGCCAGGCGCTTCATCTCGCTCACCAGCGCCGCCTGCGTGTACTGGGCGATCATCAGACCGGAGTCGACGCCCGCGTCGTCCGCGAGGAACGGCGGCAGGCCGTGCGACCGGTTCTTGTCCAGCAGGCGGTCGGTGCGGCGCTCCGCGATCGACGCCAGGTCCGCCGCCGCGATCGCCAGGAAGTCAAGCACATACGCCACCGGTGCACCGTGGAAGTTTCCGTTCGATTCCACGCGCCCGTCGGGCAGGACCACCGGGTTGTCCACCGCCGACGCCAACTCCCGCTCGGCGACCAGACGGGCGTGCGCCAGCGTGTCCCGGCCGGCGCCCGCGACCTGCGGGGCGCACCGCACCGAGTAGGCGTCCTGGACGCGCGGCGCGTCGTCCTGGTGGTGGCCCGTCAGGCCGGAATCCTTCAGCACCGCCAGCATGTTGGCGGCCGAGGCGCCCTGCCCGGGGTGCGGGCGGATGGCGTGCAGTTCCGGCGCGAGCACCTTGTCCGTGCCGAGCAGGGCCTCCAGCGAGAGCGCCGCCGTGACGTCGGCCGACTTGTACAGCGTCTCCAGGTCCGCCAGAGCCATGATCAGCATGCCGAGCATGCCGTCGGTGCCGTTGAGGAGCGCGAGGCCCTCCTTCTCGCGCAGCTCGACGGGGGTGATGCCGTGCTCGGCGAGGAGTTCGGCAGCGGGGCGTACGACGCCGTCGGGGCCCTCGGCCTCACCCTCGCCCATCAGCGTCAGCGCACAGTGGGAGAGGGGAGCCAGGTCGCCGGAGCAGCCGAGCGAGCCGTACTCGTGGACGACCGGGGTGATGCCGGCGTTGAGGAGGTCCGCCATGGTCTGGGCGACCTCGGGGCGCACACCGGTGTGACCGGAGCAGACGGTCTTCAGCCGGAGGAACATCAGAGCGCGGACGACCTCCCGCTCCACCCGCGGGCCCATCCCGGCCGCGTGCGAGCGGACGATGTTGCGCTGGAGCTGGGTGCGCAGCTCCTGGCCGATGTGCCGGGTCGCCAGGGCGCCGAAGCCGGTGCTGACGCCGTAGACCGGATCCGGCTTCGCCGCCAGCGCGTCCACGATCTCGCGGGCCGCCGCCAGGGCCGCGCGGGCCTCCTGCGAGATCTCGACCCTGGCATCCGCCCGCGCCACGGCGAGCACGTCGGATGCGGTCAGCCCGGACGTCCCCACCACCACAGTGTGCATATCCATATTCAGGAGCGTACGCAGTGAATTCCGGGATGTCACTAGGGTGGTGCCGCGAGTGGTGTCACAAGTGGGTAGCGGGTGGGCCCCTTACCGCCGCCCGGAGCCGGCCGTCAGCGACGGCCGCGGATACGGCGGCGCTCCCCCGCCGCGGGAGGCGGTGCGTCGGCCAGCCGTACGACCGGGTCGTCGGGCCCCTCGCGGCCCGCGACCACGGGCTTCGTGGCACCCAGCGCCTTGGCACGGTACTGCGCCGCGTCCGCGAGCCGGAACAGCCGGCGGGCCGAGCGGACCGGACCGATCGGATCCTCCGTGGAGGCGACCCCACAGGCGACGCCGTCGCCCATCTCCAACTCCGCGGCGCGCCGGCACACTTCGTCCGCGATCCGGACCACCTCGTCGGCCGGCGGGCCGACCGCGAGCAGACAGAACTCGTCCCCGCCGAGGCGGGCGACGAGGGCGCCCGGCAGCATGGCCCCGCACAGCGAGAGGACCGATCCGAAGCGTTCCAGGAGCCGGTCGCCCGCGGCGTGTCCTCGGGTGTCGTTGACCCGCTTGAGCCCGTTCAGGTCGCAGATGACGAGCGAGACCGCCTCCCCGTCGCCGCGGTGCCGTTCGATCGCCTCCTCCAGGCGCACATCGACGGCACGGCGGTTGGCCAGGCCGGTGAGCGCGTCGGTGAAGGCGAGCCTGCGGGCCTCCTCCAGGCGCTCGGACTGGGCGAGGCCCGCGGCGACGACGGAGGCGAGGACCGTGGCGAAATCGGCGTCGGAACGGTCGAAGAGGGGCGCGTCGGCCGCGCGGGCGACATACAACTCGCCCCAGGCACGGCCGTGCAGCAGGACGGGCGCGACGACACAGCAGCCACGGCCGCGGCGGCGCAGTGCGGAGACCCGCTGGTGGGAGTATCCGGCGTGCCCCTCGGCGGGCCCCCGCACGGTTTCCACCCAGGCACTCGGACCGCCGCCGCCCGCCCAGCGCTCGTGCAGGAACTCGGTGATCTCCGGGAACTGGTGCACCGGGTACGTCTCACCCTCGGGGAACTCCTCCTCGTCGGGCGCGCGGTCCCCGACGTTCACGAGGACCCGCAGCCGTCCGCCCTCGCGCTCCCATACGGAGAGCGCGGCGAAGCTCCCGGCGAGCGCCCGGCACGCCCCCAGTGCGGCGGCCCGCCAGGTCTCCGGCGGAGTGTGCGCCGCAGCCATCCCCTGCGCCAGCGCCACCACGGCCTTCAGCCGGCTGTCCTCGACCACGACTCCAGGCTAGGGACGATCAGCACCACATGAGACATCGGTGCGGCGATCAGGGGTCGGCATCCCCGGGGACCACACGCCCCGCCGCGACGGGACCGTTCACCGCCGTCACGGGGCGCCCGCCTCGCCGGCTGAAGGCCAAGCGCCCGCCCGCCGGAGTGCGGCCCCCGCCCCGTCCGGGGCTACTCGCCCGGCCACTGGGGGCTGCGCTTCTCGTTGAAGGCGGCCACCCCCTCCGCGCGGTCGCCCGAGAACGCCACCGAGCGCCATGCCGCGTCCTCGACCTCGAGTCCGGCCCGCAGATCGAGGCCGTGGCCCAGCCGCAGGGCACGCTTCGCGGCCCGCAGCCCCACCGGGGAGTTCGCGGCGATACGGGCCCCGAGAGCGAGCGCCTCCTCACGGTCCCGGCCCTCCGCGACCAGCTCGTCGATCAGCCCGAGCCCCCGCGCCTCGACCGCCTGGAGCCGCCGCGCGGTGAAGATCAGCTCCGCCGCGCGGGCCGCGCCCACCCGGCGGGGCAGCAGCTGGGTGCCGCCGCCGCCCGGGATCACCCCGACGGACACCTCGGGCAGCCCGACCACCGCCGTGCCGTCCGCCACGATCAGGTCGCAGGACAGCGCCAGCTCGAAGCCACCGCCCAGTGCGAACCCGTGTACCGCGGCGATCGTCGGCATCGGCAGCTCCAGGACCCCGGTGTACGCGGCCCGGGCGACGGGGCGCTGGCGCACCAGATCGGCGTCCGTGAAGGAGTTCCGCTCCTTCAGGTCCGCACCCACGCAGAACGCCCGCTCGTGCGTCGAGGTCAGCACGGTCACCCGGGCGTCCCGGTCGGCGGCCAGGTGCTCGCAGGCCTCGGCGATCGAGCGCGCCATCTCGGTGGACACCGCGTTCATCGCCTTGGGCCGGTCCAGCGCCAGCTCCGCGACGTACGCGTGCCGCCGTACGACGACGTACTCGCCGAACCGCCGCTCGTCCGCCTGCTCCGCCATGACACCCTCCCGGTTAACGCGGGTTAACTATCGACCGTCCGATCATCGCAGCCGAAGCGTCCCCGCGAAAGCCGCCATGATCCTCCGCAGAACACGGCCACCCACGCCCTCACAGCCCACCCCCGTCCCCTTTCGAGTGACATTCGGCCCTTCTCGGCCCCGCCTCCCCCCAATCGGCACATAACCTGCCCACCGCCAGAGCGCATCGGGGGAAGTGCGGGCAGCCCGGGGAGGGACGAGCATGACGACGGACACGGCCACCGGCGAGACCACGACCACCGCGCACGGAGCCACGGGCCCCCTCTGGTTCCGTCCCGCGGGCCGGCACCGTAAGCCGCGTCCCCGGCGGGTGGCCCTCGCGGTAGGCGGGTTCGCGCTCGCCGCCGGGGCCCTGAGCCTCGTACGCCTCGCTCCGGAGACGGTCACGGGCGGGGGCGGGACCGCCGAGGCCGCGCCCCGCATCGACGCCACCGACACGGCGGCCACGGTCGGAACGGCCGGAGCCGTGCCATCCGGAAGCGCGGACCGCCCGTCCACCACCGCCGTCATACGGGCGGCGGGCGCGAGCCCGGCCGCGACGCCGGCCACGCGCCCCTCCGGCGCGCCGTCCTCCCCGGCCTCCCGCGCCCTAGACCCCTCGACCGGCATTCCCGAGGCTCCGTCGACGCCGACGGCCTCCGGTACGCACGGATCCCCGGCTGCCCCGGCACCCACCGCCCCGCGGCCCGCCCCCTCCACGACCGCCCCCACGCAGACGCCCGCGCCCGCCCCGAATCCTCCGGGCCTGTGCGTCCCGACCGTGGGGCTGTGCGTCAACGGGCTGCCCGTACTGGGCGGCTGAGCGCCCGACGGCGCCCTCCTACGGCATCCCGTCCCGCCGCGTCAGCAGCCACGGCTCGATCACTCCGAGGCCACGCACCGGACGCTGCCACATCGGCTGGAGCGCGAAACGGTACGAGGGCGGCTCCTTGCCCTCCTTCTCCGCGGTCGCCGCGGCCTCGGCGGCCTCCGTCTCGGAGGCGGGGGCCTCTGCCGTGCGGATCAGCTCCTCCGCGAACGCGCCGTCGACCAGAACCGCGTCCCGCGGCGCTATGGAGGTGAGCCGGCTGGCCAGGTTCACCGTCGTACCGAACACATCGCCCATCCGGGTGGTCACCGTGCCGAAGGCGATGCCCACGCGCAGTTCCGGCATCGTCTCGTCGTTGGCCATCGTCTCGATGAGGCGAAGGGCGATCTCCGCGGCCGTACCGGCGTCGTCCGCCGCGTACAGCACCTCGTCGCCCAGCGTCTTGATGAGGCGGCCGCCGTGCGCGGCGACCAGGTCGGCCGCGGTCGTCTCGAACGCCTCGACGAGTTCGCCGAGTTCCTCCTCCTCCATGCGGCGCGTCAGACGCGTGAAGCCGACGAGGTCCGCGAAACCGACGGCGAGCCGGCGGTCCACCATCTCCTCGTCGTCGGCGGCCTGGACGACCCGGCCGGTCGCGGCGGCGAGCTGGCGCCGCCAGACATAGATGAGGAACTCCTCCAGCTCCGGCAGGAGCAGCTCGACCAGGGGATACGTGACCTCGGTACGGGTCATGCCGGGCTCGGGAGGCTCCGTGAGGCCCTCAAGGAAGGAGTCGATCTGCCACTCGGCCAGCCGGGCGGTGGTCTGCCCGGTGGAACGGGCCACCTGCACCGCCATCGCCTCGCTCAGCAGTCCCGCCTCGACCAGACCGGCCAGGCGGCGCAGGGCCAGAACGTCCGCCTCCGTGAGGGCCTTGGCCTGCCCTATGTCCGCGAAGCCCATCGCCCGCCAGAAGCGGGACGCCAGCTCCATGGAGACGCCCGCACTACGGGCCGCCTGGAAGGGGGTGTACCGGCGCTCGGCCCCCAGGATGAGCTGCTCCAGGCGGAGCGCGAGGGGGTTCTCCTCGGGCTCGGCGTGAGCGTCCCGCCCCGGTTCACCGTCGGGGGCGGGGTGTACGCCCGTGCCCGAGCCCGTGTCGTCGACGGTCACGCGTGCTGCCCTTCCGATCTGGCCACGGTCAGGTATCGACCGCGGTCAACTCTACGGCAGGTGTGCGGTAGCTCACTCCTTCAGGAGCGGCCGACGACAGGGGCATGGGCGTGCTCACCGGGGCCAATGGTGCACGACGTGCCCCCGCTCAGGCGGGCCGCAAGAACACCACGTCCCCTCGCTCACGCAAGCCGAAGGTGCACGATGTCTCCGGCCCCCACGGGTTCCTGCACCCCGTCCTGTGTCGCGAGCACCAGCCGGCCGTCACCGTCGATCGCCACCGCCTCGCCGGTGATGGACCGGTCGCCCGGCAGTTCCGCGCGGACGAGGCGACCCAGCGTGGCGCTCCCGGCCGCGTACGTCTCCTGAAGGCCGCAGACCGCCGGGTCGCCGTCGGCCGCGCGCCACCGGCCGTACCAGTCCTCCAGCGAGCGCAGCACCGCCCGCAGCAGCGGGTCGCGGTCCGTGGTGCGGGCGCCCGCGAGGGCCAGGGAGCCCGCGGTGGGCACCGGCAGCTCGTCCTCCCGGAGCGTGACATTGATGCCGACACCCACGACGACCCCGTCCTCGCCCGCGCGCTCCGCGAGGATTCCTCCCGCCTTGCGCTCCTGTTCACCCACGGTGACCAGCAGGTCGTTGGGCCACTTGAGTGCCGTGTCGACGCCCGCGGCCCGGGAGAGCCCCGTCGCGACGGCGACCCCGGCGAGCAGCGGCAGCCAGCCCCAGCGGGCGATCGGCACGCCGGCGGGCCGGAGCAGGACGGAGAAGAACAGGCCCGAGCGGGCCGGGGCCGTCCAGGTGCGGTCCAGCCGTCCGCGCCCCGCGTTCTGCTCCTCGGCGACCAGGACGGCGCCCTCGGCGGCCCGGCCGGCCGCGGCGAGGGCCACAAGGTCGCTGTTGGTGGACCCGGTGCGCTGCACCACGTCGATCCCGGACCACAGGCCGCCCTCGCGCACCATCGCGTGGCGCAGCGCGGCGGCGTTCAGGGGCGGCCGTTCCAGGTCGGACCAGCGGCCGCCGCCGCCCGCGGCGTCGTTCCGGCGATCGTTCTCGTCTGAGGCATCTCGCGGCATCATGCAAGCCACCCTAGGTGTGGTAAACGCCGCACTGCTGATCAGTGGGCACCCCCACTACGCTACGGATGAGTAACCGTTCGTTCTTCTGAGCATTCTCGTTGCACCTCACCCTCACGTCCCCATAGAGCAGGCAGGGAGCCGCATCCCGATGTCCGAGCCGGAAGAGATCGACATTCACACCACCGCGGGCAAGCTGGCGGACCTACAGCGCCGTGTCCAGGAGGCGACGCACGCCGGCTCGGAGCGCGCCGTCGAAAAACAGCACGCCAAGGGCAAGCTGACGGCCCGTGAGCGGATCGAGCTGTTGCTGGACGAGGACTCGTTCGTCGAGTTGGACGAGTTCGCCCGGCACCGCTCGACCAACTTCGGGCTGGACAAGAACCGCCCGTACGGAGACGGCGTCGTGACCGGATACGGCACCGTGGACGGCCGGCCCGTCGCGGTGTTCTCCCAGGACTTCACGGTCTTCGGCGGGGCCCTGGGCGAGGTCTACGGCCAGAAGATCGTCAAGGTCATGGACTTCGCCCTCAAGACCGGCTGCCCGGTCATCGGGATCAACGACTCCGGCGGCGCCCGCATCCAGGAGGGCGTCGCGTCGCTGGGCGCGTACGGCGAGATCTTCCGCCGCAACACCCACGCCTCCGGAGTGATCCCGCAGATCAGCCTGGTCGTCGGCCCCTGTGCGGGCGGCGCGGTCTACTCCCCCGCGATCACCGACTTCACGGTGATGGTCGACCAGACCTCGCACATGTTCATCACCGGCCCGGACGTCATCAAGACGGTCACCGGCGAGGACGTCGGCTTCGAGGAGCTGGGCGGCGCCCGCACCCACAACACGGCCTCCGGCGTGGCGCACCACATGGCCGGGGACGAGAAGGACGCGATCGAGTACGTCAAGCAGCTGCTGTCGTACCTGCCGTCCAACAACCTGTCCGAGCCCCCGGCCTTCCCGGAGGACGCGGACCTGTCGGTCACCGACGAGGACCGCGAACTGGACGTGCTGGTCCCGGACAGCGCCAACCAGCCGTACGACATGCACTCGGTGATCGAGCACATCCTGGACGACGCCGAGTTCCTCGAGACACAGCCGCTGTTCGCGCCGAACATCGTCACCGGCTTCGGCCGGGTCGAGGGCCGCCCGGTGGGCATCGTCGCCAACCAGCCGATGCAGTTCGCCGGCTGCCTCGACATCGACGCGAGCGAGAAGGCGGCCCGCTTCGTGCGCACCTGCGACGCCTTCAACGTGCCCGTGATCACCTTTGTCGACGTGCCCGGGTTCCTGCCCGGCGTCGACCAGGAGCACACCGGCATCATCCGCCGCGGCGCCAAGCTGATCTACGCCTACGCCGAGGCGACCGTCCCGCTGATCACGGTGATCACCCGCAAGGCGTTCGGCGGGGCGTACGACGTCATGGGCTCCAAGCACCTGGGCGCGGATGTGAATCTGGCCTGGCCGACCGCCCAGATCGCGGTGATGGGCGCGCAGGGCGCGGTCAACATCCTGCACCGCCGCACCATCGCCGAGGCGGAGGAGTCAGGAGAGGGTGAGGCGACCCGCGCCCGGCTGATCCGGGAGTACGAGGACACCCTCCTCAACCCCTACGTCGCGGCCGAGCGGGGCTACATCGACGCGGTGATCATGCCGTCCGACACCCGCCGCCATGTCGTGCGGGCGCTGCGTCAGCTGCGCACCAAGCGGGAATCGCTGCCCCCGAAGAAGCACGGCAACATCCCCCTGTAAACCCCCGGACCCGTGGGAGCGGACATGACGATCAAGGTCGTACGGGGCAATCCGACCCCGGAGGAGCTGGCCGCCGCACTGGCGGTGGTCCGAGCCCGCGCCGCGGCGGCGGCCTCCATACCGCCCGGCGTGGCGCGGGACAGGGACTCCTGGGCCGACCCGGCCCGCATCGCCACCCACCGACTGCCCCAGCCGAGCCGGACGGCGTGGAGCCGCACGTACTGGCCGGGCTAGCCACTCATCGCCCCGCCCGGGCCGGACCCGGGCGGGGCCACCGGCCGGCGGCACGACCCGCCCCCGGCCCGGGCAGCCACCGGCGGGTCGCCCGGCACACCGTCGGCCGCCCCGGCGAACGGTTGCCTCGCGCTCGGGCCCCGGACCGGCCGCAACCGGCCGCAGGCCACCCGACGCGGCACCAGGCCGCCAAGCCCACACGGGACAGACGCATGCCCCCGGCGGCCGAGTCGCCCGGCACTCGGTCGAGGGGCCCGGAGGTTCACGTGGATCCGACGCGCCATGGCCGATCCGCGCGCCGGGGGCCGGTACGGACTCTCGATCCCGCCGGCGAGCGAGTGGACCGGCGGCCGGTCCAGCCGTCCCGTCGGCCGCAGAAACGCCGGCCGACCGATCGCCGCCCTCCGCACCGCTCCGGCCTCCCCGAGCCGGTCCGGGCGCCCCGTTCCCGGGGGCCCCACGATGGCCGGGCCCGAGGCGAGCCCAGGGCTCCGGCCGGCCGCACGGCGAAGTTGAGTACGCGTACTCAGGCGCCGGGACGCGCCCGGCCGCACGATCGAAGGCATGCTGTGGTCCGACCCCGAGAACGAGCCGCCGAAGGAACTGCGCGACATGCAGGAGATGTTGCGGCGACTCGGGGTCCTGATGGCGCTGGCCAGCCTGCTGGCAATGATCGTCATCGGCATCAGGTGAAGCGCGCCGATACGCTGAGCGCATGACCGATCAGTCCCGCCGCCGCTTGGTACTCGCGTCCCAGTCCCCCGCCCGCCTCGGGCTGCTCCGGCAGGCCGGCCTCGACCCCGAGGTCATAGTCAGCGGGGTCGACGAGGACGCCGTCACCGCACCCACCCCCGCGGAACTCGCGCTCGCGCTGGCCGAGGCCAAGGCATCCGTCGTCGCGGCGAAGCCCGAGGTGAAGGGCGCGCTGGTGATCGGCTGCGACTCGGTGCTCGACATGGACGGCGAGGCCCTCGGCAAGCCGGCGGACGCGGATGAGGCGACGGCCCGCTGGAAGTCGATGCGCGGCCGGGCGGGCACCCTGCAGACCGGCCACTGCATCTACGACACGATCAGCGGCCGGTACGCGTCCGCCACGGCGTCCACCGTGGTCCGCTTCGGCGAGCCGACGGACGAGGAGATCGCCGCCTACGTCGCCTCCGGCGAACCGCTCTATGTGGCGGGTGCGTTCACCCTGGACGGCCGCTCGGCGCCCTTCATCGACGGTATCGACGGCAACCACGGCAACGTCATCGGCATCTCGCTGCCTCTGGTCCGCCGGCTGCTGGCGGAACTGGGCGTGAGCATCACCGAGTTGTGGGCTGAGGAGAGGTGAGCGACCGCCCGTCGCCCGGCCCCGGGCCGGACGCGGGCGTCACGGAGTGACGGGTGCGGGGCCGCCGCCCTCCGGCACTCCCCCCTGCTCCGCCGCCCCCCTCGCCTCTCCTGCCTCGCCGGCCTCACGGGCCACTCCTGGAGCGCTCCCGGCGCCTCCGGGGTCGCCCTGCACGGGCCGGGGGCCAACCTGGCCCTCCTGACGGTCGTACGTCATCAGGGTGAGAAGTATCAGCCCGAACACCACCATCAGGAAGGCGAACGCTTCCCAACCGACCAGACCGACCGTGAAGGCGCCGAGCAGGGCATGCACCACCGCGGCGCTGATCAGCAGGATGCGCCAGAAGCCCGACGGGGAGCGGTCGCGCACGGCCACCAGCAGGGCGGCGAGCGCGCACAGCGCGAAGTAGAGGCCGAAGACGACGCCGCCCGCCTTCGACGACATGGCCATCGCATCCGGGTCGAGCCCCGCCAGTGACATCTTCTGCCGGTCCACGACCATGCCGAGGAACCAGTTCAGCAGCCCGATGCCGAACGCCTCCACGAAGAGGACCACCGCCACGATCCCTGCCACCGGTCTGCGGACCACCGGCCCCACCCACCTTCGAGCGCGCTGCGTGTTACTCCGAGTACCTTCGAGACATCGCGAACGCTACTAACGGGTAAACCTGGGGACAAGAGGCCCGGCAGGGGCAAAGTTTCGTTGGGCCATTAGTAGGGACTCCACAAAGAAACACGACCGGCGGCAGGACTACTTCATAGAGACCTTGGCCACACCGGAAGGCTAGGGTTTTCCGGTGGATTCCCCTGTACGGCGGTGCGACAAGGGATTTCGCAGGTTGAGTGAGCCTGGTTTCACGCTCTGTGTGGGCAAGCTCACCTCTGGGGACGGGTCGAAACGTCGTGTCGGCAGTCCCTAAACTCGGCTTGTTTCAAGGAGAGGGAGCCAACGTGCGCAAGGTGTTGATCGCCAACCGTGGCGAAATCGCTGTCCGTGTCGCCCGGGCCTGCCGTGACGCCGGGATCGCGAGTGTGGCCGTGTACGCCGACCCGGACCGGGACGCCCTGCACGTCCGCGCGGCGGACGAGGCATTCGCCCTGGGCGGCGACACCCCCGCCACCAGCTACCTGGACATCGAGAAGGTCCTCCAGGCCGCGAAGGACTCCGGCGCGGACGCCATCCACCCCGGTTACGGCTTCCTCTCCGAGAACGCCCACTTCGCCCAGGCCGTCCTGGACGCCGGGCTGATCTGGATCGGCCCACCGCCGCAGGCCATCCGCGACCTGGGCGACAAGGTCGCGGCCCGGCACATCGCCCAGCGCGCCGGTGCCCCGCTGGTCGCCGGTACGCCCGACCCGGTGTCCGGCGCCGACGAGGTCGTCGCCTTCGCCGAGGAGCACGGCCTGCCCATCGCGATCAAGGCCGCCTTCGGCGGTGGCGGGCGCGGTCTGAAGGTGGCCCGCACCCTCGAAGAGGTCCCCGAGCTGTACGAGTCCGCGGTCCGTGAGGCGGTGGCCGCCTTCGGCCGCGGCGAGTGCTTCGTCGAGCGCTATCTGGACCGGCCCCGCCACGTGGAGACGCAGTGCCTGGCCGACACCCACGGCAACGTGGTCGTCGTGTCCACCCGCGACTGCTCGCTTCAGCGCCGCCACCAGAAGCTCGTCGAGGAGGCCCCGGCTCCCTTCCTGAGCCAGAAGCAGCTGGATGAGCTGTATGGGGCGTCGAAGGCCATCCTCAAGGAGGCCGGCTACGTCGGCGCGGGCACCGTGGAGTTCCTCGTCGGCAACGACGGCACGATCTCCTTCCTGGAGGTCAACACCCGTCTCCAGGTCGAGCACCCGGTCACCGAGGAGGTCGCCGGCATCGACCTGGTCCGCGAGATGTTCCGCATCGCCGACGGCGAGGAACTGGGCTACGGCGACCCCGAACTGCGCGGCCACTCCATCGAGTTCCGCATCAACGGCGAGGACCCGGGCCGTAACTTCCTGCCGGCCCCCGGCACGGTGACGAAGTTCGCCCCGCCGTCCGGTCCCGGTGTCCGCCTGGACGCGGGCGTGGAGTCCGGCAGCGTGATCGGCCCGGCGTGGGACTCGCTGCTCGCCAAGCTGATCATCACGGGCCGCACCCGCAAGGAGGCGCTGGAGCGTGCCTCCCGCGCGCTGGAGGAGTTCCAGGTCGAGGGCATGGCCACGGCGATCCCGTTCCACCGCGCGGTGGTCAGGGACCCGGCGTTCGCGCCCGAACTGACCGGTTCCGGCGACCCGTTCAGGGTGCACACCCGGTGGATCGAGACCGAGTTCGTCAACGAGATCAAGGCGTTCACGGCGCCGGCCGAGGCGGAGGCCGAGGAGGAGCCGGGCCGCGAGACGGTCGTGGTCGAGGTGGGCGGCAAGCGCCTGGAGGTCTCGCTGCCCTCGTCGCTCGGCATGTCGCTGGCCCGTACGGGCCTGGCGGCGGGCGCCAAGCCCAAGCGCCGCGCGGCCAAGAAGTCCGGGCCGGTGGCCTCCGGCGACTCCCTCGCCTCCCCGATGCAGGGCACGATCGTCAAGGTCGCCGTCGAGGAGGGCCAGGAGGTCAAGGAGGGCGACCTGGTCGTCGTCCTCGAGGCGATGAAGATGGAGCAGCCGCTGAACGCGCACAAGGCGGGCACCATCAAGGGCCTCAACGCCCAGGTCGGCGCGTCCGTCACCTCCGGCGCCCTGATCTGCGAGATCATGGACTGACCCGCACATACGACACCCGGGAGCGCCCGGCGGCCCGAACCCTCGGCCCGCCGGGCGCTCCCGTTCCCGGCCCCTGGGGCATGTGCGTGACGCTCCCGCCGGATGGCAGCCGATCAGATGAGGGCGCGACCGCGCGCCGGGGGACGCGGGCGAAGACCGGCGGCCGGAGTTCGGCGACAGGGCCTAACGGCGGCGCAGGTCCGCGACGCGGGCGCGCTCCCCCGTCGGGGGCTCCCCGAGGACCGTCGCGCTGCGCAACTGCGGGCCCCCGCCGGGGACCTGGCTGCGACGGGGGCCGGGGAGGGGCACCTCCCGGCGCGGCTGACGCCCCGCCGGGCCCGGGTCCCCCGGCGAGGAGCCCCCGGCCGACGCCCCGGCGACCGCGATCTGCACACCCTGATCGGCCAGGGCCTGCAACTCGGTGGCCGCCCGGTCGTCGTGCGCGGGCGGCTCGTCCGTCACCAGCCGGGTGATCACATCCGTCGGTACGGTCTGGAACATCGTGTCCGTACCGAGCTTGGTGTGGTCGGCGAGGACGACGACCTCCGCGGCCGCCTGCACCAGCGCGCGGTCGACGGACGCCGACAGCATGTTGGACGTGGACAGCCCCCGCTCGGCGGTGAGCCCGCTCCCGGACAGGAAGGCCTTGGAGACCCTCAGGCCCTGGAGCGACTGCTCGGCGCCGCTGCCGACGAGGGCGTAGTTGGAGCCGCGCAGGGTGCCGCCGGTCATCACGACCTCCACCCGATTGGCATGGGCCAACGCCTGAGCCACCAGCAGCGAGTTGGTGACGACGGTGAGCCCGGGCACCCTCGCGAGCCGGCGCGCCAGCTCCTGCGTGGTGGTACCCGCCCCCACCACGATGGCCTCGCCCTCTTCCACGAGGCCCGCGGCGAGGTCGGCGATGGCGGTCTTCTCGGCGGTCGCGAGATGGGACTTCTGCGGAAAGCCGGACTCCCGCGTGAACCCGCCCGGCAGTACCGCACCGCCGTGCCGGCGGTCGAGGAGTCCTTCTGCCTCCAGCGCGCGCACGTCCCGCCGTACGGTCACTTCGGAGGTCTGGACGACACGGGCGAGCTCACGGAGCGACACGGCACCGTTCGCTCGCACCATTTCGAGGATCAATTGACGACGTTCTGCAGCGAACACGAAACTGACAGTAACCCCAACGACCGTCTGGTTTCAGCAGTTTGCGCCGAATAACAGAAGTTGTTCGCATGGCAGGGCGGAAAGTGGTATACGCGCCCAGTCCCGGCACCTATGTCCTGGCGTCAGGCGGCGCCCGCGGTCTTGCGGGTGTGCAGCTGCCGTGCCACCTCGGCGATCGAGCCCGACAGGGAGGGGTACACGGTGAAGGCGTTCGCGATCTGTTCGACCGTCAGATTGTTGTCGACCGCGATCGAGATGGGATGGATCAGTTCGGACGCGCGCGGTGCGACGATCACGCCGCCGACGACGATCCCGGTACCGGGCCTGCAGAAGATCTTGACGAAGCCGTCCCGGATGCCCTGCATCTTGGCGCGCGGGTTGCGCAGCAGGGGCAGCTTGACCACCCGCGCGTCGATCTTGCCCGCGTCCACGTCGGCCTGGGTGTAGCCGACGGTCGCGATCTCGGGGTCGGTGAAGACGTTCGAGGAGACGGTCTTCAGGTTGAGCGGCGTCACCGCGTCGCCGAGGAAGTGGTACATGGCGATGCGCCCCTGCATGGCGGCGACCGACGCGAGGGCGAAGACACCGGTGACGTCACCGGCGGCGTAGACGCCGGGAGCCGTCGTGCGGGAGACCTTGTCCGTCCATATGTGCCCGGACTCGCGGAGCTTGACGCCGGCCTCCTCCAGGCCCATGCCGCTGCTGTTGGGTATCGCGCCGACGGCCATCAGGCAGTGCGAGCCGGTGATGACCCGCCCGTCGGCGAGGGTGACCTCGACGCGGTCGCCGACGCGCTTGGCGGACTGCGCGCGCGAGCGGGCCATGACGTTCATACCGCGGCGGCGGAAGACGTCCTCGAGGACGGCCGCGGCGTCCGGGTCCTCGCCGGGCAGCACCCGGTCGCGCGAGGAGATGAGGGTGACCTCGGATCCGAGGGCCTGGTAGGCGCCGGCGAACTCGGCGCCGGTGACGCCGGACCCCACGACGATGAGCTCCTCGGGCAGCTCGTCGAGGTCGTAGACCTGGGTCCAGGTGAGGATGCGCTCCCCGTCCGGCTGGGCGTCGGGCAGCTCGCGGGGGTGGCCGCCGGTGGCGATGAGCACGGCGTCGGCGGTGAGCGTCTCCTCGCTGCCGTCCGCGGCCCGTACGACGACCTTGCGCGACCCGTCCAGGGCCTGCATGCCCTCCAGCCGGCCGCGTCCGCGCATGACCCGGGCGCCGGCGCGCGTGACGGACGCGGTGATGTCGTGGGACTGGGCGAGCGCGAGACGCTTCACCCGTCGGTTGACCTTGCCGAGGTCGACCCCGACGACCCGGGCCGCCTGCTCGATGTACGGGGTGTCGTCGGCGACGATGATGCCCAGCTCCTCGTAGGAGGAGTCGAAGGTGGTCATCACCTCGGCCGTTGCGATAAGGGTCTTCGACGGCACACAGTCGGTCAGCACCGACGCTCCGCCCAGACCGTCGCAGTCGACGACGGTCACCTCCGCGCCGAGCTGAGCGGCCACCAGAGCCGCTTCGTATCCGCCGGGTCCGCCACCGATGATCACGATCCGAGTCACGTACCCCATTGTCCCGCACGTTCCGGGTGCGTCTCCTCCGGGGGCGGCCGCTGGTGCTTCTGTTACAGAAGAGACTGCCGGGGCACTGCCGTACTCTCGTCTCCATGTCGCTCTACGCCGCGTACGCCGGCAACCTCGACGCGCGGCTGATGACCCGCCGCGCACCCCACTCGCCGATGCGTGCCACCGGCTGGCTCAACGGCTGGCGGCTGACCTTCGGGGGCGAGCACATGGGCTGGGAGGGAGCTCTCGCGACGATCGTCGAGGACCCGATGTCACAGGTGTTCGTCGCGCTGTACGACATCGCGCCCATGGACGAGGAGTCCATGGACCGCTGGGAGGGCGTGGGCCTGGACATATACCGCCGCCTGCGGGTCCGCGTGCACACCCTGGAGGGCGAGGAGAGCGCGTGGACCTACGTCCTGAACGGTTACGAGGGCGGCCTTCCGTCGGCCCGCTACCTGGGCGAGGTCGCGGACGCCGCGGAGTCGGCCGGGGCGCCCCACGATTACGTGATGGAACTCCGCAAGCGGCCCTGCTGACACCCCGGCCACGGACCGGGGCCGACGGCCCCCCGAGGCAGTCCACCCGCGGACCGCCCGCCGCCCACAGACCGGCGGTTGCGCCTGAATCGCCCGCCGCCCAAAACCGGCCGCCGCTCCCACGTCGGTTGCCGCCCACAGACCGGCCCTCGCTCGGCCTGCGCACGCTCTGCGGCCGGGCGCACTCGACTCGCCCGCCGCCCGGGAACCGGCCGCCGCCCAGGAACCGGCCGTCGCCCCCGAATCGGCCACCGCCCACAAACCGGCCGCCGCTCTCACGTCGGTTACCGCCCGAAGACCGACTGCCGCCCCCGGATCGGCCACCGCCCGAAGACCGACTGCCGCCCCCAGATCGGCCACCGCCCACAAACCCGCCGCCGCTCCCGAACCGACCGCCCCCACAGACCGGCCCTCGCTCGGCCTGCGCACGTCCTCCGGCCGGGCGCACTCGACTCGCCCGCCGCCCGGGAACCGGCCGCCGCCCCCGAACCGACCGCCACCTGCAAACCGGCCACCGCTCCCACGTCGGTTACCGCCCGCAGACCGACTGCCGCCCCCAGATCGGCCACCGCCCACAAACCCGCCGCCGCTCCCGAATCGACTGCCGCCCACAGACCGGCGACCGCCCCCCATCCCAGCCGTCGCTCGGTCGGCGCGCCTCCTCCGGCCGGGTACACTCGCCGGCGCCCGCTCCCCCACCGCCTGCCGCGCCCCCGCCTCACGTCCCCGCACCGGCTCACGCGCCGAACCGGCTGCCACCCGCAACGGCGCACGCCCCCTCCGCGCCCTCCCGCCCCTCCCGCCGCCTCCGGACGGCCACCCGCCCGGACCCCGCGACGCATTCGGTCCGTCCCCCTCCACCCCAGGCCGGGGCCCATCTTCGTCGGAAACGACAAGACAACGATCGCATTCCCGTGACCGGCGTCATCTACGCGCGTAGGCCGAGAGCGGCTACCCTCTTCCGCGTGAACGCATCTCTTCTTCCGGACGACATCCAGGGCGACCCCTACGCCGCCGCCGACTCCGCCGCCGCGCGCCTGCGCGAGCTGACGGGCGCCGAGACCCACGACGTCGCCCTCGTGATGGGCTCCGGCTGGGCGCCGGCCGTCGACGCCCTCGGCGAGGCCGAGGCCGAGTTCCTGGTCACCGAGCTGCCCGGCTTCCCGCCGCCGGCCGTCGAGGGCCACGGCGGCAAGGTCCGCTCCTACCGGATCGGCGACAAGCGCGCCCTGGTCTTCCTGGGCCGCACGCACTACTACGAGGGCCGCGGTGTGGCCGCCGTCGCGCACGGCGTGCGTACCGCCGTCGCCGCCGGTGCCAAGACCGTGGTCCTCACCAACGGCTGCGGCGGCCTGCGCGACACCATGCGTCCCGGCCAGCCGGTCCTGATCAGCGACCACATCAACCTCACGGCGACCTCCCCGATCGTGGGCGCCAACTTCGTCGACCTGACGGACCTGTACTCCCCGCGCCTGCGCGCCCTGTGCAAGGAGGTCGACGCCTCCCTCGAGGAGGGCGTCTACGCCCAGTTCACCGGCCCGCACTACGAGACCCCGGCGGAGATCCGCATGGCCCGCGCCATCGGCGCGGACCTGGTGGGCATGTCCACGGTTCTCGAGGCGATCGCCGCGCGCGAGGCGGGTGCCGAGGTCCTCGGTATCTCCCTGGTCACGAACCTGGCCGCCGGCATGACGGGTGAGCCGCTGAACCACGAGGAAGTCCTGCAGGCGGGCCGCGACAGCGCCACGCGCATGGGGGCCCTGCTCGCCCAGGTGCTGCACCGCCTGTAAGGCACTACCGTGCCGGACGGCCGACTGCTGCCGTCCCGAGCGGGAAGACGATGCGGCACACGGCCCCGCCCGGCCGCCGCTCCGGCGGCGACCCACCGGGCGGGGTGTACGTCCACCGGGCGGGGGTGTCCGTTCGCATCGGCCGGTAGGCCACCGACTCTCCGCCGTGTTCGCGCCGGGCCTGCGCGTTTCCACCCGGCCGCCGCGTTTCCGCCCGGTCGCCGCGGGCGATGCCACCCCCACAGACACACAACGAGAGGTTGACCCGACGTGCACGACGAACTCATCGCACGGGCCCAGGCGTGGCTGGCCGAGGACCCCGACGCGGAGACCCGTGAGGAACTCGCCAAGCTGATCGACTCCGGGGACCACGCCGAGCTCGCCGCGCGCTTCGCCGGCACCCTCCAGTTCGGCACCGCCGGACTCCGCGGCGAACTGGGCGCCGGCCCCATGCGTATGAACCGCTCGGTGGTCATCCGCGCCGCCGCCGGTCTCGCCGCCTACCTCGAGTCCAAGGGGCAGGGCGACGGGCTCGTGGTCATCGGCTACGACGCCCGCCACAAGTCCGCCGACTTCGCCCGGGACACCGCGGCCGTGATGACGGGCGCGGGCCTGCGCGCGGCCCTGCTGCCCCGCCCGCTGCCCACTCCCGTCCTCGCCTTCGCCATCCGGCACCTCGGCGCGGTCGCCGGCGTGGAGGTCACGGCCAGCCACAACCCGCCCCGCGACAACGGTTACAAGGTCTACCTCGGCGACGGCTCCCAGATCGTGCCCCCGGCCGACGCCGGGATCGCGGCCGAGATCGACGCGATCACCACCCTGACCGCGGTTCCCCGCCCGGACTCCGGCTGGGAGGTCCTGGACGACAGCGTCCTCGACGCCTACCTGGCCCGTACGGACGCCGTTCTCTCCCCCGGCTCCCCGCGCACCGCCCGCACGGTCTACACGGCGATGCACGGTGTCGGCAAGGATGTCCTGCTCGCCGCGTTCGCCCGGGCCGGCTTCCCCGCCCCGGTGCTGGTCGCCGAGCAGGCCGAGCCCGACCCCGACTTCCCGACCGTCGCCTTCCCCAACCCCGAAGAGCCCGGCGCCATGGACCTCGCCTTCGCGAAGGCCCGCGAGACGGACCCCGACCTCGTGATCGCCAACGACCCCGACGCCGACCGCTGCGCCGCCGCCGTCAAGGACGGCTCCGGCTGGCGCATGCTGCGCGGCGACGAGGTGGGGGCCCTGCTCGCCACGCACCTGGTCCGCCGCGGGGTCACCGGTGCCTTCGCCGAGTCGATCGTCTCCTCCTCCCTGCTCGGCCGTATCGCCGAGAAGGCGGGCCTGCCGTACGAGGAGACCCTCACGGGCTTCAAGTGGATCTCCCGCGTGGACGGGCTGCGCTACGGCTACGAGGAGGCGCTCGGCTACTGCGTCGACCCCGACGGCGTGCGCGACAAGGACGGCATCACGGCCGCCCTGCTGATCACCGAGCTGGCGTCCGGGCTGAAGGCCGAGGGACGCACCCTGCTCGACCTGCTCGACGACATCGCCGTCGAACACGGACTGCACGCCACGGACCAGCTCTCGGTGCGCGTCGAGGACCTGTCGGTCATCGCCGATGCGATGCGTCGCCTGCGCGAGCAGCCCCCGACCCGGCTCGCGGGTCTGCCGATCACCCGGTCCGAGGACCTCACCCAGGGCACGGACCGGCTCCCGCCCACCGACGGCCTGCGCTACACGCTCGATGGCGCCCGTGTGATCGTCCGCCCCAGCGGTACCGAGCCGAAGCTGAAGTGCTACCTGGAGGTCGTGGTGCCCGTCGCCTCGCACGCCGACCTTCCGTCGGCCCGGGTGAAGGCCACGGACCTGCTGACCACGATCAAGCACGACCTGTCGGCAGCGGCCGGCATCTGACCGGGCGGCCTCTGCCCGCGGCCCGACGGCCGCGGGCAGAGCCGTGCCGTACGGCGGGCGAGGCGAGGGCCACCGGGAGGATCCCGGGGGACGCTCAGAAACCCAGATAGGTGATCTGGACGACGCTGGAAGCGCGTCCCGCGGCCCTAGTTCCTGGACAGGGCGGACGAGGCATTGAGGGCGGGCGGGCTGCTCTCATCAGGCGCTCTCGCCGGGGGAGTCGCTGGCCTTCATCGTGCAACTGCTGGGAGAAACATGATCCGCAAGAACGCCGCCGGCCGGCCTCAGCCCGTCGCCAGCAGAATCGCGAACACCACCGCTCCGGCGACCGCCGGCCCCGCGATCTCGTAGGCCCAGCGGACCGTCACCTCGCCCTGCGCCCGCTCGTCGTGCTCCCGGGCTTCGTGGAGCTCGCGCAGATCGCTCATGGTCCGGTCGGCCGCGGCGCGGACCGGCCCGGTCTGCCCGGTTCCGCCCGGCCCGTGGGAGCCCGGAGAGCCGAAGAGGCGAGGGGCAGTGAGTCGGGCCGCGCGGTCCGACCCGCGCTCCCCCGCCCCGGCGGCCCGCGTCTCCTGCCGTACCGCCCTCTTGCGCGCCCGCATCGACACCGGCACCGCCCACAGCTGGTACGTGGTGCCGGACTGGGAGACGACCTCGTTGGAGTAACGGGACCGCAGGGCCGCGACCTGACCCCAGGGCAGGACGATCACGCGGAAGGGGTTGCGGATGCGGAGCCGCTCGTCGTTGGCGTAGACGGCCGGCCGCAGGGTGAAGGCGACCACCAGCGGCACGATGAGGATCATCGCGGCGAGCGCCAGCCACGGGGTGCGGCCATGGCCGGTGGACATCGCGTCGAAGCCGAGCCACCCGATGATCGCGAGCAGCAGGACACCGCCCGCGATGCCTCCGGACGACCGGTAGATCCGGTCCCTGACCTCGGGGGCCGGCGGCTGCGGCGCTGGTGACTCGTGCTCGGGCGTCGTCATGGTCCCGATTCTGCCCGACGGGCCCCGCGCCGTCGTGGGCGGTCTCGCCGGAGTTGCGATGCGGACACGGGGGTGTACATCCGCTACGCGCGTAGATATGCTCCTCTGGTGACCATGCCCACCTTTGCACCTGCATCTGCTCTCAGTGACGTCACCGCGTCCGACAGCACGCTGCGCCGCTTCCTCCACGGGCTGCCCGGCGTCGACGCGGTCGGCCTGGAGGCGCGCGCCGCCTCGCTCGGCACCCGTTCCATCAAGACCACCGCGAAGGCGTACGCCATCGACCTCGCCATCTCGATGGTCGACCTGACGACGCTGGAAGGCGCGGACACCCCCGGCAAGATCCGTGCGCTCGGCGCCAAGGCGGTCCACCCCGACCCCACGGACCGGACGACCCCGACGACCGCGGCCGTCTGTGTCTACCCCGACATGGTGGCCGTCGCCAAGGAGGCCGTCGCGGGCTCCGGTGTGAAGGTCGCGTCCGTCGCCACCGCCTTCCCGGCGGGCCGCACCGCGCTCGAGGTGAAGCTGGCCGACGTGCGCGAGGCCGTGGCCGCCGGCGCCGACGAGATCGACATGGTCATCGACCGCGGGGCGTTCCTCGCGGGCAGGTATCTGAAGGTGTACGACGAGATCGTCGCCGTGAAGGAGGCCTGCGGGACGAACGCCCGGCTGAAGGTCATCTTCGAGACGGGCGAGCTGTCCACGTACGACAACATCCGGCGGGCCAGCTGGCTCGGCATGCTGGCGGGCGCCGACTTCATCAAGACCTCGACCGGCAAGGTCGCCGTCAACGCGACCCCGTCCAACACCCTCCTCATGCTGGAGGCCGCCCGCGACTTCCGCGCCCTGACCGGCGTGCAGGTCGGCGTGAAGCCCGCCGGCGGCATCCGCACCAGCAAGGACGCGATCAAGTTCCTGGTCCTCGTCAACGAGACCGCCGGTGCCGACTGGCTCGACAACCACTGGTTCCGCTTCGGCGCCTCCTCGCTCCTGAACGACTTGCTGATGCAGCGTCAGAAGCTCGCCACCGGCCGCTACTCCGGCCCCGACTACGTGACGGTGGACTGAGACCCTCATGAACAACGTGTCATCCGCATTCGAGTACGCACCGGCGCCCGAGTCCCGCTCGGTCGTCGACATCGCCCCCTCCTACGGCCTGTTCATCGACGGCGAGTTCACCGAGGCGGCCGACGGCAAGGTCTTCAAGACCATCAGCCCGTCCACCGAGGAGGTCCTCTCCGAGGTCGCGCAGGCCGGTTCCGAGGACGTCGACCGTGCGGTCAAGGCCGCCCGCAAGGCCTTCGAGAAGTGGTCGGCGCTACCCGGCTCGGAGCGTGCCAAGTACCTCTTCCGTATCGCCCGCATCATCCAGGAGCGCAGCCGCGAGCTGGCCGTGCTGGAGACCCTGGACAACGGAAAGCCGATCAAGGAGACCCGCGACGCGGACCTCCCGCTGGTCGCCGCGCACTTCTTCTACTACGCGGGCTGGGCCGACAAGCTGGAGCACGCCGGATTCGGCCGGGCCCCGAAGCCGCTGGGGGTCGCGGGTCAGGTCATCCCCTGGAACTTCCCGCTGCTGATGCTGGCGTGGAAGATCGCCCCGGCGCTGGCGACCGGCAACACGGTCGTCCTGAAGCCCGCGGAGACCACGCCTTTGAGCGCCCTGTTCTTCGCGGACATCTGCCGCCAGGCCGGCCTGCCCAAGGGTGTCGTCAACATCCTTCCGGGCTACGGCGACACGGGTGCCGCGCTCGTCGCCCACCCGGACGTGAACAAGGTCGCCTTCACCGGTTCCACGGCCGTGGGCAAGGAGATCGCCCGCACGGTGGCCGGTACGAAGAAGAAGCTCACCCTCGAACTGGGCGGCAAGGGCGCGAACATCGTCTTCGACGACGCGCCGATCGACCAGGCCGTCGAGGGCGTCGTGAACGGCATCTTCTTCAACCAGGGCCAGGTCTGCTGCGCGGGCTCCCGCCTGCTGGTCCAGGAGTCGATCCAGGACGAACTGCTGGACTCCCTCAAGCGCCGCCTGTCGACCCTGCGCCTCGGCGACCCGCTCGACAAGAACACCGACATCGGTGCGATCAACTCCGCCGAGCAGCTGGCCCGGATCAGCGCGCTCGCCGAGCAGGGCGAGGCGGAGGGCGCCGAGCGCTGGTCCCCGGCCTGCGAACTGCCCGAGAGCGGCTACTGGTTCGCCCCGACGCTCTTCACGAACGTCACCCAGGCACACACCATCGCCCGCGACGAGATCTTCGGCCCGGTGCTGTCGGTCCTCACCTTCCGCACGCCGGACGAGGCGGTCGCCAAGGCGAACAACACGCAGTACGGCCTGTCGGCCGGCATCTGGACCGAGAAGGGCTCGCGGATCCTGGCCGTCGCGAACAAGCTGCGGGCCGGTGTCGTCTGGTCCAACACGTTCAACAAGTTCGACCCGACCTCGCCGTTCGGCGGCTACAAGGAGTCGGGCTTCGGCCGCGAGGGCGGCCGTCACGGCCTGGAGGCGTACCTCGATGTCTGAGAAGACCGAACAGCAGCGACTCGCTGTCTTCAAGACCTACAAGCTGTACGTCGGCGGGAAGTTCCCGCGTTCCGAGAGCGGCCGGGTGTACGAGGTGACGGACTCCAAGGGCAACTGGCTGGCCAACGCTCCGCAGTCCTCCCGCAAGGACGCCCGTGACGCGGTCGTGGCCGCGCGCAAGGCGTTCGGCGGATGGTCAGGCACCACGGCCTACAACCGTGGCCAGGTCCTCTACCGCGTCGCGGAGATGCTGGAGGGCCGCCGGGAGCAGTTCGTGCGCGAAGTGGCCGAGGCGGAGGGCCTGTCCAAGTCCAAGGCGGCGGCGGTCGTGGACGCCACGATCGACCGCTGGGTCTGGTACGCGGGCTGGACCGACAAGATCGCCCAGGTGGTCGGTGGCGCCAACCCGGTCGCGGGCCCGTTCTTCAACCTCTCCTCCCCGGAGCCGACCGGCGTGGTCGCCGTCGTGGCCCCGCAGGAGTCGTCCTTCCTGGGTCTCGTCTCGGTCGTGGCCCCGGTGATCGCCACCGGCAACACCGCGGTCGTGATCGCGTCCGAGAAGGCCCCGCTGCCGGCCCTCTCGCTGGGCGAGGTGCTGGCCACCTCCGACGTGCCGGGCGGTGTGGTCAACGTGCTGTCCGGCCGTACGGCGGAGATCGCGGCGCCGCTCGCCGCGCACCGGGACGTCAACGCGATCGATCTCGCGGGTGCCGACGAGGGCCTGGCGAAGGAACTGGAGATCGCGGCGGCGGACAACCTGAAGCGCGTGCTGCGTCCACAGCCTGTGGATTACTTCGAGGCGCCGGGTATCGAGCGCCTGACGGCCTTCCTGGAGACGAAGACGGTCTGGCACCCGACCGGGTCGCTGGGCGCTTCCGGCTCGTCGTACTAGAGGCGCTTCGCCGCAGGGACGCGCTCTCGTACGAGGCGCGTACGCCGACGCGGAACAGCGGAGCCGCGGTTCCCCGCCGTCCAGGGGAAGCGCGGCTCCGCGTCATGGGGCCGCGGGTCAGCGCATCCCGCGGAGCACCTGGCCGGCCACCGGAAGACTGCCGAGCGACTGCGCCTGGGCCACCGGCCGGGTCAGGGTCTGCGACGACAGCGGGTTGAAGTCGGCGATCTGCGTGGTGACGCCGTTGTCCAGCGGGTCGACGCCCGTGCCCGCCAGCGGGTTCGGCTTGAGATCCGAGAGCGGCCCGGTGACCCGTCCCACGACCCCGCTCAGCTCCTGAAGACCCTGCTGCTGCCCGGCCTGGTCGAGCGAGACGGGCCGGGTGCGCATCACGTCCAGGACCGGGGCGCTGTCCGCCGACGCCGCGGCCGCGCCCGCCCCCAGCGCGGCGCCCGCGGTCGCGATGAGGACGAGGGCTCGCCGGGCGGTGGGGTTCTTGGGGGAGGCGTGTCGTGCCATGGCTGCTGCCACCTCTTCACTGCGTAGGGTAATGATGTCGACACGCACAGTAGTTGAGTCGTGATGTGTGCTTCAAACGTCGACCCGCGGGGTCGGCACGGTGTACGCAATGCGTCAGACTGGTGTCTCGTGAGTTCCCATCCTCCGGCCCCCGCCCGCGTCGTGCTGCTGTGCGGCCCCTCCGGCTCCGGCAAGTCCCTGATCGCCGCCCTCTCCAGGCTTCCCGTGCTGCGACTCGACGACTTCTACAAGGAGGGCGACGACCCGACGCTGCCCCTGGTGGAGGGGAGTTCGGACATCGACTGGGACCATCCGCGGTCATGGGACGCGGACGTCGCGGTCGCGGCCATCGCCGAACTGTGCGCCACGGGCCGTACGAGGGTGCCCGTCTACGACATCTCGCTGAGCGCGCGCACGGGCGAGGAGGCGCTGGACATCGGCCGCACGCCGGTGTTCATCGCGGAAGGGATCTTCGCCGCCGAGATCGTGGCGCGCTGCCGGCAACTGGGCCTGCTCGCCGACGCCCTGTGCCTGACGCGCGGGCCCCTCACCACGTTCCGCCGTCGTTTCGTGCGCGATCTCAGGGAGGGCCGCAAGTCGGTCCCGTTCCTGCTGCGCCGCGGCTGGCGGCTGATGCGCGCGGAGCGGTCGATCGTCACCCGCCAGACCGCTCTCGGCGCGCATGCCTGCAACCGGAACGAGGCGCTGAGCCGGCTCGCCGCGGCGACCGCGGGACGGCCGGCCCCCGCCAGGGCTGCGGTGTAGGGACCGGCCACCACCACAGGCACGACGAAAAGCGGGACTGGACGGACCCCCCGGCCCTCCAGTCCCGCTCTCCTGCGCACCTCACGTGTCCCCCGCGGCGGTGCTCCCCCGTGCTTCCCCCGTGCCGGCACCCGTTCCCCCGTGGTGCAGACTCCCCCGTGCTTCCCCCCAGGTGGTGCTCCCCCGTGCTTTCCCCCAGGTGGTGCTCCCCCGTTTCCCCCCGTCCTCAGGCGACAAGCTCGCCGAAGGACTCCTCCTCGTCACGGCCGAAGCTGAGGACCTCGTCCTCGCGCAGCCGGCGGAGCGACCGCCAGATGCTGGACTTCACCGTGCCGACACTGATGTCGAGGATCTCCGCGATCTCCGGGTCCGTGCGGCCCTCGTAGTAGCGCAGGACCAGCATGGTGCGCTGGAGTTCCGGCAGCCGGGCGAGCGCCTGCCACAGGACGGCGCGCAGTTCGGTGCCGCGCATCGCGTCCGTGTCGCCGGCGGTCTCCGGCAGCTCCTCGGTCGGGTACTCGTTCAGCTTGCGGCGGCGCCAGGCGCTGATGTGGAGATTCGTCATCGTGCGCCGCAGATAGCCACCGACCGCGGCCTTGTCGCTGATCCGGTCCCAGGCCCGGTACGTCGAGAACAGCGCGCTCTGGAGCAGGTCCTCGGCTTCGAACCGGTCACCGGTCAGGTGGTAGGCGGTTGCGTACAGGGAGGCGCGGCGCTCCTCGACATAGGCGGTGAACTCCGCCTCCGTCACCGAGCGGCGCTCCCCCGATGCCTCCCCGTACGCGGCTCCCCCGTGAGCCTCCCCCGTGTGTGCGTCAACCACCGTCATGTACGCGGTGTGCTGACGCCCGGTGCCGCGAGCGCACCCCCGCCCGCTCACGACACCGGACTTCTCCGTGCTCCGGGACTTGTCCGTGGTGCGGCTGACGTCGTGAAGACGCGTGACAACTGCGCTTGTGCTGGTGCCGTGCAGCGTGTTCATCTTGCGCCCCCCGTCGTGGATCCCGGACTTCCGTGCGGTCTTGCTTGTGTCGAAAAGCTTGCCCGGGCGACTTCATCGCCGTGTCCGCCGACTGTCACAGGGCTGTCACAGGGACCGTCCGCAGCCGTTTCACAGCGCCATCACAAGGAAGAGCCATACGATTACGCAGCCGTACCGACCGCCCCGGCCGCTCACACAGTCGCTCCCACAGTCGATAGACGGCCGCGGTATGGGCCAGAATGGCCCCCGTGCCTTCCCTGTTGCTGATCGAGGACGACGACGCCATCCGAACGGCCCTGGAGCTCTCACTGACGCGCCAGGGACACCGTGTGGCCACGGCTGCCACCGGAGAGGACGGCCTGAAGCTGCTGCGTGAACAGCGGCCGGATCTGATCGTGCTGGACGTCATGCTGCCCGGCATCGACGGTTTCGAGGTGTGCCGGCGGATCCGGCGCACCGACCAGCTGCCGATCATTCTGCTGACCGCGCGCAGCGACGACATCGACGTCGTGGTCGGGCTGGAGTCCGGCGCCGACGACTACGTCGTCAAGCCCGTGCAGGGGCGGGTCCTCGACGCCCGGATCCGGGCCGTACTGCGGCGCGGCGAGCGGGAGTCCAGCGACTCGGCGTCGTTCGGCAACCTCGTCATCGACCGGTCGGCGATGACGGTCACCAAGAACGGCGAGGACCTGCAACTCACCCCGACGGAACTGCGGTTGCTGCTGGAGCTGAGCCGGCGGCCCGGACAGGCGCTGTCCCGGCAGCAGCTGCTGCGGCTGGTGTGGGAGCACGACTATCTGGGCGACTCGCGGCTCGTCGACGCGTGCGTGCAGCGGCTGCGCGCCAAGGTCGAGGACGTGCCCTCGTCGCCCACGCTGATCCGCACGGTCCGTGGCGTCGGATACCGGCTGGACGCTCCTCAGTGACCGATCCGTACAGGGGGCTCCGCGGCTGGGCCGCGGCACGCAGGGCGGTGCAGTCACGCCTGCGCTTCACCAGTCTCAGACTGCGCCTGGTCGTGGTCTTCGGGCTCGTCGCGCTGACCGCGGCGGTGTCGGCCTCCGGCATCGCGTACTGGCTCAACCGCGAGGCCGTGCTCACCCGCACCCAGGACGCGGTGCTGCGCGACTTCCAGCAGGAGATGCAGAACCGGGCGACGTCGCTGCCGGTGCACCCGACCCGCGACCAGTTGCAGCACACCGCGGGGCAGATGGCGAACAGCAGCCAGCGCTTCAGCGTGCTGCTGGTGGCGCAGGACGAGCACGGCAGGACCGTGACCGGCAACTCCGACCTGGACACCTTCACGCTGGAGGACGTGCCCGCGTCGCTGCGGAAGGCGGTCGACAAGCAGCAGAAGTCGTCGGGTGCGAAGGACTCGTACCACCTGTACTGGCAGCGGATCGTCGAGGACGACAAGCCGTACCTGGTGGGCGGCGCCAAGGTGATAGGCGGTGGTCCGACCGGCTACATGCTCAAGTCCCTGGAGCCGGAGGCTAAGGACCTCAACTCGCTGGCCTGGTCGCTCGGCATCGCCACCGGTCTCGCGCTGATCGGCTCGGCGCTGCTCGCGCAGGCGGCCGCCACGACCGTGCTGAAGCCGGTGCACCGCCTCGGTATCGCGGCCCGGCGGCTGGGCGAGGGCAAACTGGACACCCGGCTGCGGGTGTCCGGCACCGACGAACTGGCCGAGCTGTCCCGGACCTTCAACCGTGCCGCCGAGTCCCTGGAGAAGACGGTCGCGGACATGAGCGCCCGCGAGGAGGCGTCCCGGCGCTTCGTCGCCGACATGTCCCATGAACTGCGTACACCGCTCACGGCGATCACGGCCGTCACCGAGGTCCTGGAAGAGGAGCTGGACGCGGAGACGGGCGGCATCGACCCGATGATCGAGCCGGCCGTACGGCTCGTGGTCAGCGAGACCCGGAGGCTGAACGACCTCGTCGAGAACCTGATGGAGGTCACCCGCTTCGACGCGCGCACCGCCCGGCTGGTCCTGGACTACGTGGACATCGCCGACCAGATCACCGCGTGCATCGACGCCCGCGCCTGGCTGGACGCCGTCGAGCTGGACGCCGAGCGCGGCATCATGGCCCGCCTCGACCCGCGGCGGCTCGACGTGATCCTGGCGAACCTGATCGGCAACGCGCTCAAGCACGGCGGTTCGCCGGTCCGGGTGTCCGTGCGCGAGGAGGGCGAGGAGCTGGTCATCAGGGTGCGGGACCACGGTCCCGGCATCCCGGAGGACGTCCTGCCGCACGTCTTCGACCGCTTCTACAAGGCGAGCGCCTCACGGCCGCGTTCCGAGGGCAGCGGCCTCGGCCTGTCCATCGCGATGGAGAACGCGCACATCCATGGCGGCGAGATCACCGCGGCCAACTCCCCTGACGGCGGGGCGGTGTTCACGCTGCGCCTGCCGCGCGACGCGTCACCGCTGGTCGAGGAGGAGAAGCGGAACGGGAACGGCACCAAGGGGAACGCCCGATGAACAGACGAGGCGGACGCCCCTGGCTCGCCACCGCGCTGCTGGCGACGCTGCTGAGCGGCTGCGGTATCCGTGCCACGCAGGTGCCGACGGACTTCGGTCCCGCGCCGTCCCGGGTGCCGTGCGCACTGTCCGGCTCGGAACCCTCGGCGCAGGCGGGCCGCGGCATACCGGTCCAGGTGTTCCTGCTGTGCGCCTCGCAGCTCGTGCCGGTGGACCGCTTCGTGCGCATCCCGGACGGCGCCGCCGAGGCGGCGCGCCGGGTGCTGGTCGCGCAGGGGCTGGTCGACCAGCTCGCCATGACACCTCCGTCCGCGGAGAAGCAGGCGGGGTACACGACGGACGTGCCCGCCGCGATCAAGGTCAGTGGTCCGCGCGGCAGGGACGCGGCGGACACGTTCCGGCTGAGCACCCGCCCGGAGAGCCTCACCTCGTACGCCCTCGCCCAGATCGTCTGTACGTTCGCCGACTCGGAGGCGACCACCGCCGACGACGGCACCGTCGTCCTCGGCGGCCCGGACGCACAGGCGCTGCGCCGTTACGAGTGCACGGCCGAGGTGCGCTCCCGCCCGGGCACGGTGGCACCCCCGTCGACGGAGGTGTCCGGGGGCTGACCGCCGGGGGCGCGCCGGCGGCGGACCGATCGCCCCGGAGGCGGAGGAGCAAAAAGGCGGAAGGGGAACCGATCCCGCCGGGCGGGGCGTCTTGGAGGGCGTGCAGCGTCAAGGCTCAGACGGCGGCAGCGCCGTGATCCGCATCCGCGTGGCCGGGGGTGTCCTCCTCGTCGCGCATCTGGCCCTCGTCGCCTGGATCACGCTGCGCCCCCTGGACGTTCCCTGGGTGAGGCCCGCCAATCTGCATCCGCTGGCCGGTATCAGAGCCGATCTGGCCCTGGGTTGGCCGGAGGCGGCCCGCCGCATCGGCAAGGGCCTGGCGCTGCTCGCACCGCTCGGAGTGCTGCTGCCGATGGCGGGCGGCCGGCTCGCCGGCTCGCCGTTCGCCTCGCTGGCCCGTGCGGTCGCCACCGGCACCCTGGTCTCCCTGGGGATCGAACTGGTGCAGACCGGGGTGCCCGGCCAGGTCGTCGACATCGACTCGATTCTGCTGAACACCGTCGGGGTGGCGCTGGCCCATGTGCTGGTCGTGCCGACAGCGCGGTCCCTGCTCCGCCGCCGGGCCGAGTCACGGCGGCGGGCCGCCCACCCCCGGGAGGAGACGGCTCAGGGTCGGACCCCGACGATTCCCAGGGTCGGGATAGCTCCTTAGAGCGACGCTTCTCCCGCTTCGTCCCCGTAGCGTGGACCACGTCGGAAACGCCGAAGACATCGACACAGTCGAGGGCCTGGGCACCGACCGAGCGTCCCGGCAGCCGCCGGGAGCCGTCTCCCGCCACGGTTCGCGAAGGAGCCACCATGACCGCCCTTGCCCGCCCCACCCACGGACGGATGATCGGCGGAGTGTGCGCAGCGCTGGCACAGCGCTTCGGCACCTCCGCGACCACGATGCGGGTGATCTTCCTGCTGTCATGCCTGCTCCCGGGCCCGCAGTTCCTGCTCTACATAGCCTTGTGGATCCTGTTCCCGTCACAGGACAAGGCCGGGGCCCGCACGGCCTGGTGACGGTCCACGGTCCGGTCCGCCGGACGCCATGACGCCGATGGGCGCCCCCGGTCGGTCGGGGGCGCCCATCGGCGTCGCGGACTGATGCCCTGTCAGGTCAGCGGGCTGCCGTTCACCGGCAGACCGTGCAACGGCAGCGTCTTGACGGGCAGTCCGCCGAGCAGACCGCCGACCGGCGCGGCCGGCCCGTCGGCCGCCGCCTTTCCCACGGCGGGCACCGCGGTGCCGAGGGCGCGCTGACCCTGGCCGAGCACCTCGCCCGCGCCGGGCACCGTGCCGGTGACGTTGCCCAGCGGCAGCGCCTGGGTCACGGTGTCCGGCCCGGCGATGTCCGGTACGGCCGGGGCCGCGCTCGCGACGCCCGCGCCCACGGCGGCGAAGGCGGCGCCCAGGGCGGCGACCCCAACGGTTTTGGCAGCAGACTGCTTCATGATGAATGCGTCCTTGGATCCGATGACGGGGATGTGAGCGGTCCGGAAACCGTAAGCACGCGGATGCGTGCTCCGCAAACGTCCCCGATCGGCCGGATCCATGTTTCCCGACCGCCGGAAAACGGGCCCCTTCAGCTGTCGCCGGCCGCGGAAGCGCTGGTGGAGGCGGTCTGACGGAACAGCCATTCGGACTTCAACTCGGCGTAGCCGGGCTTGATGACGTCATTGATCATTGCCAGCCGTTCATCGAAAGGAATGAATGCTGACTTCATAGCATTGACCGAGAACCACTGGAGATCGTCGAGCGTATAACCGAAAGCGTCGACCAGGTGCTCGAATTCTCGGCTCATGCTCGTCCCGGACATCAGACGGTTGTCCGTATTGACGGTGGCACGGAAATGCAGCCGCCGCAGCAGCCCGATGGGGTGGTCGGCGTACGAGTCGGCGGCGCCGGTCTGGAGGTTGGAACTGGGGCACATCTCCAGGGGGATGCGCTTGTCGCGTACGTACGAGGCGAGGCGTCCGAGCTGCACCGAGCCGTCCTCGAGTACTTCGATGTCGTCGATGATGCGCACCCCGTGGCCGAGCCGGTCGGCGCCGCACCACTGCAACGCCTGCCAGATGGACGGCAGTCCGAAGGCCTCCCCGGCGTGGATGGTGAAGTGGTTGTTCTCGCGCTTCAGGTACTCGAAGGCGTCGAGATGCCGGGTGGGCGGGTAACCGGCCTCGGCTCCGGCGATGTCGAAACCGACCACGCCCTGGTCGCGGTAGCCGTTGGCCAGTTCGGCGATCTCCAGGGAGCGGGCCGCGTGGCGCATGGCGGTGAGCAGGGCGCCGACGCGGATGCGGTGGCCGTTAGCCTTCGCCCGCCGCTCGCCCTCCCGGAAGCCCTCGTTGACCGCCTCGACGACCTCCTCCAGGGTCAGCCCGCCCTCCAGATGCTGCTCGGGCGCATAGCGCACCTCCGCGTAGACGACGCCGTCCTCGGCGAGGTCCTCGGCGCACTCGGCCGCCACCCGCCCCAGCGCGTCCCGGGTCTGCATGACCCCGACCGTGTGGGAGAAGGTCTCCAGATACCGCTCCAGGGAACCGGAGTCCGCGGCCTCTCGGAACCAGATGCCGAGCTTGTCCGGGTCCGTCTCGGGCAGGTGCGCATAGCCCGCCTCCCGGGCGAGATCGACGATGGTGCCGGGGCGCAGACCCCCGTCGAGATGGTCGTGCAGCAGGACCTTGGGCGCCCGGCGGATATGGTCCCAGCTCGGGGTGTTCTGGTGCTGGCTCGTCATTTCCGCACCATAACGCCTACGCGCGTAGAGGCTGGAGTACGGCGAGACGTCGATATGTAAAGGTGACCCTCAGGACGGGTCGCGTACACCGTCGCTTCTGACACTGTTCTGTCATGGCACACCAAGCGACGCCGATGCGCAGGGCCCGGCTGGGGAGGGCGCTCGGCCCGGAGCCGACGACGGTGAGCGGCGCGGTGCTGCTGCTCCCCGGCGGCGACGAGGTCTCCGCCCGCAGGCCCTCGACCCTGCTCGCGACCGTCTCCGTCCTCGGGCTCGGCCGCCGCCTGGCCCGGGCCGGCCACGGCGAGGGCCTGGTCACCCACGTGGTGCACTACCGCTACCGGGGCTGGAACGGCGGCGAGGCGCATCCGGCGCAGGACGCCGCATGGGCCGCCGACGAGGTCGTACGACGCCATGGGGATGTGCCGGTGTGTCTCGTCGGGATGGGCATGGGCGGCCGGGCGGCGCTGCACGCGGCCGGGCACCCGGCCGTCAACTCCGTGCTCGCACTGGCCCCTTGGCTGCCCGAGGAGGACATGGCGGCGCCGCCCGAACCGGTGAAGCAGCTCGCCGGGCGGCAGGTGCTGATCGTGCACGGCACCAACGACGAGCGCACGGACCCGGAGCTGTCCTTCCGGCTGGCGGCCCGCGCGAAGAAGACCAACCGTGACATCTGCCGCTTCGAAGTGCACGCGGACGGGCACGGGTTGCACCAGTACCGCTCCGAAGTACACGCGCTCGCCGAGGACTTCATAATGGGCACGCTGTTCGGGCGGCCGTTGTCCCGGCCGGTGGAGGACGCGCTCGCCGCTCCCCCGCCCCTTGGGCTGCGGATGCCGCTGGCAGCGGGGTTCGGCCGGTCGTTGCGCAGATGAGGCGCCCGGCGCCGCTCACTGGTGCAGCAGCCGCCCCCTTCTCGACAGCAGGAACTTCTTGAAGGCCGCCACCGGCTGCGTGTCGACGTGCCCCGCCAGCCATGCGACGCCGATCTCCCGCACCGCCCGCGGCGCCGTGACCGTCAGCTCGACGACACCCGGCCGCGGCACCGCCGGCGGCGGCAGCAGTGCGACGCCCAGCCCCGCCGCGACCAGGCCCCGCAGGGTCTCGGCCTCCTCGCCCTCGAAGGCGACGCGCGGTGTGAACCCCGCCTCGCGGCACAGTGCGTCGGTGATCCGGCGCATCCCGTAGCCGGGCTCCAGGGTCACGAACGTCTCGTCCGCGGCCTCGGCGAGCCGGATGCGCCGGCGGCCCGCGAGCCGGTGGTCGGCGGGGACGACGAGCCGCAGCTTCTGCTCGTCGAGGCGGCGGGCGACCAGATCGGGTTCGTCGGGAACCGGGGAGGTCAGGCACAGGTCCAGCTCCCCGGCGCGCAGCTTCTCGAGCATCGCCTCGCCGTAGGTCTGGACGAGGCTGAAGCGCACGCGCGGGTGGTCGGCGCGGAAGGCGTGGATAAGGCCGGGTACGGTCTCGGCACCCATCGTGTGCAGAAAGCCGAAGGCGACCTTGCCGGTGGCCGGGTCGGCGTCCGCGCGCACCTCTTCGGCAGCCCGTTCGATCTCCGCGAGAGCGCGCTCGACGGACGCGAGGAAGGTCCGGCCGGCGGGGGTGAGGGCGACCGTGCGCCCGCGCCGGGCGAACAGCTCGACGCCCAGGTCCTTTTCGAGGCGGACCAGCGCGCGGGACAGGGTGGACTGGGGGACCTGCATCTCCTGCGCGGCACGGGTGACATGCTCGGTCCGGGCGACACCCGCGAAGTGCGCCAGGCGCGGCGCGAGCAGCGCGACGATGTCTTCTGCGTCACTTGTGTCACTGGACGATGACAGGCGAGTGGCTGACCTCTGCTGATGCACCATGGGAACGATTATGGCGTTTCTGTGCATTGGACGGATGAGGAGCGGGATCCGTACGTTCGAAGCATGCCCGCTGCTGATACCGCGGCGTCCACCACCGTGGGCGCCGACTCCGCGACCGCCCCCGCCCCCGTCTCCCGTCTGACCCCGGGCGGCCCCGGCTACCGCCGGATGAGCCTCGCCCTGTTTCTCGCCGGGGTCGCGACCTTCGCCCTCCTCTACTCCACGCAGGCCCTGCTGCCACTCGTCTCCCGCGACTTCGGGGTGACGGCGAGCGCGGCGAGCTGGACGGTGTCGGGCGCCACGGGCGGACTGGCGCTGTTCGTCCTCCCCATGAGCGCGCTGTCCGAGCGGTTCGGACGGCGGACGCTGATGACGACGTCGCTGGCCGTGGCGGTGACGGTCGGGCTGCTGGTCCCCTTCGCCCCGTCGCTCGGTGCGCTGATCGCGCTGCGCGCCCTCCAGGGCGCGGCACTGGCCGGGCTGCCCGCGTCGGCGACCGCGTACCTGGCCGAGGAGGTCACCCCCAGGGCCCTGATCACGGCTATCGGCCTGTTCGTGGCGGGCAACAGCGTGGGCGGGATGAGCGGCCGGGTCATCACCGGCTGGGTCGCGCAGGAATGGGGCTGGCGGGTCTCCGTCGGCACGATCGGGGTGATCGCGGTGGCGTGTGCGGTGGCCTTCCGGCTCCTGCTGCCGGTGCCGCGGCACTTCACGCCGGGGTCGCTGCGGCCGCGGGTGCTGGCCCGCACGGTCCGCGACCACCTGGCCGATCCGCTGCTGCGCCGGCTCTACGCGATCGGCGCGCTGTTCATGACGGTGTTCGGCGGCGTCTACACCGTGATCGGCTACCGCCTGACGGAGGAGCCGTTCGGGCTGCCGCAGGGCATCATCGGCTCGATCTTCCTGGTGTACCTGGTGGGCACGGTGTCGGCGTCGACGGCGGGGCGGCTGGTGCACCGGCTGGGCCGCCGCGGGGCGCTCTACATGGCGGCCGGCACCACGACGGCGGGCCTCCTCCTGTCCGTGGCGTCCTTGCTGCCGCTGGTCCTGCTGGGGCTGGTGCTGATCACGGCGGGCTTCTTCGCGGGCCACGCGGTGGCGTCGTCGGCGGTCAGTCACACGGCGAAGCGGGGCCGTGCCCAGGCGTCCGCGCTGTACCAGTCGTCGTACTACATCGGTTCCAGCACCGGCAGCACGGTCGGCGCGATGGCGTTCCACGCGGGCGGCTGGCCCGGGACGGTGGGCATGGGCGTACTGGCCGTTCTCGGCGTCGTGACGATCACCGTGTTCGGATCACGCGCGGCCCGCCTCGCCGCGCGAGGGGAGCCGGCGGCGGCGTAGACGCCGCGCCGCACAGGCGGCGGCCGCACCTTCGAGGTGGTGCCGGGCCCCCCGGCCTGCGGCTTTCTCCGCCGCGGGCCCCGTTGTCAGTGGGCTGCGATAGCTTCCGAAGTGCTGGGCGCGATGGCGCGCGACACGGACGGCCACTGGGGTGGGTGGACCATGGGTGACGGTACGGCGACGGTGGAGGACCTCGACGTCCGGCTGGAGAGGCACAGGACCGAGCTGACGGGATACTGCTACCGCATGCTCGGCTCGTCCTTCGAGGCCGAGGACGCGGTACAGGACACGATGGTCCGCGCCTGGCGGAGCTACGAGAGGTTCGAGGGCCGCTCCTCGCTCCGCTCCTGGCTGTACCGGATCGCGACGAACGTCTGCCTGGACATGCTGAGCGCGGGCAACAGGCGTGCCCGCCCGATGGACCTGACCGAGTCGACGCCCCTGGCCCAGGCCGCCCTCTGCCCGCGCCCGGACAGCACCTGGCTGGAGCCGATGCCTGACGCGCGCGTCCTGCCGACCACCGACGACCCGGCGGAGGCGGCGGTCGCCAAGGAGTCGGTCCGGCTGGCCTTCATGGCGGCCTTGCAGCAGCTGCCCGCCAAGCAGCGCGCGGTGCTCATCCTGCGCGAGGTGCTGGCCTGGCGGGCGAGCGAGGTCGCCGAGCTGCTCGACACCTCGGTCGCCTCGGTCAACAGCGCATTGCAGCGGGCGCGTGCGACGCTGGCGGAGCGGGCCGGCGAGGGCGCCGGCGCCGCCGTCGCGGACCCTCTGGACGCGGGGCAGCGGCAACTGCTGGAGCGCTATGTGGCGGCCTTCGAGGGGTACGACATGACGGCGCTGACGGCCCTGCTGCACGAGGACGCGGTGATGACGATGCCGCCGTTCGACCTGTGGCTGCGCGGTACGGCGGACATCACCGGTTTCATGACCACGCTCGGCTCCGCCTGCGCGGGTTCCCGCCTGGTGCCGGTCGCGGTCAACGGCCTGCCGGGCTTCGCCCAGTACAAGCCGGACCCGGACACCGGCGGCTTCACGGCCTGGGCGGTCCAGGTCCTGGAGACATCAGACGGCAGGATCTCCGGGTTCCACTGCTTCCTCGACACCAAGCGCTGGTTCCCGCTGTTCGGCCTGCCCCTCCAGCGCGATGGGGAGGCCGGTCAGATCGATTAGCGCGCGTAGGGCGGGCGCCGGATCGCGCAGCCGGATACGGCCCCCGGCCCGCCGGGCGGCCAGCTGCATCCGGGCCAGGGCGTCGACGGTCGTGAGTGCCGGTGGGCCCAGCCCGGACGCATCGCACACCACGACCTCGGCCCCGCCGGACACCAGCCGCGCCCGCACGTCCTCGCACAGCGCCGCCACCTCGTCCCGGCCGAGGGAGACGGGCAGGTACAGCACTGCTGGTGTTGTCGCGTCCACGTTCGGTAGACGACCGTGGCACGCGGAAGTCATCGGGCGGACGAGCGCGGCGGCGTGGCTAGTCGGCGGGGAACTGGCTGGTGTCGAGGGTGAGGTCGAAGGGTGCGGGCAGCGTGATGGTGTCGCCGAACTTGACGGCGGACAGAACTTGGTAGACGTCGCCCTTCGGCTCGCCGTACAGCGTCACCGTGGGAACGCCGGAGGCCCAGCGGTCGACGAGGAGATAGAGCGGGATGCCCGCGGTCGCGTACGCGGCGGGCTTGCTGACGCGGTCGTGGCGGGCGTTGGACCTGGAGGTCACCTCGACGACGAGTTCGGCCAGGGCGGCCGGGATGTGGGTGTCCGCTTCCGTGCACTCCGGCACCGGAGCCACCACAAGGTCCGGGATGAGCATGCCCAGACGCGAGGGGACGGCGATGGCCAGTGTCTGGTAGACGCCCCAGTCATCGGGAATCACAGAGTAAAGGCGACGCTGAATGCGTTCCGCGATGACATTGTGCCGGGACGCGGGAGCGGGTGACACGGTGACGACCCCTTCGATGATCTCCACCTTGCTGCCCTCGGGCCATTCCATCTCCTCCCAGAACCGAACGAGGTCGTCCCAGCTCTGATCGGGGTCCTGGCTCACGGTGAGTGCGCTCATGGCGGTGTCTCCCATCGGTGCGTCACCGATCCCAGCATGCCGAACGGGACCGGCGGCGGTCCACCGGTCCCGTTCACCCGAAAGGGGAAAGCCCAGGTCAGGCGATCCGTTCCAGCACCACCGGCGAGGCGCCGAAGTCCGTGCCCGGGGCCGCCACGTCGTACGAGCCCTCGACCGCCTGCAGCGCGTACTCGAAGCGCTCGGGGGTGTCCGTGTGCAGGGTCAGCAGCGGCTGGCCCTCGGTCACCGTGTCGCCCGGCTTGGCGTGCATCTCGATTCCCGCGGCGGCCTGCACCGGGTCCTCCTTGCGGGCGCGGCCCGCACCGAGGCGCCAGGCGGCGACGCCGATGCCGTAGGCGTCCAGGCGGGTCAGGACACCCGACGAGGGGGCCCTCACCACGTGCTGCTCCTTCGACGTCGGCAGCGACGCGTCCGGGTCGCCGCCCTGGGCCGCGATCATCCGGCGCCAGACATCCATGGCCGAGCCGTCGGCCAGCGCCTTCGCCGGGTCCGCATCCTTCACGCCCGCCGCGTCCAGCATTTCGCGGGCCAGGGCGATGGTCAGCTCCACCACGTCGGAGGGGCCGCCGCCCGCCAGGACCTCCACCGACTCGCGGACCTCGAGGGCGTTGCCCGCCGTCAGGCCCAGGGGCGTGGACATGTCCGTCAGCAGCGCCACCGTCTTCACGCCGTGGTCGGTGCCGAGACCCACCATCGTGGACGCCAGCTCCCGCGCGTCCTCGATCGTCTTCATGAAGGCGCCGGAGCCGACCTTCACGTCGAGGACCAGCGAGCCCGTGCCCTCCGCGATCTTCTTGGACATGATGGAGGAGGCGATCAGCGGGATCGCCTCGACGGTGCCCGTGACGTCGCGCAGCGCGTAGAGCTTCTTGTCGGCGGGTGCCAGGCCGTCGCCCGCCGCGCAGATCACCGCGCCCGTGGTGTCCAGGACGTGCAGCATCTCCTCGTTCGACAGCAGTGCGCGCCAGCCGGGGATCGACTCCAGCTTGTCCAGGGTGCCGCCGGTGTGGCCGAGGCCGCGGCCCGACAGCTGCGGGACCGCCGCCCCGCAGGCGGCGACCAGCGGCGCCAGCGGGAGGGTGATCTTGTCGCCGACGCCGCCGGTCGAGTGCTTGTCGGCCGTCGGACGGGACAGCGACGAGAAGTTCATCCGCTCGCCCGAGGCGATCATCGCCGCGGTCCAGCGGGCGATCTCACGGCGGTTCATGCCGTTGAGCAGGATTGCCATCGCGAGCGCGGACATCTGCTCGTCGGCGACCTCGCCCCGCGTGTATGCGTCGATGACCCAGTCGATCTGCTCGTCGCTCAGCTCACCGCGGTCCCGCTTGGTGCGGATGACGGAGATGGCGTCCATGGCCAGGGTTTCCTTCCGAAGGTCCGAAGGTGCGCGGCCCCCTGAGTCATGAAGGACGACTCGGGGGGCCGCGCGGGAGTTACTTGGTGAGATGGTCCGGGCCGAACGCCTGGGGCAGCATCTTTGACAGCGGCAGGATGCCCGCCGGGGTCTCCAGGAGCAGATCCGGGCCGCCGAACTCGTACAGCAGCTGGCGGCAGCGGCCGCACGGCACGAGGATCTCCCCGTTGCCGTCGACGCAGGTGAAGTGCGTCAGCCGGCCGCCCCCGGTGTTCTGGAGCTGGGAGACGAGTCCGCACTCCGCGCACAGGCCGAGGCCGTAGGAGGCGTTCTCGACATTACAGCCGGTGACGACGCGTCCGTCGTCGACCAGGGCCGCGACACCGACCGGGTAGCCCGAGTAGGGGGCGTACGCGCGGGCCATCGCCGCGCGCGCCTGCTCTCGCAGGGCCGCCCAGTCGACCGTGGCGGGCGGCGTCACTTGCCCTGTCCCTTCCGGTACGGCATGCCGTCCGCCTTCGGCATCCGCAGGCTCTGCGCCGACAGCGACAGCACCAGCAGGGTGACGATGTACGGGGTGGCGGTGACAAGCTGCGCGGGAACCTCGCTGGTGCTGGAGTACCAGACGAAGAGCAGCGCCCCGACCACGGCGGTGATCACCGCGGGGACGTACTTCTTCTTCCATGCGAGGTACGCCGCGCCGAGCACCACCAGGATGCCGAGCAGCAGGATCAGGGCGTGGACGTTGGTGGTGCCGCCGCGCAGGTTGAGGCTGTCGGTGTAGCCGAACAGGCCCGCGCCGAGGGCGAGTCCGCCCGGCATCCAGTTACCGAAGATCATCGCGGCGAGACCGATGTAGCCGCGGCCGGCTGTCTGGCCGTCCAGGTACACGTTGGACGCCACGATGGACAGGAACGCGCCGCCGAGGCCCGCGAACCCACCGGAGATGATCACGGCGATGTACTTGTACTTGTACACGTTGACGCCGAGGGACTCCGCCGCCACCGGGTTCTCGCCGCAGGAACGCAGCCGCAGGCCGAAGGCCGTGCGCCACAGCACCCACCACGAGACCGGGACCAGCGCGACCGCGATCACGGTGAGCGGGGACAGGTCGGTGACCAGACCGCCGATCAGGCCCGCGATGTCGGAGACCAGGAACCAGTGCTTGTGGTTCAGCGTGTCCAGCCAGCTCGACAGGCCGGGGATGTCGAAGGTGCCCAGCGAGTCGATCGGCGGGGACTGCTTGGAGGAGCCCTGCGGGGCGTTCTCGAAGGTGAACTTCGACAGGTAGCGGGTGGTGCCGAGGGCCAGGATGTTGATCGCCACACCGGAGACGATGTGGTTCACGTTGAAGGTCACGGTGGCGATGGCGTGCAGGAGGGCGCCGAGCGCACCACCGATGATGCCGAAGACGACACCGGTCCACGGGCCCCACTGGTAGCCGGCCCAGGCACCGAACCAGGTGCCGAGGATCATCATGCCCTCGAGGCCGATGTTGACGACGCCGGAGCGCTCGGCCCACAGGCCGCCGAGGCCCGCGAGACCGATCGGGACGGCCAGGCGCAGCGCCGTGGACATCTGGCCGGTCGAGGTGATGCCGTCCGCGCCGGTGATCAACCGGACGATCGAGGTGAGGGCCAGGACTCCGGCGATGATCAGCAGGAGTACCGGCAGTGACATACGGCGGCTGCCCCTGCCGGGCTGCTTCGCCTTGGGCTTGGCGATGGTCGCGGTGCTCATCAGGCCGCCACCTCCTTGTTGGTGTTCTGAGCGGCGGCGGCCAGCTCGGCGCCGACCCGGCTCTGCTGGCGGCGCAGACCCCACTGGCGGACGAACTCGTACGAGATGACGACCGCGAAGACGATCAGGCCCTGCATGATCGTGGCGATCTCCTTCTCGTACGCCACCGGGGTCGCGTAGTCGAGAGCGGGGGACGCCTTGTCCAGGAAGGCGATCAGCAGCGCCGCGAAGGCGATGCCGACCGGGTTGTTGCGGCCGAGCAGGGCGATGGTGATGCCGGTGAAGCCGAGGCCCGCCGGGAAGCTGAGGCTGTAGGTGTGGGCGTCGCCGAGCAGCAGCGGCAGGCCGGACAGGCCCGCGACCGCGCCGGAGATCAGCATCGCGGTGAGGACCATCTTCTTGGCGTTGACGCCGGAGGCCGCGGCGGCGGTCTCGGAGGCGCCGGTGGCGCGCAGGTCGAAGCCGAACCGGGTGCGGTTGAGGACGAGCCAGTACAGGACGCCCGCGACGACCGCGAGGAAGACCAGGCCGTAGATCTCGCCGACGTCGGGGCCCAGGTTGATGCCCGGGACCCATCCGGAGTTCTTCATGATGCCGGTCGTCATGTTGTTGCCGACCTGCACGCCCCACACGTTGGAGAGGGTGAGGTAGCCGATGAGGCTGGTGGCGATGGCGTTGAGCATGATCGTCGCGACGACCTCGCTCACCCCCCGGGTGGTCTTCAGGACACCCGCGATACCGGCCCAGAAGGCGCCGGTGAACATGGCGACCAGCATGAGCAGCGGGATCTGGAGGAAGGACGGCAGCGCGAGGTGCGCGCCGACGACGGCGGTCATCATCGCGGCGAGGCGGTACTGGCCGTCGACGCCGATGTTGAACAGGTTCATACGGAAGCCGATGGCCACCGCGAGCGCCGCCAGGTAGTACATCGACGCCTGGTTGACGATCAGCACCTGGACGTCGGAGAACGTCGCCTGCTCGATCATCAGGCGGTACGGCTCGAACGGGTTCTTGCCGGAGGCGATCAGCACGACCGAGGTGAGCACGATCGCCGAGACGAGCGCGATGACCGGACCGGCCACCGCGAGGAGCATCCGCTCCTTGTCGAACTTCTTCATCGGGCGTCGTCCTCCGGACCGGCGTCTGCGTCGCCTTCTGTGGCGTTTTCTACGTGTTCCAGGTGACCGGACGCGGCACCCGTCATGGCCGAGCCCAGTTCCTCCGGGGTGATGGTGGCGGGGTCGGCGTCGGCGACCAGCCGGCCGTTGTAGATCACCCGCAGGGTGTCGGAGAGGCCGATCAGCTCGTCCAGGTCGGCGGAGATCAGCAGAACGGCCAGGCCTTCGCGGCGGGCCGCGCGGATCTGGTCCCAGATCTGCGCCTGCGCGCCGACGTCCACGCCGCGGGTGGGGTGGGCGGCGATCAGGAACTTCGGGTTGTGGCTCATCTCGCGGCCGACGATCAGCTTCTGCTGGTTGCCGCCGGACAGGGAGGCGGCGGTGACGTCGATGCCGGGCGTGCGGACGTCGTACTCCTTGACGATCCGCCGGGTGTCGTCCTGGGCGCCCTTGGGGTCGAGCCAGAAGCCCTTGGCGTTGGGGCGCTCGGTGACGTGGCCGAGGATGCGGTTCTCCCACAGCGGGGCCTCGAGGAGCAGACCGTGGCGGTGGCGGTCCTCGGGAATGTAGCCGACACCCTGCTCGCGGCGCTTGCGGGTGGACCAGGCGGTGATGTCCTCGCCGAGGAAGGCGATGGAGCCGGAGTCGGCGTTCTTCAGGCCGATCAGCGCGTCGATCAGCTCGGTCTGGCCGTTGCCCTCGACACCGGCGATGCCCATGACCTCACCGGCGTGGATGGTGAAGGTGATGTCGTCGAGGACGCGGCGCACCCCCGTCGCACTCTCGGCGGTCTGCTCGGTGAGCAGGCCGGTGGAGGAGGGTTCGGCGAGGTCGCCGAGCGAGGGGCCGCCGCTCGCGTGCACGATGAGGCCCTTGACCTCGATCACCGGCCGGTCCGTCACGGTCGACTCGGCGGTCTCCGGCGTGGGCAGCTCGCTGCCCACCATCAGCTCGGCGAGCTGGCGGGGTGTCGTCTGGGAGGGAACGGCGGTGCCGACCGTCGTGCCGCGGCGGATGACGGTGATGTCGTCGGCGACCGACAGCACCTCGCCCAGCTTGTGGGAGATGAAGATGACGGACAGACCCTCGGACTTCAGCTCGCGCAGGTTGTCGAAGAGCGCGTCGACCTCCTGCGGGACGAGCACGGCGGTCGGCTCGTCGAGGATGAGGGTCTTGGCGCCGCGGTAGAGGACCTTGAGGATCTCGACGCGCTGGCGGTCGGCGACGCCGAGGTTCTCGACCAGGACGTCGGGGCGTACGCCGAGGCCGTACCGCTCGGAGATCTCCTTGATCTTCTTGCGGGCGCCGCTGCCGATGCCGTGGAGCTTCTCGCTGCCGAGGACCACGTTCTCGAGGACCGTGAGGTTGTCGGCGAGCATGAAGTGCTGGTGAACCATGCCGATGCCGCGCACGATGGCGTCGGCGGGGCTGTTGAAGGACACCTGCTCGCCGTCGACGGTGATCGTGCCCTCGTCCGGCTTCTGCATGCCGTAGAGGATCTTCATCAGCGTCGACTTGCCGGCACCGTTCTCGCCGACGAGGGCGTGCACGGTGCCCTTGCGGACCGTCAGGTGGATGTCGTGGTTGGCGACGACACCGGGGAATCGCTTGGTGATCCCCGCCAGCTCGACCGCGGTCGTCGACGGTGCGGTGAGCGGAGGGCTGCTGGACGCGTCGATGGCGCACTCTCCTTGGGAAAGGGGCCGCTCTACGCGCGTAGCGCCCCTGCTTTAAATAGTGCCCGGACCTGATCCCTGTCGATCCGTTCCGAGCATTCTGCCGCGCGAACGGGGCGCGAGTCGGTCTTCCTCCCCGCGCCCCGTTCCGCGACCGTAACGCTGCCACTACAGCGTTCTTTTGGCCATGCTTCCGGTCGGCCTGTGATCTCCGGTCAGGAGGTCTTGACCTTGATCGAGCCGTCCTTGATGCCCTGCTCGGCCTTCTTCAGAGCGGCCTGGAGGTCGGCGTTGTTCTTGAACACCGGGTTGGAGTCGGCGAGGCTGACGCCACCGTTGTCGAGGCTGCCGCGGATCTCGCCGGTCAGCGGCTTCTTGTCCTTGATGACGGACTTGGCGAGGTCGTACACCGCACCGGAGACGTTCTTGAGCGCCGAGGTGAGGATGTAGTCCTTGTACGACGCCAGAGCGCTCTGGCTGTACTGGTCGGAGTCGACGCCGATCGCCCACACCTTGTGCGTGGCGGCGGCCTTGATGACGCCCTGACCGGAGAGGCCGGCGGCGTGGTAGATCACGTCCGCACCGGCGTCGATCTGGCCGTTCGCGGCGTTCTCACCCTTGTCGGGACTGGAGAAGCCGCCCTCCTGGGGCGTCTGCGTCAGGAACTGCGACTCGACCTTGATCTTCGGGTTAACCGACTTGGCACCCTGGATGAAGCCCGCCTCGAACTTGTGGATCAGCGGGATGTTCACACCACCGATGAAGCCGATGTGGTTCTTCTTGGTGGTCTTGGCGGCGGTGACACCGGCGAGGTAGGAGGACTCCTCCTCGTGGAAGACCATGTCGGTGACGTTCTTCGCGTGGATCTCGTTGTCGTCGATGATGCCGAAGGTCACCTTCGGGAACTTCGCCGCGACCTCCTTGACGGCCGGCGCGTACACGAAGCCGACACCGATGACGGGGTTGTAACCCGCCTTGGCGAGCGTCTCCAGGCGCTGCACCTTGTCGGCGTCCGTCTCGCCGTCCTGCGGCTCGACGTCACGGCCGGTGACACCGAAGTCCTTCTCGGCCTTCTGGAAACCGGCGTACGCGGCGTCGTTGAAGGACTGGTCGCCCTTGCCGCCGATGTCGTACGCGAGGCCTACGCCCTTGGACTTGCCGCTGCCACCGGCAGACGACGTGGACGAGTTGCCACAGGCGGATACGGTGACTGCAAGGGCTGCGGTCGCAACCCCGGCAACGGCGATACGGGACACCCGGCGCATGGAACGTGACTCCTTTGTGCAAGCGCCCATACCAGGCGCTGGTTCCGCGGCAGCGTAACGCGCGTAGACCGGACGGAAAACCCCTTCTGTCCGGTCCGTTATCGAGATGTGGCCACTGACACAGGGCAGGTTACGGAGCGCGGTGCGGCGCTTGCGCGAGGCAAGGGTGCGGGGGATCACAGGGAGGGAAGGGGCTCCTGATGTGAAGGTGAGCTAGGAGAAAAAAGGGGGATTTGTGACCCCAGGTACGACCGTGCGACCGTGCGACCTCTGCACCGCGGACGGGCGGCCCCTCTCCGCGCGGCCACCGTCCTGTCTCCCAGCCTGCGCCTGCCGCGGGACCGCGGCACCCCGACCGACGTGAGGCCGGCATGGGGCCGATGCGGGGCCGATGCGGGGCCGGCGGGGGCGCTCAGCGCTCCGCCCCGCCGGACCGGAGCCGACGGGGCGGATTCACTCACGGCGTCCGTTACCGGCTACGGGGCACCCCGGTAGCCGGCCGGAACGGCGGCGTCACTGCGTGTTGACCGTGACCTTGCCGTCGATGATGTCCTGCTTGGCCTTGTCGACCGCCGCGACGACGTCCTTCAGGGCCTGGTACTTCGGGTTGGAGTCGGCGAAGCCGACGCCGCCCGACTTGAGGTCGCCGCGCTGCTCACCACTCAGCGGCTTGCCCTCGACGACCGACTTGGTCAGGTCGTACACCGCGCCTCCGACGTTCTTCAGGGCCGAGCCGAGGATGTTGTCCTTGTACTTGGCGAGGGCGCCCTGCTGGTACTGGTCGGAGTCGACGCCGATCGCCCACACCTTGTGCTCGGCGGCGGCCTGGATCACACCCTGGCCCGACAGACCCGCCGCCTGGTAGATCACGTCGGCACCCGCCTCGATCTGGCCGTTCGCCGCGTCCTTGCCCTTGTCGGGACTGGAGAAGCCGCCCTCCTGGGGCGTCTGCGTCAGGAACTGCGACTCGATCTTGATCTTCGGGTTGACCGACTTGGCACCCTGGGCGAAGCCCGCCCCGAACTTGTGGATCAGCGGGATGTCCACGCCGCCGATGAAGCCGATGTGGTTCTTCTTGGTCGCCTTCGCGGCGGCGACACCGGCCAGGTACGAGGACTGCTCCTCGTGGAAGACCAGGTCGGCGACGTTGCTCGCCTTGACCGTGTCGTCGTCGATGATGCCGAAGGTGATCTTCGGGTACTTGGCCGCGACCTCCTTGACGGCGGGCGCGTAGACGAAGCCGACTCCGATGATCGGGTTGTAGCCGGCCTTCGCGAGCTGCTCCAGGCGCTGCACCTTGTCCGCGCTGGACTCGCCGTCCTGCGGCTCGATGTCCCGGCCGCCGATCTTGAACTCCTTCTCGGCCTTCTCGAAACCGGCGAAGGCGGCGTCGTTGAAGGACTGGTCGCCCTTGCCGCCGATGTCGTAGGCCAGGCCTATGCCCTTGCCCGTGTAGCCGGACGAGCCCTTGTCCGAGCTGTTCGAGGCGTCGGTGCTGGACTTGCCGCACCCGGCGGCCGCGAGGGCGACGACCGCGACGGCCACCGCAGCTTGGGAGAACCTCGTCCTCCGAGAGATCAGACGCACAGCAAGCACCCCTTCATCCCCACGGCACCGTCACCGGTCCGTTTCCCCAATGCGCCGCCACCGCAGCGATTCGGCGCACAGTAACGCGCGTAGAAGGGGAGGGGAACGGGGTTTCTCGTGGCCGTTATCGATTCGTGCCGACACCGCGTTGCGTTTTCGCGCCGCCGGTTACAGAAGGGTCACGCAAGCTCACGAAAGGGGCGAACCGGGGCGCCCTTTCGGCCATCTGGGGCTGGGAGACCCGGCCCCGTCCGGCGCCCGGGCGCGTCCGTCCAGGCCTCGTCCGTCTAGGCCTCGTCCGTCTGGTCCTTCGCGTCCAGCAGCGCGGCCGCCGTGAACAGCTCCACTCCGACCGTGATCGCGTGCTCGTCCACGTCGAAGTCGCCCTGGTGGAGGTCGCGGACGGTCCGCTCGCCCGGGCGGCGGACGCCGAGGCGGGCCATGGCGCCGGGCACATGCTCCAGGTACCAGGAGAAGTCCTCGCCGCCGAGGCTCTGCTGCGTGTCCTGGACGGAGTGGACGCCGCGGCGTGCGGCCATCGCGTCGTGCAGGAGTTCCGTGACGGCCATGTCGTTGACCACGGGCGGCACTCCGCGCACGTAGTTGATCTCGGACTTCGCCTTGTACAGGTTCGCGATCTCGTCGATCGCCGCGTGGACGACGTCGGGTGCGTGCCGCCAGGTCTCGAGGTCCAGGCAGCGCACGGTCCCGGCCAGCTCGGCGTGTTGCGGGATGACGTTGCAGGCGTGGCCGGACTCGATGCGCCCCCAGGTGACCGAGAGCCCGCTGCGCGCGTCGACGCGGCGGGCGACCAGGGACGGCACATCGGTCGCGACACGCGAGACGGCCGTGATGAGGTCGGTGGTGAGGTGGGGGCGCGCGGTGTGGCCGCCCGCGCCGGCGAGCGTGACTTCCAGCCGGTCGCAGGCGGAGGTGATAGGGCCGTGCCGCAGTCCGATGTGCCCGGCGTCGACCCTCGGGTCGCAGTGCACGGCGATGATCCGTCCGACGCCGTCGAGCGCACCGGAGGCGATCGCGTCGGTGGCACCGCCCGGGAGGACCTCCTCGGCGGCCTGGAAGATCAGCCGCACCGGCCGCGGCAGCCTGCCCTGCCGGTGCAGGTCGGCGAGGACGAGCCCGGCCCCGAGGACGACCGTGGTGTGGACGTCGTGCCCGCAGGCGTGGGCGCGGTCGGGCACGGTGGACCGGTAGGCACAGTCGGTCTTGGTGTCGGGGATGGGGAGCGCGTCGATGTCGCCGCGCAGCGCCAGGATCGGGCGTACGCCGTCCGGTTCACCGATGTCGCAGACGAGCCCGGTGCCGGCGGGAAGCACGCGCGGCGCGAGTCCCGCCTCCTCCAGGCGGCCCTTGATCGCTGCGGTCGTGCGGAACTCCTGGTTGCCGAGTTCGGGGTGCATGTGAAGGTCGCGGCGGAAGGCCACGAGCTCGGCCCGCAGCAACTCGGACAGGGTGCCGGGGAGCACGCCGTCCCCGGAGTGATCGGCCTCGGACTCTCGGGACATCAAGTGGTTCACCCTTTGAAGGGTAGGGCGATCGGGCGGCCGTTCTCCCCACGATCAACAAAACTTCAGCCCGTCAGGGGAAGAAAAACTGGCCGCACGCCGCATAGCCGGCTGTGACGATGGGTACACTCACCCGTCTTTCCGGGCGACGGGATCCCTGAGGGCCGTGAGCGGGTCCGCCGGGGTGACGCGGAGCCGTCCCGGCGCACGCCGACGGCGCCCGGGGATCCCTGACCGGGACCGCTCTCGTGTCGGAGCGTCCCGCCGGGGTAACGCTCACGGGGCCCGATCCGTTCCCTCCCGTCACCGGTACCACGCCGTCTCCGTCCTTCCTCCCGGCACATCAGGCATACCGCCGGGCCGTCGTCTCCCCCGAGTACCCCGCCCCGCCGCCGTCTCCCGCCCCGGTCGCGGTCCTGCCTCGCGGGCCCCGGTGACGGGTGACGAGCGGATGAACCCTGGGAAGCCGCCCCCGCGGCACCCTCCCCGGCGGGTAGCGTGCGCCACCGTGAACGCCGAGGAACCGGACTTCCTGCGCACCGCCCGGGCGTCGTACGACACCCTGGCCCCCGACTACGCCGCCCACGTTCCCGACGGCCCGGCGACCCGCCCGCTGGACCGGGCCCTGGTCACCGCCTTCGCGGATCTGGTGCGGGAGAACGGGCCCGCCCCCGTCGCCGACCTCGGCTGCGGCCCCGGCCACGGGACGGCGCGTCTGCACGCCCTCGGTGTCCCCGTGTTCGGCGTCGACCTCTCCCCGCGCATGGTGGCACTGGCCCGCCGCACCCACCCGGAGCTGCGGTTCCATGTGGGCACCATGACGGCGCTGGATCTGCCGCCCCGGACGCTGGGCGGCATCGCCGCGCTCCATTCCGTCAGCCATGTGCCCACCGAGTACCTGTCCACGGTGTTCGCCGAGTTCGAGCGGATCCTGGTGCCGGGCGGCCAGGTCCTCCTGGCCTTCCCGGCGGGCACGGACGACCGCACCCGCCTCACCGAGCGCTTCGGGCACGACGTCGAACTGGACTGCCACTGGCACGCCCCGGACACGGTCACCGGGCACCTGGCGCGGGCCGGCCTGCTCGTCCACGCGCGCGCGCTCCTCGACCCGGACGAGGACGGGACGGACGAGCACGGGAAACGGGAGCGGGCGTTCCTTCTGGCGCGCAAGCCGCCGGCCGGTCAGCCGAAGCGGACGGCCACGTAGTCCGCCGTCCGCCGGTCCTTCGGGGTACCGAAGATCTCGTCGGTCGGGCCGTGCTCGACGATGCCGCCGGGTGTGCCCTGCTCGGCCAGGAGGAAGGCGCACTGGTCGGAGACGCGGGCCGCCTGCTGCATGTCGTGGGTGACGATCACGACCGTCACCTGTCCGGCCAGTTCCCGGATCGTCTCCTCCACCCGGCGGGTGGAGGTGGGGTCGAGTGCCGAGCACGGTTCGTCCATGAGCAGCACACGGGGGCGTACGGCCGGCGCGCGGGCGATGCACAGGCGCTGCTGCTGACCGCCGGAGAGGGCGCCGCCGGGCTGGCGGAGGCGGTCGCGGACCTCCTTCCACGGACCCGCGCGGGTGAGGGACTCCTCGACGAGTTCGTCCTTGGTGCGGCGGCTCGCCGGGCTCTCTGTGTCCGCACCCGGTCTATCCGAATCCGGTCTGTCCGCATCCGGGGCGACGGGCTCCTGCTGTGTGGCCGCCACGTGTGGTCACGGTGGAAACAAATCTCCCCGCGCGGTGCCGGTCGGCTCCGCGCGGGGGGGATTCAATGGCCGGATCGTGGCGGTCCGGCCCGTGCCACGCGGCCGGTCTGTGAATGAACCATGTCTGTTCCGTGCGGGAGCCGTGGGGATCCTGTGGTCTACCCCGCGGCCATCCCCTGTTCCGTCGCCCGGCGCTGTTCCGCCGCCGGGGGCAGCCGGTCCACGTCCCGGGCCGTCCCGGTCACCCCCGAAAGGAAGCCCTGGGCCCGCGGAGAGGCGCGGTCCGTCAGCCAGGCCGGGTCGACGTCGCACACCGCGACCCGCACCTCCGTGCCGACGAGTGCCAGGGGCAGGGTGTGGACGACCGTGGACGGGAAGCTGAGGATCGTTCGGCCGATGGGGCCGCGCCGGGCGATCAGTTCCAGAGGAAGGTCCGGGCGGACGACCTCCAGGCCCGTCTCGACCGCCAACCGGTGAAGTTTCTCGGGGCTTTCGCGGCGGTGGGCGAAATAGCGCCGCGCGCCGTGCGCGGCGGCCAGCGCACCAACCGCCTCCAGATAGCGCTCGCCGTCCACCACGCCCGTCTCGACGAGGGAGGTGCCCACCAGGTCCGCGCCCTTGGTGAGGCGCGGCGGGCCGAAGCGGGCCCGGGTCCAGGCGAAGTCGTTCGGGGTGACCGTGACCCCGTCCGGGGTCTCGTCGACCGGCATCGACGAGAAGACCTCCACGGCGCGCCGCGCGCTCGGCGTCAGCCGGCGCCGAGCCGACGCGGAAACCGGCGCGAAGACCAGGTCACGGGCGCCCGGACGGCCGCCCTTGCGGTGCCAGCGCACCAGACGTTCGCCGCGGGCGAGCTGGGCGACGAACTCCATCGTCGCCGTGCCGTCGTCCACCACCACCAGCTCGCGGGCCCGGGTGATGGTCAGCAGCAGCTGGACGTAGCGGGAGAAAGGGTCCCCCATCACCACCCGACGCGCCCGGCGCAGCAGCCGGGTGAGGCCGCCGATCGTCCGGAACGGAGCCATCGCGCCGCCCCGCGCCTCCTCCCAGCGGACCTCGTAGCCCTCGTCACGGGCCAGTTCCGCCATGCGGCGCAGCTGGCCGCGGGTCATCGGGTCGGTGGGCGACAGCACCACAAGGGTGAGCCCCTCGCGCGCCGGACGGCCGGGCGCGGTGCCCTCCGCCCCGGCCGCCCCCGGGCCGTTCGCCGCCGTGCGCCCCGCGCCGGACCGCGGCCCGCCCTGCGCGGGGATCGCCACCCCGCGCTCGGGCGGCGCACCGCTGATCTTCGTACGGAGCGCGTGTGCGTGTGCCCACTCCAGGACGTTCAGGAGCTGGACCGGGCTCTCGACGAAGGCGAGCGTGTGCTGGCCGGCGGATCCGGCGCGGGGGCTCATCGGCGTACGACCGTCCCGTAAGGCGCTCAGACCGACACCGGCTCACCGGCGGCCGCGGCGATCTCGGCCTCGGTGACCACGCCGGCGAAACGGCGCAGCTTCTTCATCGGGCCGAGCTCGGAGTCGTAGACCTTCTTCACTCCGTCGCCCAGGGACGCCTCGATGGTGCGGATGTCGCGGACCAGACGCTGGAGGCCCTGCGGCTCCACCGACGCGGCCTGGTCGGAGCCCCACATCGCGCGGTCGAGGGTGATGTGGCGCTCGACGAAGGTCGCACCGAGCGCGACCGCGGCGAGGGTGGTCTGGAGGCCCGTCTCGTGGCCGGAGTAGCCGATCGGAACGTTCGGGTACTCCTTCTCCAGCGTGTTGATCACGCGGAGGTTGAGCTCCTCGGCCTTCGCCGGGTAGGTCGACGTCGCGTGGCAGAGCAGGATGTTGTCGGAGCCGAGGACCTCGACGGCGTGGCGGATCTGCTTCGGGGTCGACATGCCCGTGGAGAGGATGACCGCGCGGCCGGTGGCGCGCAGCGCCTTCAGCAGCTCGTCGTCGGTGAGGGACGCGGAGGCGACCTTGTGGGCCGGGACGTCGAACTTCTCGAGGAAGGCGACGGCCTCGGTGTCCCACGGGGACGCGAACCAGGCGATGCCCTTCTCCTTGCAGTACTCGTCGATCTGACGGTACTCGTCCTCACCGAACTCCACGCGGTGGCGGTAGTCGATGTAGGTCATCCGGCCCCAGGGGGTGTCGCGCTCGATGTCCCACTGGTCGCGCGGGGTGCAGATCTCGGGCGTGCGCTTCTGGAACTTGACGGCGTCGCAGCCGGCCTCGGCGGCGACGTCGATCAGCTTGAAGGCGTTCTCGAGCTCGCCGTTGTGGTTGATGCCGATCTCGCCGCAGACGTAGACGGGCTTGCCCGGGCCGACCTCACGGGTACCGAACGTGCGCAGACGGGAGTTGCTGCTCATGGCAGGTGGTTCCTTACTTGTCGAGGGAGTCGAGAGAGGGGCCGAGGATCCAGCTGGCGATCTCTCGGATCGCGCCGTCGCCGCCGGGGACGGTGGTGACCGCGCGTGCGGCGCCGCGCACGACGTCGTGGGCGCTCGCGACCGCCACGGGCCAGCCGACCAGGGCGAAGCACGGGAGGTCGTTGACGTCGTTGCCGACGTAGAGCACGCGCTCAGGCGCGATGCCCTGCTCCTCGCACCAACGCTTCAGTGCGAGGTCCTTCCGGTCGATGCCGTGCAGGACCGGGATCTTGAGCTTCCGGGCCCGTGCGGCGACGACCGGGTTCTGCTCCGTGGACAGGATCAGCATCGTCAGGCCGCTGCGACGCAGCGCGGCGATACCGAGGCCGTCCCCGCGGTGTACGGAGACGAACTCGTGTCCGTCGGAGTCGATCAGCACCCTGTCGTCGGTCTGGGTGCCGTCGAAGTCGAGTACGACCGCGTCGATGTCGGCGCGGGTCGGGAGGGCGCCGGGCCGCGCGGCGTCGAAGTGCGGCGCGAGGGCACGGGCGCGGGCCAGGTCGTGCGGGTCGTCGATCTCCAGCACGCGGGCCGGGTCGGTGCGCACGAGTTCGGTGCGGCCGAAGAAGCGGTGCCGGTGCTCGCGCAGCCCGGCCGCGTCCATCGCGTAGGCGGCGCCGGTCTCCAGCAGGTCCTGGGGCCGGTCCTGGCGGCGCGGCCGGAAGGACTTGTCGTGGTTGACGCCGTATCCGCCGTCGGTGGCCGTGGCGTTGGCGACCCGGGTGGCCCCTCCGACCTCGCCGGTGCGCTGGGAGCCGATGACGGGGGCGGGCTCGTCGGCGGCGTCGCGCCAGATGAAGCCGTGGAAGGGGGCCACGGTCAGTGCCGTGTCCGCGCCGTTCTCGACGACCGCGGCGACCACCCCGTCGACGTCCTCACGGACGAGGAAGGGGCTGGTGCACTGGACCAGCAGCACCACCTCCACGGGCGAGCCGTGCAGCGCCTCGTGGGCGTCCATGGCGTGCAGGACGGCGTCCTCGGAGGTGGCGGTGTCGCCCGCGATGGCGGCAGGGCGCAGCACGACCTCGGCGCCGGCCTCGCGAGCGGCGGCGGCGATCGCCTGGTCGTCGGTGGAGACCACGACGTCGGTGACGAGCCGGGCGGCCAGGCACTCGCGCACGGCGCGGGCGACCAGGGGGACCCCGCCGACAGGGGCGAGGTTCTTCGCGGGCACACCCTTGGAGCCGCCGCGGGCGGGGATCACCGCGAGCACACGGCGCACCGGCGCCGCCTGTGCCGCTTGCGGGTTGGACATGGGTTCGGCTCCTTGAGGTGCTTGACTTGGGGTCCGCTCGCTCACAGCTCCCCCATCCGCCGGATCACGGGCGCCACGCGCTGCACTCCGTGGCGGTAGGCGCCACGCGCGGCGCGGCGCACGATCTGGCGTACGGGGCTCGGCGCCTTGTCGGCGGCGGGCGCGCCGGGCAGCGGGCTGCCGTCCGGGGCGAGGTGGTGGCGGGCGAGGACGCCGGGCAGATAGCCGGGCGCGGTGACGGGCGTGTAGTAGGGCGCGAGGGGCGGGAGCTCACCGGCTGCGAGCAGCTCGGTGATGCGCCGGCGCGCCCCGTCGAAGGCGGTCGTGTAGGAACCGTCGGCCCCGACACCCTGCCGGGCGACCCATTCCGGGTCCGGCGCGGGCTCGTGCCCGGCGTCGAGCTGGTCCCAGGAGGCGAGGCAGCCGGAGCCCACGAAGTGGTGGTTGCCGAGCGCCTCCCGCACTCCGAGGTCGGTGAGGACGACGGTGGGGATACGGCGGTGCAGCGACTCCAGGGCGGCCGTCGAACTGACGGTGACCAGCAGATCGGTGTGGTCGAGGACCTCCCCCATGTTCCCGTACACCAGGCGGAAGTTGGCCGGCAGGTCCTCCTTCTGGGCCAGCTTCTGGTACGGCAGCTCCTCGATGTGCGTGGTGTGCTCGCCCGGCTTGGAGCGGAGTTTGAGAAGCACCTCGCGCTCGGGGTGCTTGCGCGCGTGCCGGATCAGCCTCTCCAGCAGGTACGCGCGGTCCTTGCGGCTCTCGGGCACGGAGGGCTGCGCGGCGAAGACGACCGTGTAGGGGTCCTTCTTCTCGTAGGGGGCGCCCCCGAGGAAGGGCAGCGCCACCTCGGTCACCGACGAGGCGTCGGCGCCCACCCCCTCGAAGACCGTCCGGAAACGCTCGGCGTCCTGGCGGGAGTTGGCGAGCACCAGGTCCGCGCCGTGCCGCAGCAGCAGGCCGTCGGCGAGCTTCTCGTAGACGACGCCGACATAGCCGGTGACGACCACGGGCCGCCGTGCGCGTCCCTGCCAGGCGTGGGCGAGCCCGTGCAGCATCGCCTGGACACCGCCGCCGACGAGCGCGAGCACGAGGACGTCGTAGGTCTCCTTCGTCATCTCGCGCAGGAATTCGACGGCGGTTACCTCGCGGAGGGAGTCCGCGCGGACGCCGACCTCTTCGAGCTGGCGGGCGGTGGGGGTGGCACGGCCCCTCAGGAGGAAACCGTCGAGCCTTATGTCCGAATCGACCATTTCGCTCGATTTGTCGGACTCGATGAATTCCGTCGGCGAGATGCGGTTCGCGGTGAGCGCACCCCATTTCCACCGGGTATCGGAATCGGCTAGGACGGCGACCCGAAGGGACTTCGCGGTACTTGCTGGCACACCTAAGACGCTAGGAAGCGATTCCGATGCGCAGCCCAACCGGAATACAACAAAGGGTTAACAGCACACCGCCGAACGGAGAATCAGGGCGCGAAACGCATGCGAAACAGCTTGGTTCACTGTTCCGCCACGCGTCGTTCACCTGACATCAAGCCGACGGTCAAGACGAATGCCGGGCCGCCGCCTAACGTCACAGGGGTGGTCAAGCTCTCCGTCATCGTGCCGTTCTACAACGTGCAGCAATACGCACCAGACACCCTGAAGAGCCTGCGTGCGAACGCGCGTGAGGACTTCGAATTCATTCTCGTCGACGACTGCTCGCGCGACGAGACCCCGGACATCCTCGCGCGCGCCGAACGCGAGTTGCCAGGCGCGGTGTACGTCCGCCACGAGCAGAACGGAGGGCTGGCGACCGCACGCAACACCGGGATCGACAAGGCGCGCGGCGAGTACCTCACGTTCCTCGACGGGGACGACTGGCTCGCCCCTGGCTACTACCGCCAACTCGTATCCGCGGTCGAGGAGTTGGGCTGCGACTTCATCCGCACCGACCATGTCCAGTGCACCGCCCGGGCACGCTCCATCCACCGGGTGCCGCACGGCCGGCGCGGTGTGGTGATGAACCCGCGCGACGCCATCCTGCCCGCCGACCGCTCCACCTCCGTCGACTACGCGTACGCGTGGGCCGGCGTCTACCACCGCCGGCTCGTCGACCGCGGACTGCTGCACTTCACCGACGGGCTCCGCACGGCCGAGGACCGGCCGTGGATCTGGAAACTCCACCGCGAGGCGGAATCCTTCGCCGCGGTGGGGCTGCTCGGCGTCTTCTACCGGCGTGGCGTCGCCTCCTCGCTCACCCAGATCGGTGATGTTCGCCAGCTCGACTTCATTCGTGCGTTCGATCAGGTGGTGGCCGAAACAGCCGGGGACCCGGACGCGGATAAACTCCTCCCCAAAGCCGTTCGCACATATTGCGCAATCATTTCCCATCATCTGGGATCCATCGAAAGGTTCGAGCCGGCGGTGGCACGGAAACTGAAGTCGATGAGCGCTGTCGCGCTGCGGCGCATGCCGCAGGACGTACTCGAGGAGGCCCTCGACTCCATGGACATCGAGCGCGCCTCACGCCTGCGCCGGCTGCGCCGCCGTCCTGCCTCCTCGGGGGTGGCCGCGTGACGACGCAGATCTTCCTGGCGTCGACGCTGTACGGCACCGCGACGCTGGCCGCGGCGCTGGACAGCGACTGCTTCGCGCCCGCCGACCGGCGCATACTCCTCGTCTGCAACAACGCGGCGACGCCCGAGACGACGCCCGGCCTGGACGAGATGCCCGGCTTCGAGCACCTGCGCGGCCGCTTCGACGACATCGTCTCCTGGAACGAGACCATCTCTCCGTTCCACCCGGGCGGCTGGGCTCCGCGCCTGGACGACGCCCCCCTGTGGGAACGGCATCTCAGGCTCCTCTGGAACCTCGGCGACGACGACATCGAACTGGCCGTCGAGTCGATCCAGGTCAACCCTGCGCTCGGCGTCTGCCAGATCTTCACCGGGGCGCCCGTCACGGTGTACGCGGACGGCCTGATGAGCTACGGCCCCACCCGCAACAAGATCGACCCGCTGGTCGGCACCCGCGTCGACCGACTGCTCCACCTGGACCTGGTGCCCGGCCTGAAGCCGCTGCTGCTCACCGAGTTCGGGGTCGAGCCGGAGATCGTGCCGACGGACGCGTTCGCCAAGGTGCTCACCGAACTGGAGAACACCGGCGAGGGACTGCCGTCCCTCGACGCGCCGGCGCTGCTGCTGGGCCAGTACCTCTCCGCACTCGGCATCCTCACCGCCGAGGAGGAGGAGGATCTGCACGTACGCATGCTGAAGGGCGCGGTCGCGCTCGGGCACACGCGTGTGGTGTTCAAGCCGCACCCGACGGCCCCCGCCCGCTGGTCGCGCCTCCTGGAGAAGGAGGCGGAGAAGCTCGGCGCCGATCTGACGGTGCTCGACACCCCCGTCCTCGCCGAGGTCCTCTACCAGCACATGCGTCCGGTGCTGGTCGTGGGCTGCTTCTCCACCGCGCTGCTCACCGCCTCCGCGCTCTACGGCCTCCCGGTCGCCCGCATCGGCACCGAGACCCTCCTGGAGCGGCTGACGCCGTACGAGAACAGCAACCGCATCCCCGTCACGATCGTCGACGCACTGCTGCCGGAGCTGTCCGACCGCACGGCGGTCACCAGCCGGCGCCAGGGCATGGACGTCGAGGCGCTCAACGCGCTGGTGCGCGCCGTGGGCTTCGCGATGCAGCCGAAGATCTACCCGGGTCTGCGCGCCGAGGCCGAGGCCTATCTGACCAGCCATCTGGGCCCGCACACCTGGCGTTACTTCAAGCGGCGGCGGCTCACCTCGCTGGCGCTGCCCGGCGGGATCCCCGTCCAGCTCGCGTTCATCCCGCGCAACGCCACCGTCCGCAGGGTCGCCCGCCGGGCTCGCGAGCTGCGCCGGGGCGCGGGCACCAAGCGCTGAGGCGGCACCGCCGTGGCCCACGACGCCGTCTCCCCGTCCCCTCGCCGGGACGGGGGCGCCGTACGGCCCCCCTTCACGACAGGAACGTTTCCGCCCGGGTGTCATGGACCGGAGCTCACCGGTTCGGCGCGGCGCGCCTGCCGCGTACCACCCCGTGACAGCACGTCCTCCATCTGCTGCCTCGCTGAGAGAGTCCGGCATGACCACGTCCGACCAGTCCATCGCCACGAGCCCCCTCCGGGACTCCATACCGGCCCGGCCTCCCGCCGCCGACCTGCCGCCCGGGCCCACCACCCCGGTACGGCCCCGCTCCGGCGGATCCCGGCTGCGCGCCCTGGACGGGCTGCGGCTGGTGGCCGCGCTGATGGTGGCGGCCTACCACTACGGTGGCCGTGACGGCGAGGTCACCCGGGCCTGGGGCGGCTCGCCCCGGCTCCAGTTCCCCACCCTGCACTCCTACTTCGCCTACGGCTGTCTGGGCGTGCAGGTGTTCTTCGTGATCAGCGGCTTCGTGATCTGCATGAGCGGCTGGGGGCGCACCCTGCGCTCGTTCTTCGCCTCCCGCGTCTCCCGGCTGATGCCGGCGTACTGGGCCGCGATCATTCTGGTGACGGCGGTGTTCGCGCTGCCGGTGGTGGCGTACCAGGCGGTCTCGCCGAGCGACGCACTGGTGAACCTGACGTTGCTTCAGCAGCCGCTCGGCGTGGACCGCGTACTCGGCGTCTGCTGGACCCTGTGGGCGGAGATACGGTTCTACGCCCTGTTCGCCCTGTGCATCGTGCTGCCGGGCGCGAACCGCCGACGGGTGATCCTGTTCTGCGCCTGCTGGACCCTGGCGGCGGCGATCGCGCAGGGCGCCCACCAGCCGCTGCTGGAGATCGTCCTGATGCCCGAGTACGCGCCGTTCTTCATCGGCGGCATCGGCCTGTACCTCGTGCACCGCGACCGGCGGGACGCGTACGCCTGGGGCATCGTTGCCGTGAGCTGGCTCATAGGCCAGCACTACGCCGTGCAGAGGCTGTGGCACGGCCCGCACGCGCCCGGCTTCTCCTACCGCAGCGCCTTCGGCATCGTCCTGGTCGTCACTCTCGGCTTCCTCGCCGTCGCCGCGATCGCGCTGGGCCGGCTCGACTGGGCGAACTGGCGCTGGCTGACGGTCGCGGGCGCGCTGACGTACCCCTTCTACCTCGTCCACGAGCATCTGGGCTGGGTCGTCATACACGCCCTCCACCGGGGGCTGGGGATCCCGTCCTACGGCACGTTCCTGCTGACGGTCGCCGCCATGCTGCTGCTGGCCTGGCTGCTCAACCGGTTCGTGGAGGAGCGGCTCACACCGAGGATCCGCTCGGCCCTGAACCGGCCGCGGCCCGTCTGACCGGGTACCGGAACCGGGTCGTCCCTGTCCGCCCGGACGGCTACGCGCTCGCCAGCGACAGCTTCACCGCGAAGCCCAGGAAGAGGACGCCCGCGGCCGAGGTGGCCCCCGCCGACAGACGCTTGCGCCGGCGGAAGGCCGCCGCCAGGCGCGTACCGCTGAATATCAGGGCGGTCAGGTAGAGGAAGCTGGCGAGCTGGGCGAAGGCGCCGAGGACGACGAAGGAGAGCGCCGGGTAGGCGTACCCCGGGTCGACGAACTGCACGAAGAAGGCGATGAAGAAGAGAATCGCCTTGGGATTGAACAGACTGATCACCAGAGCGCGCCGGTAGGGCCGCTCCACGGCGGTGGCCGTGGCGGCCGGGGCCTCCTCCGGGCTCTTGTCCCGTCGTGTCCGCCACATCGTCCACGCGGCGCGCAGCATCCCGATCGCGAGCCACGTCAGGTACCCGGCCCCGGCGTACTTCACGATCCCGAACAGCACGGCGTTCGCCTTGAGCAGCGAGGCGACTCCGGCCGCGGACAGCGTCATCAGCACGGTGTCCCCGCACCACACCCCGGCCGCCGCGGTGTACCCGGCGCGCACACCGCGCCGGGCCGCGACCGAGAGGACGTACAGGGAGTTGGGCCCGGGCAGGAGCACGATCAGGACGAGTCCTGCCAGGTAGGTGGGGAGATCGATGACGCCGAACATGGAAAGGAGTGTCGCACGGGGGTACGACACTCCGATTCCGGGTTCCGGGGGCCGAGACGGTCAGCCGTCGCCGTCGAGGAGGGTGTGGACGGAGAGTTCGACGCGGACGCCGACGCTCTCCGGCACGGCCACGCTCTGGCCGCGCTCGAAGCTCTGAGGGGCGGACGACAGCGCATGCGGGCCGTCCGGCGGCGGTGTCGCAGTGAACCTCCCCTGGAGAATCTCCACGCGGTGCCCCGGCAGTGCACGGGAGAGCAGGTCGGCGGCCTCGCCCAACGTCAGTTCGCGTTGCAGTACAGCCACGGCATCCTCCATTTCGGGGATCACTCTCCACGAGAGTGGCCGGGGGCGTGCACTCTTCGCCCCGCTCAGCCATACGGGCGAATCGTCCAGCTCAGAACGCGTCCGACGGCACGTACGTCCCCCACACCTCCCGCAGCGCGTTGCACACCTCGCCCACGGTCGCGCGTGCCCGCAGCGCCTCCTTCATCGGGTAGAGGACGTTCTCCGTGCCCTCCGCCGCCTTCTTCAGGTCCGCGAGCGCCGCGTCCACGGTCTGCTGGTCGCGCTCCGCGCGCAGCTTCGCCAGGCGTTCGGCCTGCTGGGCCTCGATCGCGGGGTCGACGCGCAGCGGCTCGTAGGGTTCTTCCTCCTCCAGCTGGAAGCGGTTGACGCCGACCACGACCCGCTCGCCCGCGTCCGTCTCCTGGGCGATGCGGTAGGCGTTGCGCTCGATCTCCATCTTCTGGAAGCCGTGCTCGATCGCCGTGACGGCGCCGCCCAGGTCCTCGACCTTCCGCATCAGCTCCAGCGCAGCCGCCTCGACCTCGTCCGTCATCTTCTCGATCACGTAGGAGCCCGCGAACGGGTCGACCGTCGCCGTCACGTCCGTCTCGTAGGCGAGGACCTGCTGGGTGCGCAGGGCCAGCCGCGCGCTCTTGTCCGTGGGCAGGGCGATCGCCTCGTCGAAGGAGTTGGTGTGCAGCGACTGGGTGCCGCCGAGCACGGCCGCCAGCCCCTGGACCGCCACCCGGACCAGGTTCACCTCGGGCTGCTGGGCCGTCAGCTGCACACCCGCCGTCTGGGTGTGGAAGCGCAGCATCATCGACTTCGGGTTCTTCGCCCCGAACTCCTCCCTCATCACCCGCGCCCAGATCCGGCGGGCCGCACGGAACTTGGCGACCTCCTCCAGGATCGTCGTACGCGACACGAAGAAGAACGACAGACGCGGCGCGAAGTCGTCCACGTCCATCCCGGCCGCGACCGCAGTGCGCACGTACTCGATGCCGTCCGCCAGCGTGAACGCGATCTCCTGCGCCGGCGACGCACCCGCCTCCGCCATGTGGTAGCCGGAGATCGAAATCGTGTTCCACTTCGGGATCTCGGCCTTGCAGTACTTGAAGATGTCCGCGATCAGGCGGAGCGAGGGCTTCGGCGGGAAGATGTACGTCCCCCGGGCGATGTACTCCTTGAGCACGTCGTTCTGGATCGTGCCGGTCAGCTTGTCCGCGCTGACCCCCTGCTCCTCCGCCACCAGCTGGTACAGGAGCAGCAGCAGGGCCGCCGGCGCGTTGATCGTCATCGACGTCGACACCTTGTCCAGCGGGATACCGCCGAACAGCACCCGCATGTCGTCGACCGAGTCGATCGCCACGCCCACCTTGCCGACCTCGCCGTGCGCGATCGGCGCATCGGAGTCGTGGCCCATCTGGGTGGGCAGGTCGAAGGCGACCGACAGGCCCATCGTGCCGTTCGCGATCAGTTGCTTGTACCGCGCGTTCGACTCCGTCGCCGTACCGAAGCCGGCGTACTGGCGCATCGTCCACGGGCGGCCCGTGTACATCGTCGGGTAGACGCCGCGCGTGAAGGGGTATGCCCCCGGCTCGCCCAGCCTCTCGGCCGGATCCCAGCCCTGGAGGGCGTCCGGCCCGTACACCGGCTCGATGGGCAGTCCGGACTCCGACTCGCGCGCCATGGTGTGTGCCTCCGCGTTGCTTCGCTGCTTCGTTACTCGGCTTGGTGACCCGGCATTGGTTACTCGCCAGTACTGGCGATCCTCGCCACGGACTGTAGCGGCGGCCGTGCGCCCGGTGGAGGGCCGTCGGCTGGGACCTTCCTCACAACCATGCCCCTTGGTTCGGCGGCGGTCACCTAGGGGGAGCATCTCGGGGACACGACGGGACACCGGGGGGCGGTGTGCCGACAGGGGTGACCATGTGCACGGGGAGCGGGCATGCGTACTGAACGCCTCGGACGATCGCTTGCCGCAGTGGCCGGGGCGGCCGTGCTCGCCGCGGCCGCCGGCTGCACGGCACAGCCCGTGGACGCGAACGGGGGTGACGGCAAGCGCCGTTCACCGGTGCACATCGAGATCCCGCACACACCCTCCGGGGCCGGCACCCAGGACGCCGCGCCCGCCCGGGGGCCCTCGTCCGCCGCACTGTGGGCGCGCGGGGACTCGGGCCCACAGGTACGCGAACTACAGGCCCGGCTGCGCCAGGCCGCCTGGCTGTTCGACGGCCCGACAGGGACGTACGACGATCTCACCGAGAACGCCGTGAAGGGCTTCCAGGGCAAGCGGGGGCTGCCGCGGACGGGCGAGGTCGACCCAGTCACCTGGCAGCGGCTGCTGAGGATGACGCACAAGCCCGGGATGTGGGAGCTGTATCTGATGGGCGGGCAGCCGGCCGCCGCGCCGGATCCGCGCTGTATGACGGGCCGGGTGCTGTGCATCAGCAAGAGGAGCCGGACGCTGCGCTGGATGATCGACGGATCGACGGTCTCGACGATGGCGGTCCGGTTCGGCACGCAGTACACGCCCACCCGCGAGGGTGTGTTCCGGATCTACTGGAAGTCGCGCCACCACGTGTCCACGCTCTACGACGCACCGATGCCGTACGCGATGTTCTTCAGCGGTGGCCAGGCGGTGCACTACTCGTACGACTTCGCGGCGCGCGGATACGCGGGAGGCTCCCACGGATGCGTGAACGTACGGGACGAGGCCGCGATCGCGGCGCTGTTCTCCCAGGTGAGGACCGGCGACAAGGTGGTCGTGCACTGGTGAGGGGGTCCTGCGGAGTGTGTGGGGCGCGGGCGGGACCGGGGGAACGTGTCCCGCCCGCGCCGATGCACCGAGCCGTGGGTACGGGGGGAACCCCGGCTCTGTGCGACGGCCGATGACCAGTCGGCTCACTCAGTACTGCGCCGCAGGGGCCGAAAGTGTCACACCCGCATCGAAGAAAATTCAAAAAAACATGAACCTGCAGGTCAGCCGGTGTTTGGTGATGAGAGCGCCGAGACCTGCGGGCTCGGAGTGCCGAGCGGGCTGCCGACCAGACCGCTGCCGCCCGGCCATATGTGGTGGCCGTCGCCGCCGCTGCCGCCGTGGTCCCCGCCGAGGTCGCCGTCGCCGCCGCGGCCGTTTCCGTCCCGGCCGGACCCCTGGCCGTCGCCGGTGCCCGTACCGTCCTCGCCGTCGGCCAGCAGGACCTTGCAGAAGGTCTTCACCCGGCCGCTGCCGCCGGCCGCGTCCCGGAGATCGCGCAGCCGGTCCGCGCGCAGTTCCCTGCCGCCGGCCATGTCACGGCAGGAGGAGCGGACCGCGGTCCACCAGTCCCGGGTGCGCCCGTAGGGAAGGTCGCCGGTGGTGCTCGGGGAACGGGTCACGGCGGAGACGCCGCCCGCCTCGTCATACGAGGAGCCGCCCGACGCGGAGGCGCCGGGGGTGGTGCCCGGCGTCGGTGTCCCAGGTCCGCCGGTCTCCGTCGCGCCGGGCGCCGGAGTGAGCAGCGGGTGCCGCGGCGACTCGGCCGCCGACACGGACACGGTGGGTCCCGGTTCCTCCTGGAAGGGCGTCGGCAGGACTCCGGTTCCGGCCGCGACCGCGACCCCGCCGATCATCCCGGCGGCCGCAACGGTGGCCAGACCGAAGCGCAGCGGCCGCCCCCAGCGGGCCCGCCGTCCGTTTGCGGCGGAACGCCCGAGGCGGACCAGCCCGGCGTCCGCGGCCCGTTGAGCGGCATGCGAGGGGTCGGGCCGGCCGAGCGCCGCCCCAGCTTGTTCCCGATCGGCGCGCGCGGCCCGGAAGGCGGCCAGCGCGGCGGCCTCGCCCAGCAGTTCCGCGCTGGTCGGCGGGGGTGTGTCGGCGAGTGCGGCAAGAGCTTCGGCAAGTCTTGCGGCGGATTCGCGGGCGTCGTCGCCGACGGCGTCCAGCGGCTCTCCACGGAGCAGACGCTCTGCGGCGTCACTGTCCAGCCACCTGTACTGCTCGTCGGCCATCACATGTCCCTCTGCGTCCGCGAACGCGTATGCGTCACACCGGCGGACGTCACCGCGCGCCTGCGGGCTCCTCGTTGAGGAGGCATGGCGCCCAGCACGCCGGCCGATTCCGGATCCGCCTCGGGACCGGCGTTGCCGATCAGCTCCGCAAGCCGTTTGAGCCCGCGATGGGCCGCCGTGCGGACGGCCCCCGGGCGCTTGCCGAGTGTCTCGGCCGCGGACTTGGCGTCGAGGCCCATGACCACCCGCAGCACCACGGCCTCCGCCTGGTCCTGCGGGAGCTGGGCGATGAGGGAGAGGGTGCGGCCGGTCGCCAGGGCCTCCATGGCCTCGCCCGCCGTGTCCGACTCGGCGGCCTTTCCGGTCAGTTCCGTCTCGTCCCCGCCGATCGCGGGGCGGCGCCCGCGCATCCGCATGTGGTCGAGCGCGCGGTTGCGGGCGATCCGGGCCGCCCAGCCGCGGAACCGGTCCGCATCGCCGCTGAACCGCTCGAGGTCGCGGGCTATCTGAAGCCACGCCTCGGAGGTGACGTCCTCCGCGTCCGGGTCGCCGACCAGCGTCCGCACGTATCCGAGCAGCCGTGGGTGCACGGCGCGGTACACGGTCCGGAACGCGGTCTCGTCCCCGGCCTGTGCCGCAAGCACCGCGGCCGTCAGCTCCGCGTCGTCCCCCAGCACCCGAACTGCCCCTGATCCCTCATCGTTCGTTGCGGTCTGCGGCCGCGCGTGATGTGTGGCGGTTGCCTCTCACGTTTTTCTGATCATCCGCGGTCGGCGCGAAAGGCACGTTACGGCTTGAAACCGCTCTACGTCCACGTTCGCACGCGGCGCAACCAACCCGTGACGCGGAGGTGTGACAGAAAACGCCTCCACGACGCTGTAGAGAGTACGGGCCGCCGCGCGGCCCGTGCCGCGCGACGGCCGGGGCCTCTCCTGTGGGGGGTGGCGGCCCCGGCCGTTGCCATCGGCGGCAGCCACTTCTGAGACTTTCAGGACTTCGTGAGCTTGGGAGATTTGGAAGGTTTGGGGTACTTGGGGGGTTTCTCAGCCCTCTTCTCCCCTTTGTTCACCTTCTCCGTCCCCTTGCCTGTCTTCTTCGCCGCTTTGTCCGCCTTTTCGGCGGCCCCGGCCGCCTTCTTCACGTCCCTGGCTGCCGCTTTGGCGGACTTGCGGTCGGCCTTTCGCCGGGCCTTGGCCCCCTTGCCGGCCGCCTTCCGCGTCGCCCCGCCCGGACTACGGGACGCTTTCGGCGGTGCGGCCCTCCCGGACCGCCCGCCCACCCCGGGCGTTTCGCCCGCCGTGCCGATGCCGCTCGTCCGCTGCGGCGGCCCCGGAGTCCGGGGCGCCTGCGAGCCGGCGGGCCGTCGCGGCGCGGTGTCGTGCGGCAGATCACCCCTCGCCGCGACGGCGACTCCGCCCAGGGCGGCGCCGGACAGGAGCACGGCGAGCAGCGTGCGCAGCGAACGGCACGCCCGGCGCCGGGCGCTGGGACGCCAGTCGTCGCGCCGCCGGGTGCGCATCGGCCGTGTGCCCTGCCGCTGCTTGTGGGCGTCCAGGAAGGCGGCGAGGGCTCGTGCCTCCGCCTCCGGGTCGAGGCGCCGGGGCCGTAAGGCGGCGCGCAGGGCGTCGGCGGTCCGCGTCTCGGGGCCGGGGAGTACGAGAGGGCGGGCCGTGTGCCCACCGCCGTTGTGTCGCTCACCCATGACCGTTTCCGTCCCCGACCCACGCCGTGCTCGCGCTCATTCCGACTCCCCCAGCGTCTCGTTGCCGTCTTCCGTCACACCCGGGGCGGCGAGTTCGCGTGCGAGTCGCTTCAGGCCCCGGTGAGCGGCGGTGCGGACCGCGCCGGGGCGCTTGCCGAGGACCCGGGCGGCCGCGGGCCCGTCGAGGCCGACGACCACGCGCAGCAGTACCGCCTCCGCCTGGTCGCGCGGCAGCCGGGAGATGAGATCCAGGGCGTGTTCGGTGGACAGGGACTCCAGGGCCTGGTCGTGGGTGTCGTGGCGGCCGGGCAGCTGGAGGACGTCGCCGTCGAGGGCCGTGGAGTGGGGGCGGACCCGCTGACGCCGTAGATGGTCGAACGCGCGGTGCCGGGCGATGGTGGCGGTCCAGCCGCGGAAGCCGGCGCCGTCGCCTCTGAACCGGCCGAGGTCACGGGCTATCTCCAGCCAGGCGTCGGAGGCCACGTCCTCCGCGTCGTCGCCGACGAGCCCGCGCAGATAGCCGAGCAGTCCCGGCTGCACGATCCGGTACGCCACCGCGAAGGCGGCCTCGTCCCCCTGCTGGGCCCGTGCGACGGCCGCGCCCAGCTCCCCGTCGTACGCCTGCGTGCGGCGGGGTTCCCCTCCCTGGCCCAACGCTGTCCTCGTTCGTGGCGAGTGGTCTCGCGTCCCCGCACACGTGCGGCACGCCGGTCTTACTCACGCTCCCAAGGTCATCAGCGTCCGCTGCCACGGAAGTGTCACTGGCCGTCATGCGTACGGGCCGGGAAGTCCCTTGGCGCCACGCCCTCCGCGTCCCGGCACAGCAGCCGCAGCGAGCCGTCGCCGTGGTAACAGCGGCGCGCCTCGTCGATCGGGTCCCACAGGCGGCCGTCGGGGGTGCGGATCCAGTGGTCGCCGCCGGTCGTCCACCACTCTCCGCCGGTCAGCCGTACGACCACCTCGCCAGCGTACGCGCCGAGGCCGCGCAGCGTGTGCTCCACCGCGGCGTAGGGGGCGCCCTGACGGCGTATCTCCTCGATCGTCCGATCCACCCGCCACAGGCTCTGCGCCGAGTAGTCGAGCCGCAGCCGGGCGCCCTCGCGCAGGGCCGCGACGACGTCGGCCGCCCAGCGCACGGGCTTGGTGGCGGCGTGGGGCCTGGTCAGCTCAGTTGCGTTCACATGGGGAAGAGCGCCCCGCCGTCGTGAAGCGTCACGCTCTCGGGAAGGAGTCCCCGACACCGGCGCAGGACCGCCCCACGGACCGCAGGACAGTCACAGGATCCTTGCACGGGATGGGGTTTAGGCAGGTCTCTAGGACCGGCCTCGGGCGCGGCGGGAGACCACCGCCTGCAGTACCCGTCGCCCCTCGGTCGACACATCACGGGCCTGCCGCAGTCCGGTCGCTCCGTGGTCGGCGACCAGTTCCAGGACGGTCACCTGGCGTCGCAGTTCGGCGGCGACCAGCGGTGACATGCCGTCCGTGAGGCCCTCACGGTGGGCGGCCACCGAGGAGTCGCCGTCGTCGTCGGCAGGATCCAGCAACTGGTGGATCCGGAGCGCGGCGACCGAGCAGGCATCGGCCCACCGGCGCAGAGCGTCGGCGGACGGCTCGGCGGGGACGTCCTCCAGCATCCGGCGGGCGAGCCGGGCGGCCTCGGCCTCGGAGGCGCACTCCGCGGAGGCGTCCTCCTCCCCGCTGTCCAGTCCGGTCCGCGCCTTCGCGAGCCGCTCCTCCCACTCATGGCCCTCGACGAGGCTCGCCCACAGCGGGCGCAGGATGTCGTCGTCGCCTCCGAGGAGGGGAACACACCGATCCAAACAAGCCAGTCCGCTTGCCGCGAGTGCACGCTCGTCGGCCTGTGCGATCAGGTCCACCAGGCTCATCACGCCTCCTCGAAACGCCTCGACGGGGCGCCTCACGTCTACGGAGCCCGCACTTCCCCTTACTGCGTGCAACGGACCCGGAGTGTCACAGAGACGCCCCGTCGCCCCGGTCGGGCACCCCGAAGAGGTATTTTCGGCCATTGCGTCCTCGGTTCCGCCGCAGAGGTACCGAATAGAACACACCGGCACCGGATGTGTGCCCGGAATACAGCATTCCGCCAACCGGGGACCCGTTCCGGCCGGACGGACCACGGCCCGCCGTCATCCCAGACGGTCCGCCAACTGCCGGAACTGCGCCCAGGACAGCGCCGGTGGGCGCGAATCCCACAGCTTCTGGACCAACGCCCGCAGCGGCATACGGATCCCGGCCGCCACCTGGTCCTGGGTCTGCGCGTTCGGACGGTCCCCCCACACCGCGAACACTCCGCCGAGGATCTGCCCGTCGTACTGGGCGGGCACCGCCGCCGTGCCCCGGACCACACGCGGTGTCCACTGCTCGTAGATGCGCTGGCCGGTGGGGTAGACGAAGGTCTGCGGCTGGCCGAGCACGTAGTAGAGGTACTCGTCGTTGTAGTTGATCAGCTGCCGGCCCGCCCCGAGGTACTCCGCCGGCTGCCGGGCTCCGGTCTCCTTGCCGGTCCAGTACGCGACCTGGAGGTCCTTGGCCGGTGACACCGCGCTCGAGCGGTAGAAGCCGTCGTTCCAGGCGCGCATGGTGCGGCCGTGGCCGCGCATCACGTTCGCCCGGTCGTTGAGCCAGCCGGTGGTGAGGTCCGCAACTCCCGCCCTCGGGCCGTACTTGGCCCGCGCGGCGGCGACGAGCTGCGGGAAGGAGGCGGACGGGTTCGCCACCGTGAGCGCCAGGTACTCGTCGCCGCCGAGGTGCCAGAAGGGAGCCGGGAACACGCCCGCGTACTCGTTCAGAAGGTCGTCCACGATCTTCGCGGCGGCCGGCTTGGAGATGTCGACCGATCCCTGGAAGGCCGCGCCGTTGGCGTTGCGCAGCTGGAGGTCGGGGTGCGCGGCGATCACGGCGCCCAAATGGCCTGGCGAGTCGATCTCGGGGACGACGGCGATGTGCCGGCTCGCGGCCAGGTCGACGATCGCCTTGACCTCCGCCTTGCTCAGGTGCTGGGCGGCCACGATCTCCGGATGCGAGGACGACTCGATACGCAAGCCCTGGTCGTCGGAGAAGTGCAGCCCGATCTCGTTGTACTTCAGATCGCCCAGCTCCCGGATGCGGTCCTCGATCCACCCGGCCGTGTAGTACTTACGGGCGATGTCGAGCATGAGGCCGCGCCGGGACTTCGCCGGCGTGTCACGGACGACGCCCTCGGGCGCGGTGCCGCCGCCGTGCACCACCTGCTTGAGGGTGCGGGTCCCGTAGAAGACCCCGGCCTCGCCCGGGCCGGTGATCCGGACCCGCCCGTTCTGGACGGTCAGGACATACGACTCCTGGTCGCCGCTCCCGGTCACGTCGAGTTCCACGTCGCCGGCGCGCGCACCGGTCTGCCCCGCGTACGCCAAACCCAGCTCCCCCGCCAGCAGCCGCCCCTCGTCGGCGAGAGCGGCGTCGGCCACGACCACCCGGCCCCCGGAGGCGGGCCGCCAGCCCGGACCGCGGGCGGCGGTGAACCCACGGACGGCCGGAATGGTGCGGGGCGCCTGCGAAAGGGGGTAGGACCGCGTCGGGGACGGAACCGGGGAGCCGGTCGGGGACGTGGCGGAGCTGCCCACCTTGGGCGCGCCGCCACCCGACGGCCACAGCGTCACCGCCGCCGCGATCGCGCCGGCGGTGACGACCGCGGCACCCAGCAGCAACCCGTTGCGCTTTGCGCGCGTCTTCTCCTCGGAAGTCCGCCGCCTCCGGCCGGTCACCGCTCCGCACCCCGCACCGCAGCCGCGTACGGCCTCACCGTGTGCATCAGCCTCTGCCCCACGTCACACACCACATCCGTAGGTATTCGCCCGACTATGGACCACACGCTACCCACCTCCGCACATCTGCCCCCATTTGTCCCTTCCGAACTTACGGCCACAGCCCGCCCTGATCGTCCACAAGCAGCCTTGAAACTCTCCTGTTCGGGTGAAATTCAGGCGGCCGCTGGACGCCCAACCGACCGCCGTGGATAACGTGACGGCGCATTTTCCGCTTCCTCCCACCCGCCACCCGCCGAGGACCCACGCTGCCCGCGCACCGTCTCCCCCGCGCCACCGCCCTGCCGGCACAACAGCGCACCGCCGCCTCCGTCGGCCTGGAGCGGTTCAACTCCGCGCCCGCCGACCAGGCCCGGCGCGCCCTTTCGGCCTGCTGCCGCAGCCTGCGCTGGGTCCACCGCGTCGCCGAACACCGCCCCTACCCCGATATGGACTCCCTGCTCGCCGCGGCCGACGAGGCGGCGTACGACCTGTCACCCGCGGACCTCGCCGAAGCGCTGGCGGGCGAGACACTCACCCTGCTGCCCGACGGCGCCTACTCCGCGGCCCACACCGCCCTGAGCGCCGCGCACGCGGCATACGAGAGCCGCTTCGGACACGTGTTCGTCATCTGTCTGGACGAGGTGACCCCGGACGAGTCCGCCGACCTGATGCTGGCCGCCATCCGGTCACGATTGGCGAACGATCCCGAGGAAGAACGCCTGCTGGCGGCCGAGGAACTGCGCCGCCTGGCGAAGGGCAGACTGGCGCGCGTCGTCCGGAACCCGTCCGGTCTGCCGATGGCGGGGCACGCCCCCCTAGGTCATGGCGTCCCATGACCCGCCCCCGTAACCCCTCCCAGTAGCCCGTCCGTGCTCGTTTGATTGCCGGTTTGATCACATCGGCAGGGCCGCCGTAAGCGTTCCGAGAACACGTCGCTACGATGCTGGGGGCCGGTGGACCGTACCCGGCCGGGCCCGACCGACACAGAAGCCGGCGCGGCCCTAGTCCCCGCTCCCGGAGGGTTCTTCCGTGCCGGCTGGAACGCTGTACCGCGGCCGGGAAGGAATGTGGTCCTGGGTGGCTCACCGAGTCACCGGCGTCCTCATCTTCTTCTTCCTGTTCGTACACGTGCTGGACACCGCTCTCGTCCGTGTCTCCCCCGAGGCCTACGACAAGGTCGTGGCCACGTACAAGTCGCCGATCGTCGCCGTGCTGGAGTACGGCCTGGTCGCCGCCATCCTCTTCCACGCGCTGAACGGCCTGCGCGTCATCGCCGTCGACTTCTGGTCGCAGGGCCCGCGCTACCAGAAGCAGATGCTCTGGACGGTCGTCGGCCTCTGGATCGTGCTGATGCTCGGGGCCGTCTACCCCGTCCTCGGCCACGCCGCTCGTGAAGTGTTCGGGAGCTGACGCGCATGTCCACGACTGAAACCACCGCCTCCGGCATCGGCCCCGTCGAGGGTGCCTCGCTGTACGACGTCGACAACCCGGCGCCGGTCATCGAGCCGCCGCGCAAGCGGACGAAGAAGACCCCCAAGTCGACCCGCGGCAACTTCGAGATGTACGGCTGGCTGTTCATGCGCCTGTCCGGCATCGTCCTGGTCGTCCTGGTCCTCGGCCACCTGCTGATCCAGCTGGTCCTCGACGGCGGCGTGTCCAAGATCGGCTTCGCCTTCGTGGCCGGCCGCTGGGCCTCCCCGTGGTGGCAGGTCTGGGACCTCGCCATGCTGTGGCTCGCCATGCTGCACGGCGCCAACGGCCTGCGTACCGTCGTCAACGACTACGCCGAGCAGGCGAGCACGCGTCTGTGGCTGAAGAGCCTGCTGTACACCGCCACGGTGTTCACCATCCTGCTGGGCACGCTGGTGATCTTCACCTTCGACCCGAACATCCGCTAGGCACGGGGCTGCGAGAATCATGAAGATCCACAAGTACGACACCGTCATCGTCGGCGCCGGCGGCGCCGGCATGCGCGCCGCCATCGAGTCGACGAAGCGCAGCCGCACCGCCGTGCTCACGAAGCTCTACCCGACCCGCTCCCACACGGGCGCCGCGCAGGGCGGCATGGCCGCCGCGCTGGCCAACGTGGAGGAGGACAACTGGGAGTGGCACACCTTCGACACGGTCAAGGGCGGTGACTACCTGGTCGACCAGGACGCCGCCGAGATCCTGGCGAAGGAGGCCATCGACGCGGTCCTCGACCTGGAGAAGATGGGCCTGCCGTTCAACCGGACCCCGAACGGCACCATCGACCAGCGCCGCTTCGGCGGTCACAGCCGCAACCACGGCGAGGCCCCGGTCCGCCGCTCCTGCTACGCGGCCGACCGCACCGGCCACATGATCCTCCAGACGCTGTACCAGAACTGCGTCAAGGAGGGCGTGGAGTTCTTCAACGAGTTCTACGTCCTGGACCAGCTGATCACCGAGGTCGACGGCATCAAGAAGTCGGCCGGTGTGGTGGCCTACGAGCTGGCGACCGGCGAGATCCACGTCTTCCAGGCGAAGGCCGTGATCTACGCCTCCGGCGGCTGCGGCAAGTTCTTCAAGGTGACGTCGAACGCGCACACGCTGACCGGTGACGGCCAGGCCGCCGTCTGGCGCCGGGGTCTGCCGCTGGAGGACATGGAGTTCTTCCAGTTCCACCCGACCGGCATCTGGCGCATGGGCATCCTCCTCACCGAGGGTGCGCGCGGTGAGGGCGGCATCCTCCGCAACAAGGACGGCGAGCGCTTCATGGAGAAGTACGCGCCCGTCATGAAGGACCTCGCGTCGCGTGACGTCGTGTCCCGCTCCATCTACACGGAGATCCGCGAGGGCCGGGGCTGCGGCCCCGAGGGCGACCACGTCTACCTGGACCTCACCCACCTCCCGCCGGAGCAGCTGGACGCCAAGCTGCCCGACATCACGGAGTTCGCCCGGACGTACCTCGGCATCGAGCCCTACACGGACCCGATCCCGATCCAGCCGACCGCGCACTACGCGATGGGCGGCATCCCGACGAACGTCCAGGGTGAGGTCCTCTCGGACAACACCACGGTGGTCCCGGGCCTGTACGCGGCCGGCGAGGTCGCCTGTGTGTCCGTCCACGGCGCCAACCGCCTCGGCACCAACTCGCTGCTGGACATCAACGTCTTCGGACGGCGCGCGGGCATCGCGGCGGCGGAGTACTCGCAGAAGGCACAGTTCGTCGAGCTGCCGGAGAACCCGGCGGAGCTGGTCGTCTCGCAGATCGAGCAGCTGCGGTCGTCGACGGGCAACGAGCGGGTGGCGGAGCTGCGGCGCGAGCTCCAGGAGACCATGGACGCGAACGTCATGGTGTTCCGCACCGAGCAGACGATCAAGACGGCGGTCGAGAAGATCGCCGAGCTCAGGGAGCGCTACAAGAACGTGGCGATCCAGGACAAGGGCAAGCGGTTCAACACGGACCTGCTGGAGGCCATCGAGCTGGGCAACCTGCTCGACCTGGCCGAGGTCATGGCGGTGTCGGCCCTGGCCCGCAAGGAGTCCCGCGGCGGCCACTACCGCGAGGACTACCCGAACCGCGACGACGTCAACTTCATGCGCCACACCATGGCGTACCGCGAGGTGGGCGACGACGGCACCGAGTCCATCCGTCTCGACTACAAGCCGGTCGTCCAGACCCGCTACCAGCCGATGGAGCGTAAGTACTGATGGCAACCCCTGTTCTGGACAAGGCCGAGGCGGAGGCCCAGGCGGCGTCCCCCTACATCACGGTCACCTTCCGGGTCCGCCGCTTCAACCCGGAGGTCTCGGCGGAGGCCACCTGGGAAGACTTCCAGCTGGAGATCGACCCCAAGGAGCGCGTCCTCGACGGTCTGCACAAGATCAAGTGGGACATCGACGGCACCCTTACGTTCCGCCGCTCCTGCGCCCACGGCATCTGCGGCTCGGACGCCATGCGGATCAACGGCAAGAACCGTCTGGCCTGCAAGACCCTGATCAAGGACATCAACCCCGAGAAGCCGATCACGATCGAGCCCATCAAGGGCCTTGCGGTCCTCAAGGACCTGGTCGTGGACATGGAGCCGTTCTTCCAGGCGTACCGGGACGTGATGCCCTTCCTGATCGCGAAGGACACCAACGAGCCGACGCGCGAGCGCCTGCAGTCGCCCGAGGAACGCGAGCGCTTCGACGACACCACGAAGTGCATCCTGTGCGCCGCCTGCACGTCCTCGTGCCCGGTGTTCTGGAACGACGGGCAGTACTTCGGCCCGGCGGCGATCGTCAACGCGCACCGCTTCATCTTCGACTCGCGTGACGACGCCGGCGAGCAGCGGCTGGAGATCCTCAACGACAAGGACGGCGTGTGGCGCTGCCGCACGACGTTCAACTGCACGGACGCCTGCCCGCGTGGCATCGAGGTGACCAAGGCGATCCAGGAGGTGAAGCGAGCGCTCATCACGCGCCGCTTCTGAGTCTTTCCTCCGGCAAGCCTCCGAGGGCCCCGTTTCCCCTGGGAACGGGGCCCTCGTGCTGTGTGCGGCCACGATCGGGGGAGGCGCCGTGACCGGGACACCCCCGGGCTCCCCCGCCTACGATGATGTTCTCGGCACCAGCTCCCAGGAGGCGTCTGATGTCAGCAGCAGCTGCCGAGTGGCCCCATGGCGAGCGTCCGCTGATCGCTGAGGCGAATCGGATCATGGACCGCCTTCCGGGCTACCGAGTCGAGATCATCGGAGGCCAGATCCTCGTGTCCCCGCCCCCGGACGCCCCCCACACGCGCGCCCTGACGGAGCTGATGCGCCCGTTCATCGGGGCCGGCCTCGACGAGGTGCTCCAGGGCATCGGCCTGTGGCTTCGCACGGGCGAGGACTACGCCGTCCCCGACCTGGCGATCGCCGACACCGACATCGAGGAACACCTTGTCGAGGACAACTGCTACGACCCGGTGGCCTTCCGGCTCGTCCTGGAGGTCACCTCCGACAACTGGGAGACGGACCTGCGCACCAAGGTGACCGCATACGCCGACGCCCATGTCCCCGTGTTCCTGATCGTCGACCGCCGGCACCGGCGCCTCCACGTGCTCACCGACCCGGAAGAGGGCGGCTACGCCACCCACCGCGTCCACGCCGCCGGCGAACTCGTCACCCTCCCCGACTCCCTCGGCGCCGAAGTCACCCTGGACGTGGGGGAGATCCTCGATGTGGGACGGCAGAAGCAGGGCGGCTGAGCGGTCCGGGCTCGTCAGATCCGGCCCAGCCGCCACAGCCGGAAGACACCGGTGCCGTCCGACAGGTACTGTCCGCCGCCGACGTCCTCGCTGCTGACCACGTACTCCTTGCGCTGCCACAGGGGGATCAGCGGTACGTCCCGGGCCACGATCCCCTGCATCCGCTGGAAGTCCTCGGCGGTACGGCTGCGGTCCGGGAAGCGCTGGCTGTCCAGTATCAGACGGTCGACGTCCTGGCTGCTGTAGCCGTTCTTCATGCTGCTGCCGGTGCCGACCAGCGCGGCGCCGAAGGTGTCCGGGTCGGGGAAGTCGGCGACCCAGCCGACGGCGTACGCGTCGAAACCGCCGCTCGCGTACCGCTTCTGGAAGTCGGTCCACTCGTATCCCTTGGTGTCCACCTTGAACAGCCCGCTCGACTCCAGCTGCCGCTTCAGCTCGGCGGCCTCGTCGGCGGCGGCGCCCCGGCCCTGCGCGTAGCCGTAGGTCAAGCTGACCGGCTCCTTCGCGCCCGCCGCGGTGAGCAGGGCGCGGGCCCTCTGCGGGTCGGGCCTGGGGTAGGCGTCGAAGAAGGAGGTGGTGTGCCCCGTGATGCCCGCCGGGATCAGCGAGTACAGCGGGTCGGTGGTGCCCTCGTACACCTTGCCGACCAGTTCCTCGCGGTTGATCAGCAGGGCGACGGCCTGGCGGACGCGGCGGTCGTGCAGCGGTGATCCGGCGGCGGTGTCGAGCACCAGGTTGCGGGTCTCGGCGCTGTCGGCCTCGCTGACGCGCCGGCGGGGGTCGCCGGGCGAGAGACCGGCGAGCGCGGAGGGCGGCAGCTGACGCGTGGCGACGTCGACGTCCTTGGCCTTCCACGCCCTCTCCAGGGCGGCCGGGTCGGCGTAGTAGCGCAGCACGACCGGATGGCCGCTGTCCTTCACATCCCCCTGGTAGTGCTTGTTGTGGGCGAGGACGGCCTTCTTGTCCTTGGTGTACGACGTCAGGGTGTACGGGCCGGTCCCGTCGACGCCGTCGTCCCTGCGCAGCGCGTCGCTCGGGTATGTGGTGCGGTCGACGATCGAGCCGGCGCCGGTGGCCACCTTGAACGGGAACGTCGCGTCGGGCGACGACAGATGGAAGGTGACGGTGAGTCCGTCGGCTTCGACCGAGTGCAGCGTCTCGAGCAGGCTCGCGGGGCCGACGTCGGAGTTGATGCCCTTGACCCGGTCGAAGGAGTACTTGACGTCCTCGGCGGTCATCGCGCGCCCGCTGGGGAACAGCAGTCCCTTGCGGAGGGTGCAGTGGTACACCGTCAGGTCCGTCCCCACGAAGTCACAGCTTTGGGCGGCGTCCGGCACGGGCGCGGCGCCGTCGGGTTCGAAGGTCAGCAGCGACTGGAAGACGTTGCTGAACAGCGCCCAGGAACCGGCGTCGTAGGCTCCCGCCGGATCGAGCGAGGTGACGGCGTCCGATGTGCCGACCGTGATGGGCTTGCCGGAGTTCTCCTTGGCGGGCAGCAGCTGCCACCCGCCTACTCCCACGCCCGCCAGTACCAGCACGGTCGCGAGAATCCGCGTACGAGCCGATCGCATCGGCGCCCCTCCCCAGGCCCTCAGCGCATGCCACTCCCCTGTGGCGCGGATCACCCAATCACAGCGGTTCACCTTGGGGAAGGGGCATTTGGTGAGGTGAGGATGAACTTACCGAGCGGGTTGTTTCAGGCCGGTTTCACCACAGGTGAAGCGCTTGCGGTTCAGGCCTGGCGCGACGCCAGTTCCACAATCGTGATGTCCGACGGAGCCCCCACCCGCGTCGGCGGCCCCCAGGCGCCCGCTCCCCGGGAGACGTACAGCTGGGTGTCGCCGTAGCGGTCCAGGCCCGCGACGGTCGGATTGGCGGCGGCCGCGACGAGGTCGCCGGGCCAGAGCTGGCCGCCGTGGGTGTGACCGGAGAGCTGGAGGTCCACGTGATGCCGCACGGCCTCGTGGATCTGGACGGGCTGGTGGGCCAGGAGGACGACGGCGCGTGCGGTGTCCCGGTCGCCGAGCGCCTTGCTGAAGTCGGGGCCCTCGCCCTCGCTCTCGCCCGCCAGGTCGTTGACGCCGGCCAGGTCGAAGGCGGGCAGTTCCGTACGCGCGTTCTCCAGCGGGTGCAGGCCGAGCCTGCGCACCTCCTCGATCCACTGGTCCGCGCCGGAGTAGTACTCGTGGTTGCCGGTGACGAAGTAGCTGCCGTGGCGGGCCCTGAGCCGCGACAGCGGTGCCGCCGCGGGGCCCAGGTCCTTCACGCTGCCGTCGACCAGGTCGCCGACGACCGCGATCAGGTCCGGCTGGGTCGAGTTGATCGTGTCGACCACGCGCTGTGCGAAGCCCCGGCCGAGCACGGGGCCGAGGTGGATGTCGCTCACGACGGCGATACGGAAACCGTGCGCGGAGCGCGGGAGTCTGGCCAGCGGGACCGTGACGCGCTTCACCGCCGGGCCGCGCAGCACGCCGTACGTGCCGTAGCCGACGGTGCCGACCGCGGCAGCGGCCACGGCCCCGCCCACGACACGAGAGACGAGGAGACGGCGGGAGGGGAGGGCGAGCGCGGTGGCGGGACCCGGGTCCGGCTCCCTCGCGGAACCCGCGGCGGGCTCGGACACGAGCTCCGTGTCCAGCGCGGTCTCCGACAGCCGCCCGGCGGCCGGCCCCGGCCGCGCGCCCGGCCCCGGCCCCGTCCGGGGAGCCGGGTGTGTCGTTCCCGGCGGTACCGGCGGGAGGCTCGATGCCGTCCGCCGCGCCCGCGTGCCGTGGGCCGCCAGACGACGGACCAGTGGCCGTACGGCTTCGCCCGCGACCAGCGCCAGCAGCATGTACAGCGACAGCGCCATCCACAGGAAGCCCGGCCAGCCCAGGACGCGCTGGAGCCAGAAGGGGGCTCCGGCGCGCTCGGTGACCAGGGCCGCGACCGTCAGCACCGGCCCGGCGACGAACACGGCCGTGCCGGTGCGCCGGGCGAGGCCAGGGCCGCGGGTCGTGTCGTGGACCAGCCGGCGCCATGCGTACCGGTGCAGCGCCGCGAACGCCGCCAGGACGGTCACGGCGATGAGGACGAAGACGACAACCACCGCGTGTCCGCTCCCCGTTATGGCGTTCGTCGCAGCGCGCGCAGTCCGCGCAACCCGATGACGCCGATGACTGTCCCCAAGACAAAGGAGACGACGGCGAGCGTCAGGTGGACCCAGAAGTACGCCGTCGGATTCCCCGCGTCGTCGAACGCGAGTCCGCTGCCGTCCTTCCACAGGTTCTTGACGAAAGTGATCCAGATGACCCAGCTCCACACCCCGAAGGCGAGCAGGAACCAGGAGATGGGGCGGCTGAGCTTCATACCCTCAGTATCGCCGCTCCGGGGTGGCCGTTCACCCAGGGGTGTCCGGCATAGGCTGGGACCGGCCGGGACTTACCGTCGCGCACCCGGTACGTTCGCGACCGTGTCCGCCTTGAAGAAGATCGCCGGGCGTCGCCTGCCGATCGCCTCCGCCGCCGTGTTGTCCCTCTCGCTCGCCGCACCCGCGACCGCGTTCGCGGCCCCGCACAGCCCGACCGTGGCCGCTTCGGCCAAGCCTCCGGCGGTGATGTCCACGGTCGGCGGCGAACTGCTCGGCAAGCCGGGCACCCAGGTGAACCTCGCCGGCGGCGCCCCGGTGCTCCCGAAGGACCTGACCGCGCGCTCCTGGATCGTCGCCGACGCCGAGTCGGGTGACGTTCTGGCCGCCCACAACGCGCACTGGCGGCTGCCCCCGGCGAGCACCATGAAGATGCTGTTCGCGGACACCGTGCTGCCCAAGTTCCCCCGGGGCGAGTCACACAAGGTGCTCCCCTCGGACCTGGCCGGCATCGGCGCCGGGTCCAGCATGGTCGGGATCAAGGAGGGCGAGAGCTACACGGTCCACGACCTGTGGCTCGGTGTCTTCCTGCGCTCCGGGAACGACGCCGTGCATGTGCTGTCCGCGATGAACCACGGGGTCGGACGGACCGTCAAGGACATGCAGGCCCACGCCGAGGAGTTGCAGGCCCTCGACACGCACGTGGTCAGCCCGGACGGCTATGACGCGCCCGGGCAGGTCTCGTCGGCGTACGACCTGACGCTGTTCGCCCGGTCCGGGCTCCAGAAGAAGGACTTCCGGGAGTACTGCTCCACGGTGCGGGCCTCGTTCCCGGGCGAGACCACGAAGAAGAAGGGCAAGACGACCCGCGGGTCCTTCGAGATACAGAACACCAACCGGCTGCTGGCCGGGGACACCGACATCACCCCCTACCGGGGCATCGCGGGAGTGAAGAACGGCAACACCACCAACGCCGGCGCCACCTTCACCGGAGTCGCCGAACGCAACGGCAGGGTGCTGCTCGTCACGGTGATGAACCCGGAGAAGAAGGACCACAACGAGGTCTACCGGGAGACCGCCCGGTTGTTCGACTGGGGCTTCAGCGCGGCCGGGAAGGTCCGGCCGGTGGGCGAGCTGGTCGCGCCCAGGGGCGCCGGTACGGGCGGCCAGGGCGGCGGCACCGGGGCATCCGACGGCAAGGGAACGGGCGGGGGGACCGGCAAGCCGGTGGCAGCCCCGCTCAAGGGCGGCTCCAGCGGGGTCGGAGTGGCACTCGCCGTCTCGGCCGGAGTGCTCCTCCTGCTCGCCGTGGGCGTCTTCCTGGTCAACCGCCGTTGGCCGCTGCCCGATCTGGTACGCCGCCGGACGCGTCCGTGACCTCGTCGGTCGCGCTGCTCCCCGTCGCCGTCCAGGCGGCGCAGAACAGCACCAGTTTGGCGGTGAAGTTGATCCACAGCAGCAGCGCGACCGGCACCCCGAAGGCGCCGTACATGCTCTTCGAGGCGACACCCTGGATGTAGCCGCTGAGCAGCAGCTTGAGCAGTTCGAAGCCGACCGCGCCGATCAGGGCGGATGTCAGCAGCCGGCGTCGCGGGGGTTCCACGCCGGGCAGCAGGGTGAGGACGTACAGCAGGACCAGGAAGTCGGCGAGGACGGCGACGGCGAAGGCGGCGATGCGCAGCAGCACGCTGCCCCAGCCGCCGTGGTCGAGGCCGAGTTCCCCGGCCATCCAGTCGACCAGGGCGTTGGCGACGGTGGAGATGGCGATGGTCACCAGGACCGCGCCGCCGAGGCCGACGAGCACCACACCGTCCTTGACCTTGGCCAGCACCGGGTTCTCGCCGCGGTCGGGCAGTTCCCACACCGCGCGCAGGCAGTCCCGTATCTGGCCGACCCAGCCGATGCCGACGAGGAACAGGGTGGCACCGGCGATGACGCCGACGGTGCCGGCGTTCTGCACCAGGCCGTGGACGTCGAGCTGGTCGGAGATGCCGGGGAACTGTTCGGCGACCTTGCCCTGGAGCTTGTTCTGCTGTTCCACGCTGAGGGTCGCGGCACCGATCGCGGCGGCGACGGTGAGCAGCGGGAAGAGCGCCACGAAGCTGACGAACGTCATGGCGGCCGCGAGCCGGGCCCATTTCACCCGGTCGAGGCGTTCGTACGAGCGCCAGGCGTGCGTGGCCGTCAGCCGGACGGCCAGCGGCCCGATGCCGGGGAGTCTCTTCAGCCAGTCCATGTTCCGACGCTCCCCTCGTGACCCTTGCCGTCTCCCGGCCTACTCCGGCTTCCCCGCATCACCCATTTCAGTGAGGAGCGACGTCGAGTGGGGATATTGAGAGGTTATGCCTCTTTTGCAACGCTACGGTCACGGTCATGCCTGCCCACAAGGATGCTTTCGGCGCTCCCCGCTCCCTGCTGATCCTCGGCGGCACCTCCGGGATCGCGCTGGCCACCGCCCGCCGCCTGATCGCCCGGGGCGCCCGGACCGTTTGGCTGGCCGGCCGTCCCTCCCCCGAGCTGGAGAGGGCCGCCGGACACCTGCGCGGGCTCGGCGCCGACACGTTCACCGTCGCCTTCGACGCGCTCGACCCCGAGTCCCATGACAGCGCGCTCGGCAAGGTGTTCGTGGAGGGGGACATCGATCTGGTGCTGCTCGCGTTCGGTGTGCTCGGCGACCAGGCGACCGACGAGCGCGACCCGGTGGCCGCGGCGCGCGTCGCGCAGACCAACTACACGGGTGCCGTCTCGGCGGGACTGGTGTGCGCCCGGGCGCTCCAGGAGCAGGGCCACGGTTCGCTGGTCGTCCTGTCGTCGGTCGCCGGTGAGCGCGCCCGCCGAAAGGACTTCATCTACGGCTCCAGCAAGGCGGGGCTCGACACGTTCGCGCAGGGCCTCGGTGACGCGCTGTACGGCACCGGTGTGCATGTCATGGTCGTACGTCCCGCGCCCCTGGGCGGGCCCGGCACGGCCGCACGGGACCAGGGACCGCTGACCACGACCCCGGAGGAGGTCGCCACGGCGATCGAACTGGGGCTGCGGAGGCGGTCGGAGGTGGTGTGGGTGCCGGGGGCCCTGCGTCTGGTGATGTCGGCCCTGCGGCATCTGCCGAGGGTCCTGTTCCGGCGCCTTCCCCTCTAGGGCAGGACGGGCCTGCCGGCCCGACGGGCTGACGGGCTGACGGGCTGACGGGCTGACGGGCGGCCGCTTCGCCCCGACCCTGCTGAACGTGAAAGGCCGGGTTCGGGCCTAGGGTCTTTCGTTCGGATCAGGCCAGACCCCGCGAGCCCGGCGTGATCCAAACGAGAGGCCCTGGCCCTGGTGGGCGGGAAGGGAGGCGCCCTCGGTCGGGGCCGTGGCCTGGGGCGGCACCACCGCGCCGCCGAACGGGAACTCCCGCAGTTTGCGCCAGACGGCGTCCGGGCCCTGCTCGTACAGCGCGAAGCCGGTGCACGGCCACTCGGCCTCGTAGTCGGCCAGTTCCTCGTACGCCCGGTCCATGGACGCCTCGTCGATCCCGTGCGCCACCGTGACATGCGGGTGGTACGGAAACAGCAGGTCCCGCGCCACCGGCCCGGACGCGTCCCGGACCTGCTTCTGAAGCCAGGCGCACCCCTGCGCGCCCTCGACGACCCGGATGTACACCACGGGTGACAGGGGACGGAACGTGCCCGTCCCGGACAGCCGCATCGGGAAGGGACGCGCGGCCGCCGCGACCTCGAAGAGGTGCGCCTCGATCGCGGGCAGCTCGGAGCCGTCGACCTCCGTCGGCGGCAGCAGGGTGACATGCGTGGGAATACCGTGAGCCGCGGCGTCGCCGAAGCCCGCGCGCAGCTCCTGGAGCAGGCTGCCGTGAGGCTCCGGGACCGCGATCGACACACCGATCGTTACGGTCCCCACGTCGTCTCCTGTCGTCGTGTTGGTGTGCGTGGCCGGGGCAGGGCGGGCTGCCGCTGTGGTGTTCGCATTCCGACTGTACGACCACGCCCTGCCATCGGGCAGGCACAGTCAGAGTGGAGTGCAGCACTCCAGGGCGCGTCGGGGCACGGCGCGGGTCAGTGCTTGGCGGGCAGGAAGCCCACCCTGTCGTATGCCTGGGAGAGCGTCTCGGACGCCACCGCACGCGCCTTCTCCGCGCCCTTCGCCAGTACGCCGTCCAGGGTTTCGGGGTCGTCCAGGTACTGCTGGGTGCGCTCCCGGAACGGTGCCACGAAGTCGACCATGATCTCGGCGAGGTCCGACTTGAGGGCGCCGTAGCCCTTGCCGTCGTACCGCTGCTCCAATTCGGCGATACCGGTGCCGGTGAGGGTCGAGTAGATGGTCAGCAGGTTGCTGATCCCCGGCTTCTCCTCCACGTCGAACCTGATCACGGTGTCCGCGTCCGTGATGGCGCTCTTGACCTTCTTGGCGGTGGCCTTCGGGTCGTCGAGCAGGTTGATCAGGCCCTTCGGTGTGGACGCCGACTTGCTCATCTTGGTCGACGGGTCCTGAAGGTCGTAGATCTTCGCCGTCTCCTTGAGGATGTACGGCCGCGGGAGCGTGAAGGTCTCGCCGAAGCGGCCGTTGAAGCGCTCGGCGAGGTCGCGGGTCAGCTCGATGTGCTGGCGCTGGTCCTCACCGACCGGGACCTCGTTCGCCTGGTACAGCAGGATGTCGGCGACCTGGAGGATCGGGTACGTGAACAGGCCGACGCTCGCGCGGTCGGCGCCCTGCTTGGCGGACTTGTCCTTGAACTGGGTCATCCGGCTGGCCTCGCCGAAGCCGGTGAGACAGTTCATGACCCAGGCGAGCTCGGCGTGCTCGGGGACGTGGCTCTGGATGAAGAGCGTGCACCGCTCCGGGTCCAGCCCGGCCGCGAGCAGCTGGGCGGCCGCCAGGCGGGTGTTGGCACGCAGCTCCTTCGGGTCCTGCAGGACCGTGAGCGCGTGCAGGTCGACGACCATGTAGAACGCGTCGTGGGTCTCCTGAAGGGCCACCCACTGGCGGACGGCACCGAGGTAGTTGCCGAGGTGGAACGAGCCGGCGGTGGGCTGGATGCCGGAGAGCACGCGAGGACTGTCGGAAGCCATGTTCACCATTCTCTCAGGTCCGGCGGACCGCTCGGGCAGCGGAGGGAGACGGGCCGCGGCCCGGAGGCAGGGGTGCCTCCGGGCCGCGGCAGGAGCTGATCGGTCCATGGACGGCCGGGGGGCCGCCGGCGACCGGGTCAGCCCAGGTCGATCTCGGGGTAGAGCGGGAAGCCCTGGAGCAGGTCGCTCGCCCGGTGGGCGATCTCGTCGGCGATCTTCGGGTCCAGGACGTGCTGCGCCTTGGACGGGGTGCCCTTGCCGGTGGTGCCGGGGACGGCCGTCGTCAGGACGCGGTCGATCAGCGCCGCGATCTCGTCCATCTCCGCCGTGCCGAGGCCCCGGGTGGTGAGCGCGGGCGTGCCGATGCGGATGCCGGAGGTGTACCAGGCGCCGTTCGGGTCGGCCGGGATGGCGTTGCGGTTGGTGACGATGCCCGACTCCAGCAGGGCCGCCTCCGCCTGGCGGCCGGTGAGACCGTAGGAGGAGGCCACGTCGATCAGGTTCAGGTGGTTGTCCGTGCCGCCCGTGACCAGCGTGGCGCCGCGGCGCATCAGACCCTCGGCCAGGGCGCGGGAGTTGTCCACGATCCGCTGGGCGTAGCCGCGGAAGGAGTCCTGCCGGGCCTCCGCGAGGGCCACCGCCTTCGCGGCCATCACATGCGGAAGCGGTCCGCCGAGCACCATCGGGCAGCCGCGGTCGACCTGGTCCCTCAGGGAGTCGTCGCACAGGACCATGCCGCCGCGCGGGCCGCGCAGCGACTTGTGGGTGGTGGTCGTGACGATCTGCGCGTGCGGGACCGGGTCGAAGTCGCCGGTCAGGACCTTGCCCCCGACCAGGCCGGCGAAGTGGGCCATGTCGACCATGAGCGTGGCGCCGACCTCGTCGGCGATCTCGCGCATGATCCGGAAGTTCACCAGGCGGGGGTAGGCCGAGTAGCCCGCGACGATGATCAGCGGCTTGAACTCGCGGGCCGACGTGCGCAGCGCCTCGTAGTCGATCAGACCGGTGGCCGGGTCGGTGCCGTAGGAACGCTGGTCGAACATCTTGCCGGAGATGTTCGGGCGGAAGCCGTGGGTGAGGTGGCCGCCCGCGTCCAGGGACATGCCGAGCATGCGCTGGTTGCCGAAGGCCCGGCGCAGCTCGGCCCAGTCCTCCTCCGAGAGCTCGTTGACCTGGCGGACGCCCGCCTTCTCCAGAGCGGGGGCCTCGACGCGCTGGGCGAGGACTGCCCAGAAGGCGACGAGGTTGGCGTCGATGCCGGAGTGCGGCTGGACGTAGGCGTGGCGGGCGCCGAACAGCTCCTTGGCGTGCTCGGCGGCAAGCGACTCGACGGTGTCGACATTGCGGCAGCCGGCGTAGAAGCGGCGGCCGACGGTGCCCTCGGCGTACTTGTCGCTGAACCAGTTGCCCATGGCCAGCAGGGTGGCCGGGGACGCGTAGTTCTCGGAGGCGATCAGCTTGAGCATCTCGCGCTGGTCGGCGACCTCCTGCCCGATGGCGTCGGCGACGCGCGGCTCGACGGCGCGGATCACGTCGAGGGCGGCGCGGAAGGCGGTGGACTCGGTGGAGAGGGGCTGCTGCTCCGGCATGTCGGCCTCCGGGTGGCGTGGCTTGAAGCGGTCACGGTTCACGGTCGGCCCAGGCGCACGGCTCTCGCACATCAGGGCCGCTCCCCGATGGTCGGTCCCATCCCAGCGCGCCAGTCACGGCCCGCCGATCAGCCTACCCGGCGCTACGGGCGGCCAGGTCGCCGCGTCCACCATGCGAGCGACGGTGCGTGCGGCGCGCGTCTCACAGGATCACGTGCGGCAGGAACCGCGCGTACTCGTCCGTGACCAGGCCGGAGGACTCGCGGATGCCGAGCCCGGCGGACTCGTCCGCGACGACCCAGGCGCCGAGGACGACGCGGTTGCCGTCGAAGGACGGAAGGGGTGCCAGTTCCTGGTAGCAGCACGGCTCTTCCCGGACGACGGGCTCGGTGCCCGGCTGATGGACGGTCACGCCCTCGCCCTCGCGGCCGAGGAGCGGCTTGGCGACATAGCCCGTGGTGTGCGCCAGGTCGCGGGGGCCGTCGAGGTGGGCCGGGAGGAGATTGGGATGGCCCGGGTACAGCTCCCAGAGGATCGCGAGGAGCGCCTTGTTGCTGAGCAGCATCTTCCAGGCGGGCTCGATCCACAGCGTGCTGCCCGTGCCGCCGCCGTTGTCGAGGGTGTCGAGGACATGGCCGCCGAAGCGGTCGGCGACGAGCCACTCCCAGGGGTAGAGCTTGAAGCAGCTGCGGATGAAGCGGAGCCGGTTGTCGACGAAGCGCCGTGAGAGCGGGTCCCAGCCGATCTCCTCCATGGAGATCCAGTCGGTGTCGAGCCCGGCCTGCTCGGCGGTCTCCTTCAGGTACGCGACCGTCATGAGGTCCTCGCCGAGTTCGTCGACGGAGGAGTGCGCGAAGTACAGCGGACTGCCGGGCGGGAGAAGCGCGGACTGCTTCTCCCAGGCGGCGACCAGGCGTTCGTGGAGGGAGTTCCACTGGTCCGCGCCCGGGAAGCGCTCCTGCATCCAGAACCACTGGGGTGAGGCGGCCTCGACCAGGGACGTGGGTGTGTCGGCGTTGTACTCCAGGAGCTTCGCCGGGCCCGTCCCGTCGTACCGCAGGTCGAACCGGCCGTAGAGGGAGGGGAGTTCGGCGCGGCGGCGCCAGGCGTCGGCGACCGCGCGGGCCACGCGCGGGTCGGTGATGCCCAGGTCGGTGAAACGGTTCTCCTCGACGATGTGCGCGGCCGCGGCCAGGCACATGCCGTGCAGTTCCTCGACGACCTCCTCCAGCGCCTCCACCTCGTCCAGCGAGAAGACGTAGTACGCGCTCTCGTCCCAGTAGGGGCGCAGGGAGTCGTCCGGGTAGCGGGTGAGCGGGTAGACGAGGCCCTGCGCCTCGACGGTGCGTTGCCAGTCGGGGCGAGGCTCGGCCCTGCGGCGTTCCACGGCCGCTCAGCCGCCGGACTTGCCGTGGCCGCCGAAGCCGCCGCGGTCGACGCCGCCGTGGCCGCCGCCCGATCCGCCCGAGCTCTTCGGCCTGGTGAAGGAACCGCCGTTCACGAAGCCGCCCTTCTTGTTGCCGCCGTAGTACCAGCCGCCGTGCGTGGACGGCCCGGAGGAGGTGCAGTACTTGTCGGCGACGACCTTGTAGCCCTTGCCGAGGGTGTAGCTGTCGCGGTCGACGCAGCGCTTGTCCGGGTCCGAGGAGCAGGCGGTGAGGGCGGCGGCGAGGAGTCCCATGCCGCCGAGGACGACCGTGCCCGAGCGCAGCTGCCGGCGTGTGTCCGCCATGTTCGTGTCCCCCGCCGAGTGAGACGTCGTTGAGACGTCGGTGAGAAGTTTCCGGCCACCAGACTAGAGATGGTCACTCTGGTGTTCGATCGGCCCCCTGCCTTCGTGCACTCCCCTACAGTCGCTTTGTGTTCTTTGGAATGGTGTGCGCGCTCGGTGCGGCGGTCTGCTTCGGTACGGCGACGGTGTTGCAGGCGGTCGCGGCACGCGCGGCCGGCACCGGCGGGGGCGGGGAGGCGGCGCTGCTGCTGCGGGCCCTGCGGCAGTGGCGGTATCTGGCGGGGCTCGCGCTGGACGGGCTCGGGTTCCTCCTGCAGATCGCGGCGCTGCGGTCGCTTCCGATCTACGCGGTGGGCGCGGCGCTCGCCTCGAGTCTGGCCGTGACGGCGGTGGTCGGCACACGGCTGCTCGGGGTGCGGCTGACCGGGAGCGAGGGCGCCGCGGTCGGGGTGGTGTGCGGGGGGCTCGCCCTGCTGGGGCTTGCTTCCGGGGCCGAGGGCGGCCGGGCCGGCTCCACCGCGCTGAAGTACGCGGTGCTCGCGATCGCGGTGGCCGTGCCGGCCCTGGGGGCGGCCGGGGGGCGGCTGCCGGGGCGGGGGCGGTCGCTGGTGCTGGGGCTGGGCGCCGGGTTCGGGTTCGGCGTCGTCGAGGTGGCGGTACGGCTGATCGACGGACTCGCGCCGTCCACCCTGCTCACCAATCCGGCGACGTACGCGCTGCTGCTGGGCGGCGGCGCCGCCTTCCTGCTGCTGACCACGGCCCTGGAGCGGGGGTCGGTGACGGTGGCGACGGCGGGTCTGGTCGTGGGCGAGACGGTGGGGCCGGCCGCGGTCGGAGTGGTGTGGCTGGGCGACCGGACCCGCGAGGGCCTGACCTGGCTGGCGGTAGCGGGCTTCTGCGTCGCCGTGGCGGGCGCGCTGCTGCTGGCCCGCTTCGGCGAGGCTCCGGCCCCGGCGGCACAGGCGGCGAAAGCCCCGCTCGGCCGGAGCTGATCACGATCGATCCCCTCCTGCCGCCCCTCACCTCGCGCTTCTCCGCATGGCGGCGAACCGTCACGGCAGTGCGCGGCACAGAGCCTCCAGGGCACCCGTCCAAGCGTGGTCCGGTGGGGTGCCGTAGCCCACGACCAGGGCGTCCAGGGGCTCGGTGACGGCGTGCGGGTGGCGGTGGCGGGACAGGCCGTGGACGGCCAGCCCCTGCCAGGCGGCCGCCCGTACCACCGACGCCTCGGTGCCCGGCGGCAGCTCCAGTACGGCGTGCAGGCCGGCCGCGATGCCCCTGATCCGTACCCGGGGTGCGCGGGAGGCGACCGCCTCGACCAGGGCGTCGCGGCGGCGCCGGTAGCGCAGCCGTGCGGCGCGGACATGGCGATCGTAGGCGCCCGAGACGATGAACTCCGCCAGCGTCAGCTGGTCGAGGACACCCCCGGACCAGCCGCCGACCTCCCGGACGGCCACCACCTCCGGTACCAGTGACGGGGGCAGCACCATCCACCCCAGGCGCAGCCCGGGGGCCAGCGACTTGCTGGCGGTACCCAGGTACACCACGTGGTCCGGGTCGAGGTCCTGGAGCGCGCCCACCGGCTGGCGGTCGTAGCGGAACTCGCCGTCGTAGTCGTCCTCCAGCACCAGGCCCCCCGTGCGGCGGGCCCAGTCCACCACGGCGGCCCGCCGTTCGGGCGGCAGCGCCCCGCCCATCGGGAACTGGTGCGCCGGGCTCAGCAGCACCGCCGCCTCACCGGTCAGCGCGTCCGTCCGGGTCCCGAGGTCGTCGAACGGGAGCGGAACCGTGCGCAGACCCGCCCGCTGCACGATGTCCCAGTGCACGTCCAGGCCGTACGACTCCACGGCCAGCGCATCCGGTGCGGCGGGCGAACCCTCCGCACGGCCGCGCAGCACCTCGCCGAGCAGCTTCAACCCCTGTGCGAACCCTGAGCCGACGACGATCCGGTCGGGTTCGGCGCGGACGCCCCGGGCCCGGGAGAGATAGCCGGCGAGCGCGGTGCGCAGCTCCGCCCGGCCGCGCGGATCGTCGTAGCCGAGGGCCTCGTGAGGCGCGGAGGCCAGGGCGCGGCGGGCGGCCCTGAGCCATTCCGTGCGCGGGAAGAAGGAGAGGTCCGGTCTCCCCGGGACCAGGTCGTACGGGAGGCGGCCAGGCTCCCGCGGCCGGGGGGCAGGCCGGCCGGGCGGCCGCGGCGTCGCGCGGTCGGTGACCCGGGTGCCCGAGCCCTGGCGTGCGGTGAGCCAGCCCTCGGCGACAAGGTCGGCGTAGGCGTCGGCGACCGTGTTGCGCGCGACGCCCAGGTCGGCCGCGAGCGAACGGGAGGAGGGCAACCGGGTGCCGGGGGCCAGCCGCCCGGTACGCGCCGCCTCGCGCAGGGCGTCGGTCAGGCCCCGGCGCAGGCCCGGACCGGTCGGCTTCAGATAGAGGTCGGCGCCCAGAGTGGCCCATGGTTTCTCCACGGAAATGGACCATACTCCTGGGCTGCCTCACTCCTAGGGTCGAGAATATGACGACCAACGACCACACCCTGGCGAACAGCGGCACCACCGGCGACACCGCCACGACCGCGGAGTACGCGCCCGAGCACACACCCCGCCTGAACTGGGCCCAGCACGCCCCGGATGTCTACCGGGCGATGGTCCGGCTCGACGCGGCCGCCGGGCGGGGTCTCGACTCGAAGCTGCGCGAGCTGGTGAAGATCCGTGCCTCGCAGCTCAACCACTGCGCCTTCTGCCTCGACATGCACACCAAGGACGCGCTCGCCGCGGGCGAGAGCGTCGAGCGGATCGTCCAGCTCAGCGCCTGGGAGGAGTCGCGGCACTTCTACACGGAGAAGGAGGCCGCGGCGCTGGAACTGACGGAGGCGGTCACGGTCCTCACGGAGGGATTCGTGCCGGACGAGGTGTACGAGCGGGCCGCCAAGCACTTCGACGAGGCGGAGCTGTCCCAGCTGATCGCCGCGATCGCGGTCATCAACGCCTGGAACCGGTTCGGCGTGACGACCCGGGCCGTGCCGGGCCACTACCAGCCGGGGCAGTACTCGTAAGGGCCCGCCGGGCGGACGGGAGCCGGTGGGGGGACAGGAACCCGGAGGGGCCATCGAACGGGCCCCGCCGCACGTCGCCGCGGGCGCCGACCGTATCTGTTCGGTCGGCGCCCGCGGCGACGTACCGGCCACCCGGCTGCGGCAAGGCCGCTCAGGACAGCCACGCCTGCCACGTCGAGGGGTGGCTGTCCACCCACTTCTTGGCGGCCTGGTCCGGGGTCAGCTTCTGGTCGGCGATCATCAACGCGACCTCGTTCTGGTCCTCGGTGGTCCAGCGGAACTTCTTCAGGAAGGCCGCCGCCTTGCCGCCGCTCTTCGCGAAGCCGGCGTTCAGGTACTTCTGCAACGGCGTGTGCGGGTACGCACAGGTGACCTTCGCCGCGTCCGCGTCACAGCCCTCCTTGTACGGCGGCAGCTTCACCTCGGTCATCGGGACCTTCTTGAACAGCCACTGCGGCGCGTACCAGTACGTCAGATAGGGCTTGTGCTCCTTGGCGAACTGCCTGATCTGCGTGATCTGCGCGGCCTCCGAACCGGCGAACACCACCTGGTAGTCCAGCTTCAGGTTGTCCACCAGCGCCTTGTCGTTGGTGACGTAGGACGGCGAGCCGTCCATCAGCTGCCCCTTGCCGCCGCTCTCCGCGGTGCGGAACAGATGCGCGTACTTGTTGAGGTTCCTCCAGTCCGTGATGTCCGGGTGCTGCTTGACGAGGTACGTCGGGACGAACCAGCCGATGTGGCCGGTCACCCCGAGGCCGCCGCCCCGGGCGATGGTCTTCTTGTCGTCGACGTACCGCTTCTCCTGGTCGGGGTGGCCCCAGTCCTCCAGGATCGCGTCGACCCGGCCCTGGCTGAGCGCGTCCCAGGCGGGGACCTCGTCCACCTGGACGGTGTCGACCCGGTAGCCGAGCTTGTGCTCCAGGAGGTACTGGGCCACGGCCACATTGGCCTGCGCGCCCACCCAGGACTGCACCGACAGGGTCACCGTCCTCGCGCCCTGGGCACCAGCGAACGGCGAGGCCTGCTTGGTCATGTCGGCGGCACCGCAGCCGGTCGTCAGCGCCAGCACGGCGAGCGCCGCGGTCATCATCTTCGTGCGCGTACGAGCCATGTCACGCTCCCTTCTTCGCGCGCCGCTCGGTCGGCTGGGTCACCCGGTCGAGCGTCAGACCGAGGCAGACGATCGCCGCGCCGGCCACCAGACCGGTCGCCAGGTCGCCCTGCGCAAGGCCGAGGACGACGTCGTAGCCGAGCGCGCCGCCGCCGACCAGGCCGCCGATGATGACGACGGCGAGGACCAGGACCACGCCCTGGTTGACCGCGAGCAGCAGCGCGGGGCGGGCCAGCGGGAGCTGCACCTGGCGCAGCTGCTGGGCGCTCGTCGCGCCGAGCGAGCGCGCCGACTCAAGGGCGGCCGGGTCGACCTGGCGCAGACCCTGGGCGGTGATCCGGACGACGGCCGGGAGCGCGTAGACGATCGCCGCCGCGACGGCGGGCGCGCGGCCGACGCCGAACAGCGCGACGACCGGGATCAGGTACACGAACTGCGGCATCGTCTGGAAGACGTCCAGGACCGGGCGCAGCAGCCGTTCGAAACGGTCGCTGCGGGCGGCCGCGATCCCGGTCGCGACACCGAGGACGAGGGTGACGGCGACGGCCGCCAGCACCTGGGACAGCGTGTCCAGGGACGGCTTCCACACCCCGAGCACCCCGGTCGCGGCCATCGCGAGGACTGCGGTCAGCGCGGTGCGCCAGGTCCCGATCAGCCAGGCCAGCGCGGCGACGATGAGCAGGACCGACCACCAGGGCAGCCACTGGAGACCGGCGCGCACCGGGTCCAGGACCCAGGTGGTGAAGTGGGCCGCCCAGTCGGCGGTGCCCCCCACGTAGGGGACGCCCGAGTACAGATGGGCGGTCATCCATTCGACGGCACGGTTCACCGGCTCGGCGATCGGCACGGTCCACGTGCCGGGCCACTCCAGGCGGCCGGCGAGCCGCGCGGCCAGCGCCACGGCGACGGTCGCGACGGCGGCGTACGCCCATCCGGCGCGGCCGCCGGGCCGCTCGCCCTCGGCTCCCGCAGCGCCGGTGATCCGGTCCAGGACGACCGCGAGCAGCACGATCGGGATGCCGGCGGCGAGCGCGGCGCCCACGTCGACGGAGGCGAGGGCCTGGTAGACGCGATCACCGAGACCGCCGGCACCGATCACCGAGGCGATGACCGCCATGGACAGCGCCATCATGATCGTCTGGTTGAGGCCGAGCAGCATTTCCCTGCGGGCCAGCGGCAGCCGGGCGGTGAACAGACGCTGCCGGGCGGTGGTGCCGAGCGACTCGACCGCTTCGAGGACCTCCTTGTCGGCGCCGCGCAGGCCCAGCGCGGTGAGCCGGGCCATCGGCGGGGCCGCGTACACGACGGTCGCGAGGACGGCCGCGGGGACGCCGATGCCGAAGACCAGGACGACGGGCAGGAGGTACGCGAACGCCGGCAGCACCTGCATGGTGTCGAGAACGGGGCGCAGGCCGCGGAACGTACGGTCGGACAGGCCCGCGGCGAGGCCCAGCAGCGCGCCGAGCAGCACCGAGACGAGCACCGCGACCACCATGAGCGCCAGAGTCTGCATGGTGGGGACCCACATGCCGAGCAGACCGCAGGCGAGGAACGCGGCCGCCGTGCCGAGGGCCAGGCGGGCGCCCGCGGCGCGCCAGGCCAGCAGCGCGGCCGCGGCCGTGACGCCCGCCCAGCCCGCGGCGAGCAGCACGAGGTAGACGGCGCGTACCGACAGCACGACGGCGTTGCTGACGTAGCCGAAGAAGTACAGGAAGAGGGGATGGCTGTCGCGGTTGTCGATGACCCAGTTGCTGGCCGAGGCCAGAGGCTTGGAGAAGTCGACGGTGAGCGCGTGCGGCCAGGCGCCGCTCGCCCAGCGGGCGTGGGCCAGCGGCACGAGCACCGCCGCGACGGCCGCGAGCAGCAGCAGCTTGCCCACGGCACGGTGTCTGAGGAGGGCGGGGAGCGTGGCCTTGGGTGCGGTGGCGGTGAGCGCGGCCATCACGCCACCCCCTCGGCCTGCTCCGTTCCGGTCACGGTGTCCCGCCCCGCGCCGTCCACGGCCTTGTGCCCGGTCCCGGCCCCGGCCCCGGCATCCTGCTCCGTTCCCGCCACGGCACCCTGCTCGGTCCCGGCCACCACGCCGAGCAGGCGTTCGTGGTCGACGACGCCGAGGCAGCGGCCCGCGTCCATGACGCGGGCCGGGGAACCGGTGCGGGCGACCGCCTCGATCGCCTCGGAGACCGTCGCGTCCGGCGACACCGCCGGGCCGTCCCCCGCCTCCTCCGCGGACGCGGCGCGCATGGCCGAGCGGACGGTCATGACCTGCTCCCGCGGCACGTCCCGGACGAACGCGCGGACGTAGTCGTCGGCCGGGGAGCCCACGATCTCCTCGGGGGTGCCCAGCTGCACGATGCGGCCGTCGCGCATCAGGGCGATGCGGTCGCCCAGCTTGAGAGCCTCGCTCAGGTCGTGCGTGATGAAGACCATCGTGCGGCCCTCCTCGCGGTGCAGCCGGACGACCTCCTCCTGCATATCACGCCGGATCAGCGGGTCGAGTGCGCTGAACGGCTCGTCGAACAGGAGCACCTCGGGGTCGACGGCGAGCGCGCGGGCGAGCCCGACCCGCTGCCGCTGGCCGCCGGACAGCTGGCTCGGGCGCCGCTGCTCCATGCCCTCCAGACCGACCTTTGCCGCGAAGTCGGCGGCGCGCTCGCGGCGTTCGGCCCGGCCGACGCCCTGGATCTCCAGGCCGTACGCGATGTTGTCGAGGACCGTGCGGTGCGGCAGCAGGCCGAAGTGCTGGAAGACCATCGCGGCGCGGTGGCGCCGCAGTTCGCGCAGCCGCGTCCTGTCCATGGCACGGACGTCCTCGCCGTCGATGGCGATGGTGCCCGCGGTCGGCTCGATCAGCCGGGTCAGACAGCGCACGAGAGTGGACTTGCCGGAGCCGGACAGGCCCATGACGACGAAGACCTCGCCCTTGCGGACGTCGAAGCCGACATCATGGACGGCGGCCGTGCAGCCGGTGCGTTCGCGCAGCTCGGCGGCCGGCAGCGCGGCGAGTTCGGGATCCTCAGGGATACGGGCGGCCTTCGGGCCGAAGACCTTCCACAAGCCGTCGACCGAGAAGACGGGAGTGTCGTCGGACTTGCCGGTGGGCGGTTTACGGGTGGGAACTGCGAGAGCCATCAGGCCTCACCTCCGAGCAGGTCGGCGGCCTTCTCCCCGACCATGAGCACCCCGATCATCGGGTTCACGGCGGGCATGGTGGGGAAGACGGACGCGTCGGCGATGCGGATACCGTCGAGGCCGCGGATCTTCAACTGAGGATCGACCACGGCGAGTTCATCTGTCTGGGCACCCATACGGCAGGTGCCGGCCGGGTGGTACACGGTGTGGGCGACCTTGCGCGCGTACGCGCTCAGTTCCTCGTCGCCGGTGAGGTCCGGGCCGGGGCACACCTCCCGCTTCAACCAGCCGGCCAGCGGCTCGGTCTTCGCGATCTCGCGGGCTGTACGGATGCCGTCGACGAGGGTGCGGCCGTCGTAGTCGTCCTCGTCGGTGAAGTAGCGGAAGTCCAGCGCCGGCTTGTCGTTCGGGTCGGCGCTCGTGAGGTAGAGGCGGCCGCGGCTCTTCGGCTTGGGGATGTTCGGGGTCATCGAGACGCCGAACTCCGGCCGCTCGTAGCCCAGTCGCTCCGGATTGTCCGTGAACGGGATCTGGTAGAAGTGGAACATCAGGTCCGGGCCCGGCTGTTCGGGGTCGCGGCGCACGAACAGACCGGCGTCGCTGTCCATCGCGGAGTTCTCCGGGATCGGTCCGTGCGTCTCCCACACGATCACCGACTCGGGGTGGTCGAGCAGGTTCTCGCCGACGCCCGGCAGGTCGTGCGCGACCGGTATGCCGAGCTTCTCCAGGTCCGCCTTGGGGCCGATGCCCGAGTGCAGCAGCAGCCGCGGGGAGTCGACGGCGCCGGCGCACAGCACGACCTCCCGCCGGGCCCGCAGAAGGAGCTCCTCGCCGTCCTTGGTGCGCACGTGCACGCCCTCGGCGCGGGTGCCGTCCAGCTCGAGCCGGTACGCCCAGGACTCCAGGAGGATCGTCAGATTGGGGCGCTCGTCCATCACCGGGTGCAGGTACGCCACCGACGCGCTGGAACGCTTGTTGTTCTCGGGGTGGTAGGCGAGGTCGAAGAAGCCGACACCCTCGGTGAACGGCTTCCTGTTGAAGCCCTCCACGCGCGGCACACCGAGCGCCTCCTGGGCCGCGTCCACGAAGTCGCGGGCGATGGCGTTCCGGTCCTTCTCGTCGACCGGGACGATGTTGTTGAGGAGCCGGGCGTAGTACGCCTCCATCGGGACGGCGCCCCAGCCCTCGGCGCCGGCCGCCTCCCACTCGTCCCAGTCGGACGGCAGCGGCTTGAACGCGATCAGAGTGTTGTGGGAGGAGCAGCCGCCGAGCACACGGGCGCGGCTGTGCCGGATGTGGGAGTTGCCGCGCGGCTGCTCGGTGGTCGGGTAGTCGTAGTCCAGCTCACCGCCGAGCAGGCCCATCCAGCGGCGCAGGGTGAGGACGTCGTCGCGGCCGACGTCGCTCGGGCCGCCCTCGATCACGGCGACGGTGACGTCCGGGTTCTCGGTGAGGCGGGAGGCGATGACGGATCCCGCAGTGCCGCCGCCGATGACGACGTAGTCGTACTCGTGCGGGTTGTGGTGCATGGGGAGTTGCTCCAAGGTGGGGTGAGCGGAAAGCAGGGGGGTTGAGGTCGGGGGAGCGGTGGGCGGGTGGGTGTCAGCCCGCGAACCAGCGGACCGGCTTCGGGGCGAGGTTCTGGTAGACGTGCTTGGCCTCGCGGTACTCGGCGAGGCCCGCCGGGCCGAGCTCGCGGCCGACGCCGCTCTTGCCGAAGCCGCCCCACTCCGCCTGCGGGAGGTAGGGGTGGAAGTCGTTGATCCAGACGGTGCCGTGGCGCAGCCGGCCGGCGACGCGGCGGGCGCGGCCCGCGTCGTTGGTCCACACGGCGCCGGCGAGTCCGTACTCGGTGTCGTTGGCGAGCACGACCGCCTCGTCCTCGGTGCGGAAGGTCTCCACGGTCAGGACGGGCCCGAAGACCTCCTCCCGTACGACCTTCATCTCCCGGTGGCAGTGGTCGAGCACGGTCGGCTCGTAGAAGTAGCCGGTGGCCGGCCGGGTCTCGTCGGGCTCGGGGCGCTTGCCGCCGCAGCGCAGCACGGCGCCCTCGGCGAGCGCGGAGGCGACGTACGCCTCGGTCTTGGCGCGCTGCTGGGCGGAGACCAGCGGTCCGCACTCGACCCCCTTCTCGGTGCCGCGGCCGAGGCGTATCCGGGCGGCGCGGCGGGCGAGTTCGGCGACGAAGCGTTCGCGGACGGACTCCTCGACGATGAGGCGGGAGCCGGCCGAGCACACCTGGCCGCTGTGGATGAAGGCCGCGTTGAGGGCCTGGTCGACGGCGGTGTCGAAGCCGTCGTCGGTGGCGCAGGCGTCGGCGAAGACGACATTGGGGTTCTTGCCGCCGAGTTCGAGGGCGACCTTCTTCACGCCGACGGCCGCGGCCTGCGCGACCTTCGTGCCGCTGACGAGTCCGCCGGTGAAGGAGACCAGGTCGACGCCGGGATGCTCGGCGAGCCGGGCGCCGACCGAGTGGCCGGGGCCGGTGACGATGTTGGCCACCCCCGTGGGCAGTCCGGCCTCGGCGAGCAGCTCGATCAGTGCGACGGTGGTCATCGGGGTGATCTCGCTCGGCTTGATCACGAAGGTGTTGCCGGCCGCGAGCGCGGGGGCGATCTTCCAGCTGGCCTGGAGCAGCGGGTAGTTCCAGGGCGTGATCAGGGCGCACACTCCGACGGGCTCGTACACCACGACGCTGTGGATGTCGGGCGATCCGGCGTCGACGACCCGGCCGGCGCTCTCGGCGGCGACGAGGTCCGCGAAGTAGCGGAAGGCGTCGGCGACACAGTCGATGTCGACGCGGCCCTCCTCCAGCGTCTTGCCCGCGTCGCGGCTCTCCAGGAGGCCCAGCTCTTCGCGGTCGCGCACCAGGAGATCGGCGACACGGTGCAGCAGCGCGGCCCGTTCGGCCGCGGACGTACGCGGCCAGGGCCCCTCGTCGAAGGCGCGGCGGGCGGCCGCGACGGCCGCGTCGGTGTCCTGTTCGTCACCCTCCGCGACCAGGGCGAGCGGCTCGGCATCCGCGGGATCCAGGATCTCGCGCGTGGCACCGGAAAGCGCCGCGCGCCACTCCCCTGCCACATGAATGGTCTGCACTGCCTGCCGTATCTGTTGTCCCGCCATGATCGGTATTGCCTTCCGTTCCTCTTCGGTCGCCCTGAGTTACACGCGTGTCACCCCCCTTGGGCTGCGAGCGCCTGCCCCTTCGCCTGGCATGCATGCATCCGTGTGACCGAAAGTGCTCCGCGTCACTGAAAATGCGGTCGAAAAGGGTGAAAAGTACGCTGAGCCTGAGCTACTGGGAGGTGACGCGATGTTCCGGACGCATGGCTTCTCGATCGCGACGTGCGCGACGGTGACGGCCGCGACGACGGGTCTGCTGGTCTCCCCCGTACTGGGCGGCGTGTCGTCGGCCGACACCACCGGCGACCAGAGCCCACAGCAGCTGGCGGCACAGGCGCAGGGTGCCCTTCGGAAGGCGACATCCGTGCGGGTCCGCTACGAGGACCGCAGCGCGACCGCGATGAACAGCCTCACCCTGCCCACGGCGATGAACCTCGCGCTCGACAGGCGGGGCGACTGCATGGGCGACCTGACCCTCGGCACCCGCGGCGGCACGGTCCAGATCATCAAGCGCGGCACCGATGTGTGGCTGAAGCCGGACACGAGGTTCTGGGCGGCGGAGCTCCCGGGCGACCGGGGCGCCGCGGCGGCCGAGACGTTCAGGAACCACTACATCCACGGCTCCACGTCCGATGCGCTCTTCAGCGGCATCGTGAACGTCTGCGACCTCAAGGACTTCCAGTCGGCCGCGACGGCGACTTTGCCCGCGTCCCTGAAGGAGGGCCTCGCGACGACCGTGGGCGGCATGCGGGTGGTCCCGCTGTCCTTCGAGATGAACGGCCTGACCTCGACGCTGTACGTCACGACGGGCACACCGCACCGCCTGTTCCGCGCGGCCCAGAAGGGCCCGGGCACGAACCTGACCCTCACCTTCACGGACTACAACGTGGCGGTCTCGCCCAGGATCCCGCCCGCGAGCGCGTCACTGGACGTCTCGAAGCTCCAGGACCTGCTGCGGCCGGCCTGAGTCAGGGCCTTTCGGTGGGCGCCGGGCCGGGTCCGGCGCCCATCGGCCGGTCCCGCGCGAGGTGACTGTCGCGCAGCGCCTGACGGGCCGCTGGGCGAGCCGCCCCCGCGGGGCCACCGGCACCGTCCTGGCCGCCCACTCCGGCCTCCCGCACGGCACGGGCCCGGCGTGGCCACGGTCGCCCTGGTGGTGCCGGCGGCGACGGCGCCGGTGGTGGCGGGGTACGGGGCAGGCTCGGAGACCCGGACGGTCACGGCCGGCCGCCCACGCACCCCGACTCCCTCGGGCCGCCCATGAGCAGCACCGCATGCACGGCCGCACTCTCGCGGCCGGGCCGCGAAACACCCGCGGGTCCCGATCCGGAGGAAACCGGAGCGGGACCCGCCTGGGCTTTACGGCGCTAGTGCCGAAGGCGCTCTCAGATGAGGCCGAGGGAGCGGACCGCCTCGCGCTCCTCCTCCAGCTCGTTCACCGACGCGTCGATGCGGGTGCGGGAGAACTCGTTGATGTCCAGGCCCTGGACGATCTCGTACTTGCCGTCCTTGGTGGTGACCGGGAAGGAGGAGATCAGGCCCTCGGGGACGCCGTAGGAGCCGTCCGACGGGATGGCCATGGAGGTCCAGTCGCCCTCGGCCGTGCCGTTGACCCAGGTGTACACGTGGTCGATGGCGGCGTTGGCGGCGGAGGCGGCCGACGACGCCCCGCGGGCCTCGATGATCGCGGCGCCGCGCTTGGCGACGGTCGGGATGAAGTCGTCGGCCAGCCACTTCTCGTCGTTCACGACCTCGGCGGCGTTCTTGCCGGCGACCGTGGCGTGGAAGATGTCCGGGTACTGGGTGGCGGAGTGGTTACCCCAGATCGTCAGGCGCTTGATGTCGGCGACCGAGGTGCCGGTCTTCTTCGCGAGCTGGGTCAGCGCCCGGTTGTGGTCGAGGCGGGTCATCGCGGTGAAGCGCTCGGCCGGCACGTCCGGAGCGGCGGCCTGGGCGATCAGGGCGTTGGTGTTGGCCGGGTTGCCGACGACGAGGACCTTGATGTCGTCCGCGGCGTGGTCGTTGATGGCCTTGCCCTGGGGCTTGAAGATGCCGCCGTTGGCCTCGAGGAGATCGCCGCGCTCCATGCCCTTCGTGCGCGGGCGGGCGCCCACGAGGAGGGCGACGTTGGCGCCGTCGAAGGCGACGTTCGGGTCGTCGCTGATCTCGATGCCCTGAAGGAGCGGGAACGCGCAGTCGTCGAGCTCCATGGCCGTGCCCTCGGCGGCCTTGAGCGCCGGGGTGATCTCCAGGAGGCGCAGCTTGACCGGCACGTCCGCGCCGAGCAGCTGGCCGGAGGCGATGCGGAAGAGCAGTGCGTAGCCGATCTGGCCGGCCGCGCCGGTGACGGTGACGTTCACGGGAGTGCGGGTCATGGCGTTCTCCGTATGACAGCTGGCGGTGGGGCGTCGTCGCCCCGGGGTGCAGGATCCCCGCCGCCGGCTCGTGGCCGACGCCCGCCGCGATGATCGATCAAGGGTACGAATGATCGATCTCTTGGCGTCAAGAGAGATCCAGTCGTCAGGCTATCGCGCATCCGTGATCCCGGTCTGCCGGGCCCGTGTGGCCCGTCCCACAACCGGCTGAGGCGGCGGCCGTCCGCTCCGAAGAGGGGGTCTGAGCGGCGGCCGCCGCCTGGGGGGCGTCCGGGCCGGGAGGGCTGTCGGCCTCCCGGCACGGCCGGACTCCCGTGGGGGTAACCGTGCGCCTGCCCCGTGACGGCGGGCTCATGCGTGGTCGGGGCGATTCGTTTTCACGCGCTACTTCGTGCACCCCTTGCGCCCCGACACCGTCGTCACGCACGCCTTCGCGGCAGCGGGGTCCTTGACGGCCAGCATCGGGGTGTAGGCGTCCGTGTCCGCCGCCCCGGTGACCGACCCGGTCTGTCCGGCCGGCCCGCCCGCGGACACCTCGACCGTGTCGCCGCGTGCCGCCCGGGTGATACGGGCCCATGCGGTCCCGCACGTCCTGCTGTACCGGACCTCGACGAGGGTCGTGCCGACGGTGACGCTGCTGGTGCTCCTGGCCAGCGTGCCGCCGCAGCCCATCTTCTCCGGGTCCTTGCCGGTGCAGCTCGCCCCGCCGCACTTGACGCCCGAGGGCAGTTCGGGGAGCGCGCTCGCCGAGGTCGCGGCCGGTTCGGGCGACGGCGTGGACCCGTTTCCGTTGCCGCCGGTGAGGAAGAAGACCGGCGCGATCACCGCGAGCGCCCCGGCCACGCCCGCGAGGAACATCACCAGCCGCCGCCTGTAGGGCCGGCCCCCGGTGTCCGGCCGGTTCCCGCCGGGCGGCCCGCCCGGCGTCCCCGGTCCGAGCGTTCCCGGCATATCCGGCGCCGGTCCGAAGGCTCCCGGCGCCGCAGCCTGGCGCCCACCGGTTTCCGGGGACGCCCGGTGCCCGGCGACGCCCCAGGAGTCGGCCCCCGAGGCCCGGGAGCCGGTGCCCGAGGACACGCCCCGCTCCTCGGCCCCGCCCCGTGATGCCTGTACGTCGCCCGTGGCGTTCGGGGTCCGCGCGGCCGCCGGCCGCGGCGGCACGCTGGGGACCACCCCGGCCGGGCCCGCGATCCCGAGCGCCGCCGCGGCGCTGCGGGCCGCCTTCCCGGTGCCGGACCCCGGCTCCCCAGCAGCTGTCTCCGGCTCCGTCGGCGCGGCGCGGGCCTGGGAGATCCGCAGGGCGTCCATGGTCGCGTCATGGCGCGTCTCCGAGCGGCTCCAGGCACGTTCGGCCAGCTCCCACAGGGTGGTCAGATGGACGGGATGGGTGCCGGTCACCTCGGCCAGGGCGACGACGGCCCCCTTCGGCGCGAGCAACCGACCACCCAGATAGCGCTCCCAGGACGTCTTGCTGTAGCCCGTGCGATCCGCCACGGCGGAGACGCTCAGACCACTGTGGTCCACGAGCCGCCGCAGCTGCTGCGTGAACTCCCGCAGCTGCGGATCGAGTTCGTCGGGCAAGGACTTCCAACGAGGCATCGCTTCCCCCTCATTCCCCCGGTCCCGAGGGGACACGGTAGCCCGGGCCCGGTGAGCATTCGGGGCACATCCGCGAACTTGTCGACGCACCGGCACAACAGGGACACGACGGCGACCTCAGCAGGCACACCGGACTCAGGTCACCCGAGCGTGACGGCACCGACGAGGGCGACGACGAGCAGCGTCAGAAGGGCGAGGAGCGCGGCGATCAGGAGGCGGCGCCCGGCGGGCCGATGCGGGGGCACCTCCTTGGGCCGGTCCCACCACGGGACCGTCGGATCGTCCTCGTACTCCCCGGGCACGGGAGCGTCCGCCGGTAGGAGAGACGGACCGTCCGCCGCTACGGACGCGGAACCGTTCGGTGGCGGCACGGGACCGTCCGCCGGTACGGACAGGGGGGCGTCGCCCGCCGGTGCGGGCGACGGGGCCGGCTGGCGCGGCCAGGCGTGCACCGCCAGTTCCCAGCGCACACCGAAGCGTTCGGCCTCTTCGGCCGGGAGCCCCGCGACCCGGCACAGCGCGGCGACCGCCTGACGCGGCGGCGGCTGGGTGGCGTTGAGGTAGCGCTGCCAGGACGACTTGCTGTACGCGGTGCGTGCGCCGAGGGCGACGAGGCTGAGTCCGGTGCGGTCCTTCAGGAGCCGTAACTGCTCCACGAAGTGCCGTACCTCCGGCGGCAGATCGTCCGGCAGCGGCTGCCAGGCGCCCATCGCTCACCCCTCCGCGTTACCCGGCCCGAAGGCGTCCGTCCGTTCGATTGACGGCATCAGGAGCCGGGCCGGTTCCGGCGCGGGGCGCGGAGACGGTAGCGGAATGGTCACTTCCGTGCCACAGCCGCCTGACAGGTGTTGAACAGCTCACCCGCGTACACAAGGGTGTTTCCCGGGCGGCTCGACCGCCTCGGGCGCCCGGCCTCCCACGGGGGAGAGGCCGAGCGCCCCTTGTCTTTCGGTCCGTGTTCTGGGTCCTTATCCGGTCGGAGGACGGCGGCCGGCCGTAGGAGCCACACCGCCGCCGCTCCGGCCGCCGCCGCCGGCGACCGCAGCGCCGCGCGCGACGGTGTCCGGCGACCGCAGCGCGCGGCTGTGTCCGGCGGCCGCTCGGACAGCGCTGCTCGGCCGGCACGGGCCTCTCGCCCCGGGTCCTCCGGAAGCGGCGCCCACAACGACGGCGGGCCGCCCCTGGAGAAGGGGCGACCCGCCGTGGTGTCCGCCGGAATGCCGCGGCCTCAGGTGCGGACCGTGAAGTGCAGCGTGTCGTCCAGGAACGGTATCTCCAGCCACGGGTGGGGCTGGGCCATCATCGCGAGCAGCACGATGACGAGGCCCAGGACTCCGTAGGTCACCATGTCGGTGAAGCGGGACCGCACCGCGAGCATGCCCACGTCGGGCAGCATCCAGCGCATCACGGCGCCGCCGAGCAGGGCGACGCCCATCAGGATCGTGCCCAGGCGGAACACGTCCAGCGCGGTCAGCAGCAGCCCGAGCCCGACGACGGCCAGCACAGCCAGGATCGGCCACTGCCGGGCGGGCGCGGGCGCGTCACCGGGCGCGGCGCGGCCGCCGCCCTCCGGTCGCGCGGTGTCACGAGTGACCCTCGGGAACCGCCGGGTCGTCCGCCGCGGCCGCCCGGCGGCGTCCGGAGCACTGACCGCGTCCCGCACGACGGGCTCGGTGTCCGCCTCCCGCCGCTGTGCGATGGCCTTCTCCCGGGTGCTCTCCGGCCCGCCGTCAGCCGACACTGCGCTCCGCCGCCTCGACCACGTTGACAAGCAGCTGGGCACGGGTCATCGGCCCCACGCCGCCGGGATTCGGGGAAATCCAGCCGGCCACCTCGGCGACGTCCGGGTGGACGTCGCCCACGATCTTGCCCTCGGCACTGCGGGAGACGCCGACGTCGAGAACGGCGGCGCCCGGCTTGACGTCCTCGGGCCGGATGAGGTGCGCGGAGCCCGCCGCGGCGACGATGATGTCGGCCCGCCGCAGATGCGCCGAGAGGTCGCGGGTGCCGGTGTGGCACTGGGTGACCGTGGCGTTCTCGCTGCGCCGGGTCAGCAGCAGCGGCATCGGGCGCCCGATGGTCACCCCCCGTCCGACGACCACAACCTCGGCGCCCTTGATCTCCACGCCGTAGCGGCGCAGCAGGGTGAGCACGCCGTTGGGGGTGCAGGGCAGCGGCGCCGGCTCGTTCAGCACGAGGCGGCCGAGGTTCATCGGGTGCAGGCCGTCGGCGTCCTTCTCCGGGTCCATCAGCTCCAGGATCCGGTTCTCGTCGATGCCCTTGGGCAGCGGCAGCTGCACGATGTAACCGGTGCAGGCCGGGTCCTCGTTCAGTTCGCGGACGACCGCCTCGATCTCCTCCTGAGTGGCCGTCGCGGGCAGTTCACGCTGGATCGACGCGATGCCGACCTCCGCGCAGTCGCGGTGCTTGCCCGCGACGTACTTCCGGCTGCCGGGGTCGTCCCCGACCAGGATCGTTCCGAGGCCGGGCGTGATGCCCTTCTCACTCAGCGCCGCCACGCGGGCGGTCAGATCGGACTTGATCGCGGCTGCGGTGGCCTTGCCATCGAGAATCTGGGCGGTCATGGCTCCCATCCTCCCGGATGACCCGCCCCTGGTTCCAATCCGGGCACCCGTCGGCGGCACGGCCGGTTTCCGCCTTGACCGGAGAGGTTGCGCTTACACAACACATACGGAATGTCGCTGGACAAAGGTGCGAACGCTTTAGAACCATGAACGGCGGTGCCGCGGGCAGTATCCGGGGGGACGGACCGCAACTTTAGAACTTTCCTCCGATCCATGCCGCGCTCGTCCCCGCACTTGAGCAGACGGAGGAAAAACCGCTCATGAGTTTCGGTGAACCGAACAACCCCTACGGCGCGCCCCAGGGCCAGCAGCCGGGCTACGGCCACCCGCAGGGCCAGCAGCCCGGTTACGGCTACCCGCAGGCCCCGCCGGCGCCGGGGGGCTACGGCCAGCAGCCCGTTCTGACCACCATGCCCGGCACGGTCGGTGCAGCCCGGGTGTTGTTGTGGGTCATCGTCGGCCTCCAGCTGATCGGTGCGGGCATCTTCGCCGTCGGCGCGGCCAGTGTCCACGCCGCCAAGAACGACGCGGAGCTGAAGGACAACTCGCAGTTCCAGCAGCTCGCGGACTACTCGAGCGGCTGGCTGTGGGCCATCACGGTGTTCGCCCTGGCCTGGGCGGTGCTCTCGATCGTGCTCGCCCTGAAGTTCAACACCGGTGGCAACGGCGCCCGGATCACGATCCTGGTCTTCGCGATCATCACCGCGATCCTGGGCATCTACCCGTTCATCGTCGTGGGCCTGCTCCACACGGTGCTCGCCATCCTCATCGCCGTCTTCGTCGGCAACTCCAACGGCTCCGCCTGGTTCAACCGGCCCAGGCAGCAGACCGCGTACTGACCACAGCGGTCGCGCCGCGGCCTCCGGCTCCCCCGTCGGGGAGGCCGGAGGCCGCTCGCATGTCCGGCGCGGCTCAGTGGAAGAAGTGGCGCGTGCCGGTGAAGTACATGGTCACGCCCGCCTTCTTCGCGGCCTCCACGACCTGCTCGTCACGGATCGAACCGCCCGGCTGGACAATCGCCTTGACGCCCGCGGCGATCAGGATCTCCGGCCCGTCGGGGAACGGGAAGAAGGCGTCCGAGGCGGCGTAGGAACCGCGCGCCCGCTCCTCGCCCGCCCGCTCGACGGCCAGCTTGCAGGAGTCCACCCGGTTGACCTGGCCCATGCCGACGCCGACCGAGGCGCCGTCCTTGGCGAGCAGGATGGCGTTGGACTTGACGGCACGGCAGGCCCGCCAGGCGAAGGCCAGTTCCTTCAGCTCGTCGGCGGAGAGCGCCTCGCCGGACGCCAGCGTCCAGTTGGCCGGGTCGTCGCCGTCGGCCTGGAGGCGGTCGGTGACCTGGAGGAGGACACCGCCGTCGATCTGCTTGGCCTCCACGCGGTTGCAGGGGCCGTTCGGGGCCTTGAGCACCCGGATGTTCTTCTTCTTGGTGAGGGCCTCCAGTGCGCCCTCCTCGTAGTCGGGCGCCACGATGACCTCAGTGAAGATCTCGGCGACCTGCTCGGCCATCTCCCGGCTCACCGGCCGGTTCACGGCGATGACACCGCCGAACGCGGACAGCGGGTCGCAGGCGTGCGCCTTGCGGTGTGCCTCGGCGACGTCCGCGCCGACCGCGATGCCGCAGGGGTTGGCGTGCTTGATGATGGCGACGCAGGGCTCGTCGTGGTCGTACGCGGCACGGCGGGCGGCGTCCGTGTCCGTGTAGTTGTTGTACGACATCTCCTTGCCGTGCAGCTGCTCGGCCTCGGCGAGGCCGCCCGTGCCGTCGGTGTAGAGGGCGGCGTCCTGGTGCGGGTTCTCGCCGTAGCGGAGGGTGTTCTCGCGCTCGTAGGTGGCGCCGAGGAAGTCCGGGAAGCGGGACTCGTCGACGGGCGCGTACGACGACGCGAACCAGGAGGCCACCGCCACGTCGTAGGCCGCCGTGTGCTGGAAGGCCTCGGCGGCGAGCCGCTTGCGGGCGGCGAGGTCGAAGCCGCCGTCCTTGGCCGCGGCCAGGACGTCCGCGTACCGCTCCGGGCTGGTGACCACGGCGACCGACGGGTGGTTCTTGGCGGCGGCGCGGACCATCGACGGGCCGCCGATGTCGATCTGCTCCACGCACTCGTCCTCCGAGGCACCGGAGGCGACGGTCTCGCGGAACGGGTAGAGGTTGACGACGACCAGGTCGAACGGCTCCACGCCCAGCTCGGCGAGCTGCTCGCGGTGGCTGTCCAGGCGCAGGTCGGCGAGGATGCCCGCGTGGACCCTGGGGTGCAGGGTCTTGACCCGGCCGTCCAGGCACTCGGGGAAGCCGGTCAGCTCCTCGACCTTGGTGACGGGGACACCGGCGGCGGCGATACGGGAGGCCGTGGAGCCGGTGGACACCAGCTGGACACCGGCCTCGTGCAGCCCGCGGGCCAGCTCTTCCAGCCCGGTCTTGTCGTAGACGCTGACGAGCGCGCGGCGCATCGGCCGCTTGGTGCTCTCGGCGGTGGCGGTCACTGGATAACTACCTTTCGTCCCTCAATGCGATAGCCGTTGCGGGCGAGCCGCCCCACGACCTCGACGAGCAGCCTTCGCTCGACTTCCTTGATGCGCTCGTGCAGAGCGCTCTCGTCGTCCTCGTCCCGGACCTCCACCACGCCCTGAGCGATGATCGGCCCGGTGTCGACGCCGTCGTCGACGAAGTGGACGGTGCAACCGGTGACCTTGGCGCCGTACGCGAGCGCGTCACGCACGCCGTGAGCTCCCGGAAAGCTGGGCAGGAGCGCGGGATGGGTGTTGACGAACCGCCCGCCGAACCGTGCGAGGAACTCCTTGCCCACGATCTTCATGAAGCCCGCGGAGACGACGAGATCGGGCTCGTACGCCGCGACGGCCTCGGTGAGGGCCGCGTCCCAGGACTCCCGGCTGTCGTGGTCCTTGACCCGGCACACAAAGGTCGGCAGCCCGGCACGCTCGGCGCGGGCGAGGCCCTCGATGCCGTCGCGGTCGGCACCGACGGCGACGACCTCCGCCCCGTAGGCGGCGGGGCCGGTCTCGGCGATGGCGTCGAGGAGCGCCTGGAGGTTGGTGCCGGACCCGGAGACCAGGACGACCAGGCGCTTGGCCGCGGACTCGGAGGCGGTCTCGGCCACGGACTCGGCCACGACGGGGCCCTTTCTCGGGAGAGCGTTCGTGCGGTCGCTCGGAGAGCATGCACTCGGGAGAGCTTTTGTATGGTCGTACGAATGCTTCGCACGCCCGGATACGGGGAAGTCTACGAAGCGGTCGACCGCCAGCAACGATACCGGCACACCGGACGACCCCCATGGGACGGGGGCGCGTCCGGGAGGTAGCGTCTGCGGAGAACCACCCGGGGAAGCGGATCGACGCGGGGGAACGCCGCGACTGCGCGGGACGTTGATCCGTATGAGTACGCCCGCCCGGGCGCGCCCGCCGCGCGGCCCGCTCCGCCGACCAGCCGCCCGCCAGAACCACCAAGTGGAAGACGCACACCTGATGCCGGACCGCAGTCTCCGACTCCCTCCGCTGCTGCTGCGCGAGCGGCACCCTTCGCCCGTGCCGCCGCGGGAGAACGGCGAGACCCCCGGCGACGGGGGTGACTCCGCGAGCGGTGGGCGGGGCCAGGGGGCGCCCGCGGACGACAACCCGTTCGCGCCGCCGCCGCAGGGGACGCCGGACCGGCCCTGGCGGCCACGCCATCCGGAGTCCGGCCGGGGGCAGGGGCAGGACGGCTCCGACGACGAGGACGGACGTTCTCCGTGGGGCAGCCAGTGGAGCGACCGGCAGCCCGGCCCCACGTCGGGCGGCCGCTTCGGCGAGCGTCCCGGCGGCTCCGGCGGACAGGGCGGCCCCGAGGGGCCCGGCGGCCCGGGCACGGGCCTGCGCTGGGACCCCGCCGACCCCGCGCAACGCCGCGCGCGCTATGCGCTGCTGGGCGGTATGTGGGCCTTCTTCTTCGCCCTCTTCAGCTGGCCGTACGTGGCCCTGCTGCTGGGCGCGCTGTCGTTGTACTGGGGCGTGAGCGCGCTGCGCGCCAAGCCCCGCGGCCCCCGCCCGAGCAGCCCGGCGTCCCCGGCGCGTCCGCAGATGACGGCGGCGGTCAGCGGTCTGGTCACGGCGTCCCTGGCGCTCACGATGGTGGCGGCCACCTTCACGGCCCAGCTGGTCTACCGCGACTACTACACGTGTCTGAACGACTCCCTGACGGCGGCGGCGAAGCACTCGTGCAACGACCTGCTGCCGAAGAATCTGCGGGGTGTCCTGGGCACACAGGACTGAGCCGCGCGGTCCTGGTCTCTGCCGGAGCTCGTCAGGAAGCCGGCCCGGGGCCCGGCGGGGGCTCGCCCCTGCCGAAGTCCGGCAGGAACGGGTCCACCTCCCCCGACAGCACCTCGTACGGCTTGAGATCGGGGTCCTCCCACAGGGTGATGTCGCCCGGCCTGCGGACCCCCGCCGGTTCCGGGACCAGCGGCGGCGGAGCCGAAGGCGCGGGCACCACGGGGGATTCCGGTACCGGCCGGGGCCGCCGCGTCCGCCGTCCGCCCCGTTCCGCCTTCCCGGTCCCGCGCAGCCGCCAGGCCCTTACGCCCAGCGCCACCGGCATGCCCACCCCCGCCGTCCAGCCGGCCGCCGCACCGCCCACCTGCCACCCCACCGGTCCGAGGTGCGCCAGCACGGCCACGCCGAGCGGCCCTCCCGCCGCCTCCGCGAGCCCTCCGAGCAGCGCCCCGCACAGCAGTCCCGCCATCGCCATCGCCGCCGCCGTCCGTCCGGCCGACCACGCTCCGTCCCGGCTCCGTCGCCGTCCCCGGCCCCCGCACGCCGATCCCGCGACGAACCACCCGACCGTCACCCCCGCCGCGGCCGGCACCGCCCCCATCGCCCACCACAGCGGTCCGGCCCCCGTGGTGGGCACCGCCGCCAGCAGTGGAAACGGCGGCAGGAGGGCCGGGGGCCGCGCCGTCGACAGCGGTCCGATCGCATGCCCGGCACCCAGCACGAACCCCGGCCCGAGCCCGTAGGCCGCGCCCCACACGGCCGCGTTCGGCAGCAGCGCCGCCGCCAGCAGCAGCACCGCGCACCGCCCCGACCACCCTCCCGTGAGTTCGGGGAACGACGCCCGCGCGGCCCCCCCGTGCCACACCAGCGAGGCGCCCACGAGCACCGCGCCCGCGCCCACGAGCGTGAGCGTCCCGGCCAGGGCGGCCCGCAGGACCGACGGCCCGGCCCGCCCGCCGGGGTTCACCGTCCCGGCACTCATCAGGCGTCGCCCGGCCGAGGGCAGCCGCTCGAGCACCCGGCGCGTGGGCCACGGACCACCCGCTCGCCCGTGCGCCGTCCATACGCCCACCCCCGACGCCACCACGGCGACCAGGGGCAGACTCACCACGGTCCAGGTCCACGCCGGCCGCAGGCTCCCGCCCGAGGCGTACAGCGCCGCCACCGCGCCGACCCCGAGATAGCCCGCCGCCACGCCGGACCATGCCGTGCCCGCGGCGACGGGCGGCGCGTCGCTCTCCCCGTCCTCGCCGCCTTCGCCGCTCTCCCCGTCCACCGCGTCGCGCCCCGCCCGGTGCAGCAGCCATACCGGTACCACGGCCAGCAGCAACGGCGTCACCCCGACGGGTGCGGGCAGCCCGGAGAGTGTCTCGGTGCGCAGGAGTTCGACACCGTGGGCCAGCAGCCACACCGAGGCCGCGAGGTGCAGCGCGGCCCCGGGGCCGTTGTCGGGAAACGGCGAACTGATCCACAGCACGATCACAAGCAGGGCGAGCGAGCCGAGCCCCAGCACCGCGGCGACGGCGCCGCCCAGGAGGCTGCCGCCCAGCCCGGCCCATCGATCGTGCGGCCGGGCGGGCGGAGGCGGCGGGGTTCGGCGGTCGGTCCATCGGGTCACGCCCGCCATGCTCCCAACGACACGCGCTTTCCCGTCGTAACACGGCAGGCCCCGATGTGTCGCTCAATATATGTTTATGTACTTTTATGCACGGAGGGTCGTCCTGTGACACAGAGCCCTGTCTCCCCGCAACCGCGCAGCGCGCGGCCCCCCGTGACGCCCGCTCAGGCCTTCGACGCGTTGTACGGGGCCTGCGCCCCCACCCTCGTACGGCAGACGTATCTGCTCACCGGCCGCCGTGAACTGGCCCGCGAGTCGGTCGAGCGGGCTTTTCAGCAGGCGTGGCAGCGCTGGCCCGAGGTGGCCGTGGACCCCGATCCGGAGGGATGGGTGCGGGCGGCGGCCCACGACTGGGCGCTCTCGCCCCGGCACCGCTTCCGCCTTCGCCACCGGCGGGCCGAGCCGCCTCCCGCCGACCCGTCCGACCGCGCGCTGCTGCACGCGCTGCTGACGCTGTCTCCCACGCAGCGGCGCACACTGCTGCTCCACGACGGCGCCGGCCTCGGTCTGCCGGAGGTCGCGGCCGAGACACAGGCGAGCACTCCGGCCGCGGCGGGCCGGCTGCTGTACGCCCGGGAGACGCTCGCCGCGCTGGTACCGGACCAGGCGGCGCCGGACGTACTGCGGCGCAGGCTGGCCGAGCCGGCCACCGCTCACCACCTTTGCCCGGCCCGGCCGCCCTCGGTCCGGTCCCGGGGCGAGCGGCGCACCCGGTGGGGGACCGTCGGCGCCCTCGCCTTCACGGCCGCGATCGTCGGCACGACCGCGCTGACCCTGCGCATGGCCCAGGACCATTACGAACGGCCCGTGCCCCGGGGGACGGAGATCCGGGACCTGCCGCCGCGGGCGGCGCAGGGCCCGCTCTCGGAGGAGCTGCTGGAAGTGCGTGCGCTCTTGGAGGCGCAGTCCCTTCGCGGCCCGGAGCGACTGGTTCCGGAGGCCCGCTGACGCTTGTCCGCAACACCCGGAAACGCCGGTGGGCCCGCACTCCCTGCGGGGAGCACGGGCCCACCGGCGTTCAGCCGGAGAGGCGAAGTCAGCCGGCCAGGATCTCGCGCGCCAGCTTCGCGGTCTCCGTCGGCGTCTTGCCGACCTTGACGCCGGCGGCCTCCAGCGCCTCCTTCTTCGCCTGGGCGGTGCCCGACGAACCGGAGACGATGGCGCCCGCGTGACCCATGGTCTTGCCCTCGGGGGCGGTGAAGCCCGCGACGTAGCCGACGACCGGCTTGGTCACGTTCTCCTTGATGAAGGCCGCGGCCCGCTCCTCGGCGTCGCCGCCGATCTCACCGATCATGACGATCAGGTCGGTGTCGGGGTCGTCCTGGAAGGCCTTGAGAGCGTCGATGTGGGTGGTGCCGATGATCGGGTCACCGCCGATGCCGACGCAGGTCGAGAAGCCGATGTCACGCAGCTCGTACATCATCTGGTACGTCAGCGTGCCCGACTTCGAGACCAGGCCGATGCGGCCCGGCTTGGTGATGTCGGCCGGGATGATGCCGGCGTTCGACTGGCCCGGGGTGATCAGACCGGGGCAGTTCGGGCCGATGATGCGGGTCTTGTTGCCCTTCTTGCCGGCGTACGCCCAGAAGGAAGCCGTGTCGTGGACCGCGATGCCCTCGGTGATGACGACCGCGAGCGGGATCTCGGCGTCGATGGCCTCGACGACCGCGTCCTTGGTGAACTTCTCCGGGACGAAGATGACCGTGACGTCGGCGCCCGTCTTCTCGATGGCCTCCTTGACGGAGCCGAAGACCGGTACCTCGGTGCCGTCGAAGTCGACGACCTGGCCGGCCTTGCGGGGGTTCACGCCACCGACGATGTTCGTGCCGGAGGCCAGCATGCGCTTGGTGTGCTTCTGGCCCTCGGAGCCGGTCATGCCCTGGACGATGACCTTGGATTCCTTGGTGAGGAAGATAGCCATGGTTGTGTGTGACCTCGTCCCTTACTTCGCGGCAGCAGCCAGCTCGGCGGCCTTGTCGGCCGCGCCGTCCATGGTGTCCACCCGCTGGACGAGCGGGTGGTTGCGGTCGTCCAGGATCTGGCGACCCAGCTCGGCGTTGTTGCCGTCGAGACGTACGACCAGCGGCTTGTTGACCTCTTCGCCCTTGGACTCGAGGAGCTCCAGGGCCTGCACGATGCCGTTGGCCACCGCGTCACAGGCGGTGATGCCGCCGAAGACGTTGACGAACACGGACTTGACGTCCGGGTCGCCGAGGATGATCTCGAGGCCGTTGGCCATGACCTCGGCGGAGGCGCCACCGCCGATGTCGAGGAAGTTGGCGGGCTTGACACCCTTGTGGGCCTCGCCGGCGTAGGCGACGACGTCCAGGGTCGACATGACCAGACCCGCGCCGTTGCCGATGATGCCGACCTCGCCGTCGAGCTTGACGTAGTTGAGGTTCTTCTCCTTGGCGGCCGCCTCGAGCGGGTTGGCGGCGGCCTTGTCGTGGAGCTCCGCGAACTCGGGGTGACGGAACTCGGCGTTGTCGTCGAGCGACACCTTGCCGTCGAGGGCGATGACGTCACCGGAGGCGACCTTGGCGAGCGGGTTGACCTCGACCAGGAGGGCGTCCTCCTTGACGAAGACCTCCCACAGGCTGACGAGGACGCCGGCGATCTGGTCGGCGACCTCGGCCGGAAACTTGGCCGCGGCGACGATCTCCTCGGCCTTCGCCCGGTCCACACCGTCGATGGCGTCGATCGCGATCTTGGCGACGGCCTCGGGGCGGGTGGCCGCGACCTCCTCGATCTCCATGCCGCCCTCGACGGAGGCGATGGAGAGGAAGGTGCGGTTGGCGCGGTCGAGGAGGAAGGAGACGTAGTACTCCTCGACGATCTCCGGGGCGGTCTCGGCGATCATGACCTTGTGGACCGTGTGGCCCTTGATGTCCATGCCGAGGATGTCCGTCGCGCGGGCGACCGCCTCGTCCGGGGTGGCGGCGAGCTTCACACCGCCGGCCTTGCCGCGGCCACCGACCTTCACCTGCGCCTTGACGACCGACTTGCCGCCCAGCCGCTCGGTGATCTCGCGCGCCGCCTCAGGCGTGTCGATGACTTCACCGGCCAGCACCGGTACACCGTGCTTGGCGAAGAGGTCCCTCGCCTGGTACTCGAACAGGTCCACGCGCTTCCGTCCCTATCAGTGATCTCGCGGTTCGTTGGATGCGTGGGCGTGCCGCGAAGGGCAACGTGACGTCCGCATGTGTCACAAGGGAGGCGCACACGGTGTCCGAGCGCGCGGCATGTCCGTCTCGCAGGTTATCGCCGCTTGAGGTGGGGCTCTAAATCGCAGATCACACCTGAGCGGTGATACCTGTCACACGAGCACGACGCGGCGCGACGGGAAGGGTCCCACCGGGTTGGGGTTGGCCCGGTGGGACCCCTGTGCCGCCCCGGGAGGGGCGCGAGGCGAGTGGTCCCCACCCCAATGGGGCCACTCGCCCGGTTCCGCGGGGTTTCGGTGGGGCCGGCCGACGGCTTTCGGCCACCCCGGTGCCTCATTCCCCGCGGAGTCGATCGGACGCCTTACGGCGTCGCTGTTCAGAGGGAATACACGCCGTCAGGGCCCGAGTGCAGGTGATCCGGGGTGACGGACGCGGCGACGCCCCGGGCGCCGGTCACCGCGTGGCCGGTCAGCGAGCCGCCGGCCGACCCCGCCGTCCCGGTCAGGTCACCGGCGAACGGCGCCACCGGACCGGTGACCCCCTGGGCGAACGAGCCGGCCTCGCCCACGACCCCGCCCGCGAACGGCCGTACTTCGCCCGTCACGCCGTAGGCCAGGTGGGTGGTGCCGTCCGCCACGCCGTGCACGACGGGCTGCACCAGGCCGTCCGCCGTCCGCACGACCTCGTTCGCCGTCCGCGCGGCCGGCCGCACCGAGTCGGCAACGCCCTGCGCGAACGGCTGCACCTCGGCAGCGACGCCGTACGCGGTCCCCGTCGTGTCCGCGGCCACGCCCTCGGCGAACGGCGGAACCCGTCCGGCGACCCCGCCCGCGAACGGCCGCACCTCACCCGTCACGCCGTACGCCAGCCCGGTCGCGTCCACGACGGCCTGCCCGGCCACGGGCACGACTCCCTGGACGGCGGTGTGGGCGACCGGCGGCAGCACGAAGGCGGCCACGTCGCCGGTCGCCTCGTCCACCACGGCGTATGCCGTCGGCCGCGCGTCGGCCACCGCCCCGTGCGCGAGCGTCGACGCGTTGCCCCCCACGTGCCGCGCGAGCGGCTGGGCGTCCGCTACGGCCCCGGACGCCAGGCCCGCCGCGCCGCCTGCGACATGAGCGGCGAGAGGGCCCACGCCGTCCACGACCGTGCCGGCGACCGGCGGAAGCACGGCGGCGGCCGTCTTGCCGGCCACCGGGGCGACCGTGCCGGGCGCGCCCGCGACGGTGCCGACGACCTGCTGCCGCACGCCCGTGACGGCGTCCGTGAGGTGGCCGGGTACCGCCCCGGCACCGGCCTGGACGGCGGCCCTCGCCTCGTCGGCGCGGCCCTGCGCGGCGGCGGCCGTGCCCGCCGTGCGGCTCTCGGCCCCGGCGGCCGTCCGGTGTGCGGCGCCGGTCGAGGCCGTCGCGGTGCGGCCCGCGCCCGCGACCGTGCGCTGAGCCTTCGTGCGGACCACCCCGTCGACGCCCCCCGCCTGGGCGCGCGCCTCGTTCCGCACGCCCTGGAGCCTGGTCTGCGCGGCGGCGAGCGCCTCCTCCAGCTCGGGGGCGAAGGCCGACAGCGGGCCGAAGAGGTAGTCGATCCCGTCCCGCGGCGCGGTCGCGCCGGTGGCGGTGGCCGTGCTCCGGGCCTGGTCCGCGACCGCGGCGGCCTCGGCCGCGGTCGCGCGTGCGACGCCCTCCAGGTGCGACGGGTGCGCGGCGGGCACTTCCGCGTCGACATACGGGCGCATCCGGTCCGCGGTGGGCGCGGCGTACCCGACGTGCGCCCTGGCGTGGTTCTTGGTCTGCATGGCGGCCGGGGCCACAGGGTGCGTGCCGTCCACGGCGGTGGACGCGGTCGGGGTCGGGGCCTGGGCCGCTGTCCGGGTCGCGGTGTTCGTCATGGACGGGACGGTGCCGTCTGCCGCTGTACCGTGCGCGCCCTCGGAGACGGTGTGCTGCACGTCGGCGACCACCCCGCCCACGGTGCCGGTGACCGCGCCGACCGTGTCGGCGGTGTCGATGCCCACATCGGGCGTGGAGACGGAGGACGCCGGCAGCTCGTCCGCGCTGGCGGCGGCTGAGCCGAGCGCCCAGGCGCCGGTGACACCGGCGGCTATGACGATCGAGCGGCGGATGTTCTTGTTCATGTAAGCGTCAGATCCTTCGGGATTTCGGGTTCCGGGAGTTTCGGGACGACCGCTGCCGAGTTCTGTCGCCGGTGTCGATGGGGGTCGACGACGGCTCCATGGGCGGTCGGGGGACCGGCGGCCATGGATGCGATCCGGCTGTGACGGCTCGGGTCGGATGGCTTCGGTCCGGGGATCGGAGAGCGTCCGGACGGCGGGCAGACCTGTTCCGCCCCCGCGCGGAAGGTCTCGCGGGGAGGAGGAACTGCCCTAGCCGGGGAACTCGGGGATGTCCCGGTGGCGGTCCCGGGTCCCGTCCGCGGTGACAACCGCGGTGGCACCGGGCAGAAGCCGCAGCGGCGCCCGGTGGTTCGACGCGACGGCGTGCCCGTCACCGTGCCGCGGCGCACCGTCGTCCCCCGCCGACTGCGCGTTGAACACGCCGAACACTCCGTTCGGCGCACCGTCGGGCGACTGCTGCGGGGGCGTGTGCACAGGCCTCGGGAGGCGGAGGGCACGGTGCGCGTACTGCCCCGACGCCCCGTCGGCCACGGTGACCCGCGGCCCCTGGGCCCAGTCCCGCCGCCGCTCCCCCGGCCGGTGGCGCTCCGCCCCGCCGACCGGCCGTTCCGGCACCGACGGCATGAGCAGGATGCGCCCGGACGGCGCCTGCACACCCGGCGGGCCCGGCACTCCCGGCACACCGGGAAGCCCCGGCGTGGGGGAGACCGACGGGGCTGGGGGGAATGAGGGGGCGATGGGTGACGAAGGGATCGAGGGGGCTGAGGGTGGCGAAGGGATTGAGGGGACGGAGGGGATCGAAGGGATCGGCGGGATCGAAGGGATCGACGGCCGACGTGACAGCGCGTCCACCGGCTCCTCGGACACCGTCCGCAGGAAACCCGCGATGGGCTGTGCGAGGCCCTTGGTAAGGGGCCGCACCACCTGGCGGACGGTGGACAGAGAGCGGGTGTCGGACAGAGAGCGGGTGTCGGACAGGGAGCGCCTGTTGGAGGCCGGACGGATGGCGGAGGCAGGGCCGGTGGCGGACGCGGAGGGGTGGGCTGCCTGACGGGGAGAACCCTGAACCGCCTGCCCGACCGCGCTGCCGACGGTGCCTTCGGCGTGCCGGGCCGCCTTCTCGACCGGTCGCACCACGACGTCGGCCGGGGTGCCGGCCGCGACGGGAGCGGTCGGAGCCGTGGAGGCCACGGGTGTTCCCTCCGCCGCATGAGCCTGTCCCTCGCAGAGGAACCCCAGTGCGAACAACCCGCCCACCAGCAGTGCCAGATGCAACGCACGCCGCCCTGCCGCCGTACGCATCACGCGCAGTGCGGCACCGGCGAAGGGCAGTGCGGCTGGCGGGGTCACAACGGGGAGAGCCTCCGTGCGGCGGAACGAGGCGGTACGGGCGACACGGCGCACCGCCGAGGATTGAAGCGCCGCCGATCCTCGCACGGCCCTACCGTCGCCGCGCAAGCCCCACGTTACCGATGGGTAGTCATATCCGTTTCCCTCCGTACGTCAGCCGGTGTCCGGCTTTGAGTGGCGGTCCCCACCCTGGTCATGCGGTTTCCGGTATCGGCAGGGCCCGCTTCTCGATCGCCGCCGCCATCACCTCCGGGAACAGGTCGGGTGTGCACGCGAACGCCGGTGCCCCCAGGGCCGCGAGCGCCGCCGCATGGTCACGGTCGTACGCGGGCGCCCCCTCGTCGGAGAGCGCGAGCAGCGCCACGAACTCCACCCCCGACGCCTTCATCGCCGCCACCCGTTTGAGCATCTCCTCCCGGATCCCGCCTTCGTAGAGGTCGCTGATGAGGACCACGACCGTCTCCGTCGGCCGGGTGATCCTCGACTGGCAGTACGCCAGCGCCCTGTTGATGTCCGTGCCGCCGCCGAGCCGGGTGCCGAAGAGGACGTCGACCGGGTCGTCCAGCTGGTCGGTGAGGTCCACCACCGCCGTGTCGAACACGACGAGCCGGGTGGCGAGGGATCGCATGGACGCGAGGACCGCTCCGAACACCGAGGCGTAGACCAACGACGCCGCCATCGACCCCGACTGGTCGATGCAGAGGACGACCTCCTTCCTCACGGACCGGGACGCCCGCCCGTACCCGATCAGTCGCTCCGGCACGACCGTGCGGTACTCCGGCAGGTAGTGCTTGAGGTTGGCGGCGATGGTGCGGTTCCAGTCGATGTCGCGGTGGCGGGGCCGGTGGATACGGGCGCTGCGGTCCAGGGCGCCGTTGAGCGTGGCCCGGGTGCGGGTGGCGAGCCGTTGCTCGAGGTCCTCGACGACCTTGCGCACCACCGCTCGCGCCGTCTCCCGAGTGGTCTGCGGCATCGCCTTGTTCAGCGAGAGGAGTGTGCCGACCAGGTGCACGTCCGCCTCGACGGCCTCGAGCATCTCCGGTTCGAGCAGCAGCGTGGACAGACCGAGACGGTCGATGGCGTCGCGCTGCATGACCTGGACGACGGACGCCGGGAAGTACGTCCGGACGTCCCCGAGCCAGCGCGCGACGGACGGCGCCGACGCCCCGAGCCCCGCCGAACGGTCCCGCCCCCGGCGCGATGAGTCCCCCTTTTCGTACAGCGCGGTCAGCGCCCCGTCCATCGCCGCGTCCCGCCCGGTCAGCTCGTGCCCGGTACCGTCCGCGGTGTCTCCGCCGAGCACGAGCCGCCAGCGCCTCAGCCGCTCGTCGAGCCCTGCGGCACCGGCAGTACCGGTGGCACCGGCGGCAGCGGCCGTGCTGCCGTCCTCGTCCGCGGATGGCGTGGCCGCTTCACGGCCGGCCGTGTCCGTGCTCATCGGGCCACCCCCACCAGGTTGTCGACATCCCTGCCGTCGGACTCGCCGAGACCGTCGGACTCGTCCAGACCTCTGCCGTCCGACTCGTCCGTATCACCGCGGCCGGGGTGGTCCAGGCCGAGCAGCAGCCGCACCACCGGGACCACCGCGTCCGCCCGCCCGGCGTCCAGGTCGGGCGCGAACCCGGCGTAGCCCGCGCCGACGGCCGCCGTGCTCCCCGGCGCGTCCGGCCCACGTCGCACCAAGTCGCCGAGGGCGCGTCTGACTCCCGGTTCGTACGCCGAGAACGTACGCCGCAGCAGGGGCAGTACGCCGGTGAACGCCTCCGCCGGCACACCCGTCAGCCATGTGTCCACGAGCCCGAGCAGCCGCTCGTCGTGCACCAGCAGCATCCCGCCGCCGGCGCCGCCTCCGACGAATCCCTCGATCCACGCGGCCGCGTCCGCGGGCGCCGTACCCGGCGACAGCGCGAGTCCCATGAACCGTGCGGCCTCGACCGGCGCCAGCTCCCCGTCGTCCAGGAGAAGTCGCACGGCACGTCCCCGGACGACGCCCGCGACGGTGTCCCGGCCGGACAGCACCCGCAGCACGCCACGCCACCGCCCCCGTATCTCCCCGGCGGCCGCCACGGCCCCCTCCGCCAGCAGCCCCACCGACCCGTGCACGGCGTCCACATGACGGCGCATCTCCTCGGCCGCTTCCGCGTCGAGCGCGGCGCACGCCGGTGGCAGCCCGACGAACACCCGCTCCGCGAGGCCTGCCGCGACCTCTGCCAGCGTCCGGGTGTCCGTGCCGCGCACGTCTCCGTAGCGCAGGGAGCGGACCAGGGCGGGCAGCGCCTGGGCTAGACGACCGACGTCGGTGTCCAGGGCCGCCCGGTCGGCGAGCACCCGCATCACCACGGGCAGCGCGTCCGGGAGTTCCGCGAGCAGGCACCGCTCGGCGAGCCCCGTGACCTCGGCGAGCGTCCGCGCCGCGACCGCGTCCGCCTCGGCCTTGGCGGTCGCGGCCCCGATCACGGTCGTCCCCCACACCCCCGCCTCGGCGACCCGCACCGTCAGCTCCGGCTCCCAGTGCAGCCGCCAGGTCTCCCGGAACGTGCCCGTGCTGCCGCGCGAGGCCGTGGGCTCGCCCCAGTCGACGCCGAGGTGACGCAGCCGGTGCAGCAGCCGGCTGCGCCCGGCGTCGGTGTCCTTGCGCAGGTCCAGCTCCACCTCGCGCTCCCCCGGCTCCGGTTTGAGCCGCAGCCGCTTCTGGAGCCGCGCGAGGTCGCGCTGCAACGGCACGGCGGGAGCCGACGCCGGTACCTCCCCCAGGACGTCACCGACCACGAGACGGTCGCGCACCAGCGCCAGCGGCACGTCCGAGCCCTCGCACATCACCGCCCGGACCGCGTCGGTCGTCTCGGACAGCCCCGGCAGCGGGCGCCCGCGCAGCGCCGCGAGCGTGTCGGCGAGCCGCACCGCCTCGATGACGTGTGCGGACGACACGATCCGGTCCTCCTCACGGAGCAGCCCGGCGACCTTGGTCAGCCATCGCTCGACGGGACGGTCGGGCGCGGCGAACAGATGCGCGTACCAGCCGGGCGAGTCGATCCCCGCCCCGTAACCACCGGCCCGGGACAGCCGCCGGTGGGTCCAGGGCACCCAGGTCATGTCCGTCTTCACCTTGGGCAGCCCCTTCAGCAGGGCGCGGTCGGCGGCGACGGCGGTGCCGCGACGCAGCGCGGGCACATGCCAGGCTCCGCACACCACGGCCACCCGAGGGCCGAACTCCCGGATGCAGGAGCGCATTTGGAGCCGCATATACGCCTCCCGCACGAGGTCGCGACGGTGTCCCCCGGTGCCGTACTCCTCCCGCAGCGCCGTCATGGCCTCCTCGAGGACCGTGAACGGCGCGAGCGGGTTCTCGCTGCCCGCGCCCCGGTGTTCGACGACGTCCTCCCACCACCGCTCGGGGTCGTCGTACCCGGCCGTCTCGGCGAGCACGGCCAGAGGGTCGACGCGCACGGCGTCGTCGGAGCGGTGCTCCGATCCGGACTCCGGAGCCGGTTCCTCTCCGGGCGCGGCTGCCGGTTCCTCCTTGTCCCAGGCCAGCGTGTGTGTCGCCGGCAGGTCGACGAATCGGGCCGGGGCCCGGTGCTCCAGGGCCCAGCGGAGCGCCACCCACTCCGGGGAGAACTCGGCCAGCGGCCAGAATGCCGACCGTCCGGGTTCGTCCACGGCGTGGGCGAGCAGCGCCACCGGCGGCCGCATCTCCTCCTCCGCCGCGAGCGGGATGAGGGCATCCGCCTCCGGTGGTCCCTCGATCAGCACGGCCCGGGGCCGCACCGCCTCCAGTGCGGCCCGTACAGCGCGGGCGGAGCCCGGCCCGTGGTGCCGCACCCCGAGCAGCAGCGGCCCCTGCGCGGACGGGGAGCCGCCGTTCATACGGTCACCTCCCGGCACGCCCGGTAGAAGTCCGTCCAGCCCTCGCGTTCCCGGACCACCGCCTCCAGGTACTCCTGCCAGACGACACGGTCGGCCGCCGGATCGCGGACCACGGCGCCGAGGATGCCCGCGGCGACGTCGCTCGCGCGCAGCACGCCGTCCCCGAAGTGGGCGGCCAGCGCGAGGCCGCCGGTGACGACGGAGATGGCCTCGGCGGTGGACAGCGTCCCGCTGGGCGACTTCAGCTTGGTCCGTCCGTCCGTGGTCACCCCGTCGCGCAGCTCACGGAAGACCGTGACGACGCGGCGGATCTCGTCGATGCCGTCGGGCAGCGCCGGCAGGTCGAGCGAGCGGCCGATCTGGTCGACCCGGCGGGAGACGATGTCCACCTCGGCGTCCGCGCTCTGCGGGAGCGGCAGCACCACCGTGTTGAAACGGCGGCGCAGGGCGCTCGACAGGTCGTTGACCCCGCGGTCGCGGTCGTTGGCCGTCGCGATCAGGTTGAAGCCGCGGACGGCCTGCACCTCCTGCCCCAGCTCCGGTATCGGCAGGGTCTTCTCCGACAGGATCGTGATCAGCGTGTCCTGCACATCGGCCGGGATGCGCGTCAGTTCCTCGACGCGCGCGACCCTCCCTTCGGCCATGGCCCGCATGACGGGGCTCGGTACGAGCGCGTCGCGGCTGGGGCCGTGCGCGAGCAGTCGCGCGTAGTTCCAGCCGTAGCGGATCGCCTCCTCCGGCGTCCCTGCCGTGCCCTGGACGAGAAGGGTCGAGTCGCCGCTGACGGCCGCCGCCAGGTGCTCGGACACCCAGGTCTTGGCCGTGCCGGGCACGCCGAGCAGGAGCAGCGCGCGGTCGGTGGCGAGCGTGGTGACGGCGACCTCGACGATGCGGCGCGGACCGATGTACTTCGGGGTGATCACCGTGCCGTCCGGCAGCGTGCCGCCCAGCAGATAGGTGGCCACGGCCCAGGGTGACAGCCTCCAGCGGGCCGGTCGGGGCCGGTCGTCCTGCGCGTCCAGCGCGGCGAGCTCGGCCGCGAAGGCGTCCTCGGCGTGCGGCCGCAGGGGCGCGGACAACCCCTCGCCCGGGCCCGCACCCGTGTCCCCGTTCGCGGGCGCGGACTCGCTCGTGTTCGGTTCGACGGACATCGGATCAACGGTCACACGCATGGCCACATCCCCCTCGGCTCGGCCGTTTCGGATCTGCCACCAACCGTGCACCACACCACTGACAATGCGCGGTGACCTGCACAAACACCGTCACGGCCGTCGATTGTCAGTGCCGGGACCTACCTTCGAGACATGACTGAGCAGGGGGTGCGCTGGACTGCGGAAAAGGTGCTGGCACTGGCGCCTGACGCCGCGTCACGCCATGCGGTTGGCGAACTCGGCGCGACCGGGCCGTGGTCGGAGGCGGGCAGCTCCGACGACGGGACGGTGTGGGGGTTGTGCAAGGGCAGCGGCAGCAGGCCGTACCAGACGGTCGTCGACCTCGCGGACACGGCCGGCCCGGCGTACCAGTGCAGTTGCCCGAGCCGCAAGTTCCCGTGCAAGCACGCGTTGGGACTGCTGCTGCTCTGGGCGGGCGGGGACGGGACGGTGCCGCGGGGGCCGGCACCGGACTGGGCCGAGCAGTGGATCGAGAGGGGCAGACAGCGTATGCGGGAGCGGCGGCCGGCCGCCGGCCCGGATCCCACCAGGACCGCTGATCCGGAGGCGGCCCGGCGCAGGGCGGAGCGGCGGGCCGAGCGGATCACGGCGGGAGCGGCGGAGCTGGAGCAGCGGCTGACGGACCTGCTGCGCGGCGGCCTAGCCACAGCCGACCGGGACGGGTACGGAATGTGGGAGGAGACGGCGGCCCGCATGGTCGACGCGCAGGCTCCGGGACTGGCCGCTCGAGTACGGGAGTTGGGGGCCATCCCGTCGTCGGGGCCGGGCTGGCCGATGCGTCTCGTGGAGGAGTGTGCGCTGCTGCACCTACTGGACCAGAGCTGGCTGCGTCGCGAGCGGCTGCCGGACGGTCTGGCGGCGACGGTCCGTTCCCGCGTGGGCCTGCCTGGCTCGCCCGGCGGTCCGCCCGTCCGGGACCGCTGGCTGGTCCTGGCCCAGTACGACACCTCGGACAGCCGTCTCACCACGCGCCGCATCTGGCTGCACGGCGCGGGCTCCGGCCGCACTGTGCTGCTCCTCTCCTACGGGGCGGCCGGACGCGCACCTGAGCAGGCGCTGCCGGTGGGCCTGGCGCTGGAGGCGGAGGTGTCCGTGTATCCGGGGGCGGGGCAGCTGCGGGCCGCGCTGGGCGAGCAGTTCGCGCCTGCGGCACCGGCGGGTACACGGCCTCCGGGATCGAGCGCGTCCCAGGCCTTGGCGCGCTATGGGCGAGCGCTGCGGGACGACCCGTGGCTGGACTCGTTCCCGGTGACCCTGGGCCGGGTCGTACCGACACCGGCCGAGGACTCCTGGCAGTTGGCGGACGCGGACGGCGACACGGCCGTGCCCCTCACACCGTCGGCGTGCGCCCGCCCGGGCCTGTGGCGTCTGGTCGCCCTGTCGGGCGGGGCCCCCGTCACGGTGTTCGGCGAGTGCGGCCACCGCGGTTTCACCCCTCTCACCGCCTGGCCGGAGGGCGCCGGGGAGGCGGTCCCGCTGTGCTGACGACACCGAAACGACGCACGACCGACCGGGAAGGGACCGATATGCGAGCGACCGAGCATGCGACCCCGGCCGCGCCGGGCTCGCCCTCCGCGGTGCCCTGGGAGGAGCTGGTGACCTTGGCCCTGCTGGGCACCGACCGGCGTACGCCGCCCTGGGCGTCGGGCCGGGAGGCGCCGGCGGCGCTGCTGGACCTGGCCGCCGTGGAGACCGTGCGCCGCAGGGCGGGGCTGCGCCCCGCACCCGCGGGGCCCAGGCCGGAGCCGGCAGCGCCGGATCCCCGCCCGCCGCTGCCGCCCGCGGCGGCCCGCCGGCTGGCCCTGCTGCTGTCCGACCGCCCCGGCACGGGCGGCGGCGGCCGCCGGGGGACGGCGCCCGACCTGATGGAGCTGCTGCCCCAGTGGCTGGCGCTGGCCAACGCACGTGGTTTCGCGCCACCTCCGGAGGTGCTGCCGGCGCTCCTGGACGCGGCCCGCGGGCGTACGGACCTGCGCCCGGCGGTGCTGGCCTTCGCCGGCCCGCGCGCCCTGTGGCTGGCCCGGCTGAACCCGGACTGGCGGTTCGCGCTGCGCTCCGCACCCGGCGGGGCCGAACTGCCGCCGGAAGACCCTGGGCGTGTGCGAGACCTCTGGGAGCAGGGGCTGTTCGCCGAGCGGGTGGCCCTGCTCGGCGCCCTTCGGGCCCGGCAGCCGGCCGCCGCGCGTGAACTGCTGGCCGGCACCTGGGCGACCGAGCGGGCCGAGGACCGCCTGATGTTCCTCGACTTGCTCCGCACGGGACTGGAGCCCGCGGACGAGCCGTTCCTGGAGCAGGCGTTGTCCGACCGGAGCCGCAATGTGCGGGCGACTGCGGCGGAGTTGCTGCCGGCGCTGCCTGGTTCCGCCCTGGCCGCGCGGATGGCGGCGCGGGCGGCGGCCTGTGTGGCGGTCGACCGGACGTCCGGGGAGCCGGCGCTCGTGGTCGAGCCGCCGCACGAGTGCGATCCGGGAATGGAGCGCGACGGGGTGGCGGCGACCGCGCCGACCGGCCGGGGTGAACGGTCGTGGTGGCTGGGCCAGCTGGTGGAGGCGGCACCGCTCGCCATATGGACGCGACGTCTCGGGGGACGTACGCCGACGGAGATCGTCGCGCTGCCGGTGGCGGACGACTGGCGGGACGAACTGCACGCGGCCTGGTGCCGTGCGGCGGTCCGGCAGCGGGACCCGGGCTGGTCCCGGGCGCTGCTCGGGCCGCCCTCGGCACCGGAGGCCGGAGGCCCGGGAGCGGTGCCCCTTGCCGAGCGGGCGAAGCTGCTGTCGACGCTGGGCCCCGCCGAACGGGCCGAATGGGTGGCAGTGTTCATCGCCACGCACGGACTGTCGGAGGCGTTCCAGTTGCTCGGAGTGTGCGCGGTTCCGTGGGCCACCCCGTTGGGCCGGGCGGTGGTGGACGCGCTCAACATCGCCCGGGACGCAGGAAGTTACCCGTGGAGCTTCAGCGGGGTGATGGGGCTGGCGGAACGCTGTCTGGACCCGGCGGAGGCAGGCCGCCTCGCCGCGCTGACGGCGATACCCGACGAGCCGGAGGACGCCTCACCGGGGGCGGGCGGCTACTGGGCCGAGGCCTTCCAGCGCCTGACGACGACACTGCGTCTGCGCGCGGCGATGCGGGAGGAACTGGGAGAGCCGTGAACCCGTCCGCGACCCCCGGCGCCCCGAGCGGGAGCCACCCGCGCGCCCCCGCCGCTTCGAGCGGTAGACGGCCCGTGGGCCGGGGCGTTGGAGCCGGCCGCCGGGGCACAAGCGTGAGCCGGCCACGCGGCGACCGGAAGGTCGGGCCGCAAGGCGCCCACTAGGCTCATGGTCACGCCCGTGCGCCCCCTATGCTCATGGTCACGCCCGAGCCGGGCCCCCGTAACCGGCCGCGCGCCCGCACTCGCCCGCGCCTCGGACTGCGAGCCGCCGCACACCACCGGGAGGCCATGGACGGACCGGCCTCGCCGCGAGGCCGCAAGCCGGCCGGCACAACGCTGGTCCGAATGCAAGCCGGCGCATCGGCCGACGCCGCCCCGACGGCCGACCGGCCGACGCCCCGACGGTGGACCGACGCCACCCGACGGCCGACGCCCCGACGGCCGACCGGCCGACGCTCAGACGGTGGACCGGCGACGCTCTACCTACGGAAGGGTCACGCCCCGGCCGGCTGGCGTACGTTCGCCCGTACCCAGTCCACGATCGACGCGGTCGTCGCCCCCGGCGTGAAGATCTCCGCGACGCCCTTCTCCTTGAGCAGGGGAATGTCCGCCTCCGGGATGATCCCGCCGCCGAAGACCAGGATGTCCTCCGCGTCGCGCTGCTTCAGCAGTTCGATCACCGCCGCGAACAGCGTGTTGTGCGCGCCGGACAGGATCGACAGCCCGATGGCGTCGGCGTCCTCCTGGATCGCCGTGTCGACGATCTGCTCAGGCGTCTGGTGGAGCCCGGTGTAGATGACCTCCATGCCCGCGTCACGCAGCGCCCGCGCGATCACCTTGGCCCCGCGATCGTGGCCGTCGAGCCCCGGCTTGGCCACCACCACGCGGATCGGACCGGCTGCCACACCCATCACTGCCTCCATGAAGCGACTACTCCACCCTGTACCGATGTTGCGCCCTGCCGCCACATCACCGCACCGGCGCGAACGCAGGGGCCGCGGGCCCCCACGGTGCAGGCGTCCCGCGCCGTACCGGCCCGGGAAGTGAACGAACGTTATCGCCAGCATCCCGCAACCGGCAGTTTCGCGGTGGTGACCGAGGGGGAAATCACACAATGGGACACGTTCGCCGCGCAGGGTCCCCCCTCCCCGCGGCACACGCGCCGCGGATCAGCGGCTCGCGCGCCGTGGTCCGAGGGGATCATGCGCACGGAGAGCCGCTGCAAGGCGGCCTCGCCACCGCCGGCCGGGCGCCGGGTGGCGGGCTCGCCGGCGAAAGGATTGCAAGGGCACGACAGCGGGAGCCGCACCCGTACGAGGAGGACGGGAACCGCATCACGCGGACGGCGGAAAGCGTCACTCGTCACTCCGACGAGAAGCCGTCCGCCGCGCCATCGGCTCATGCGCCGCATCCGCGGTACGGCCGTTCACACGGCATCTGCCCCGCAGACCCCCGCCCCACGGCTTTCCACTAGGGCACACGGGGGACAGAGGCGTCCTCACGTGCGCCGACGGGAGGTCGGCCATGATGGTCTCGCGGGCAGTGCAGCCCTTCCTGCCGCTGTGCCAGCGCATGTTTCCCGGCAGGCTCGCCGGTCTCTCCATGGCCCTGCTGAAGGCGACCGCTCTGGAGCTCGCGATCCTCGCGGGACATCTGCTGCTCTACCCCTCCGGGATCATCCAGGAGCGCCACTCCAGCGCGCTCTCTCCCCCGCCGGACGCCGCGACGCTGCCGACCGAGGCCAAGCCCCCGGTCATCCTGGTCCACGGGTTCATCGACAACCGCTCGGTCTTCGTACTGCTACGCCGCAATCTCGCCCAGCACGGCCGGCAGCACATCGAGTCACTGAACTACTCTCCGCTGACCTGTGACATCCGCACCGCGGCGAAACTGCTCGGCCGGCACATAGAAGAGCTGTGCGAGCGCACCGGACAGCCGCACGTGGACGTCGTGGGCCACAGCCTGGGCGGACTGATCGCGCGGTACTACGTACAGCGCCTCGGCGGCGACCTTCACGTCCGTACGCTCGTCACGCTGGGCACGCCCCACTCCGGCACCCGGGTCGCGCCGCTCGCGAACGCACACCCCATCGTCCGCCAGATGCGCCCCGCCTCCGAGCTGATCCAGGAGCTGCGCGAGCCGGCCCCCGGCTGCCGCACGCACTTCGTGAGCTTCTGGAGCGATCTGGACCCGCTGATGGATCCGCTGGAGACGGCCTGCGTCGACCACCCGGACCTGCTGGCGCACAACATCCGGGTGAGCGGCATCGGCCATCTGGCCCTGCCGGTCCACCCCGCGGTCGCGACGGGGATCCGGCAGGCACTGGACCTCGCGCAGCCGGCCGCACCGGCGGACGCTCCCACGGGTGGCCTGACGGTGGCGTGACGGCCACTCCGACACTTCCGGTCACCCCCTTACTGTCGAACGTTCATCGAACGCAAAGCCAAAGCCTTGCCCGGGGACCGCCGAAACACGGTCGATTGCCCGTTTCCTGCCCGAGGGAAACCTGCGGAAGATTGTCGCGCCCGCGTACCGCCGGGTACAGTCGCCGCACTGCTCTGCCAGCCCCTGCTGCCGAGGCGAAAGAGAAGTTGGTGAACGACCGTCACCCGTCGGGGACCGCAACTCCCCCGGCTCCGGCCCCCGATGCGGCCTCGGCGCACTACGCGTCGTACGGCGGGCAGGGCGGCCAGTACGGTGAGTTCACCGAATACACGTCGCATGCCGACCCCGCCGCGACGGCGTACGGCGTCGGGGGCCACACGGCCACGGCCTTCTCGGCCGATCCCCTCTTCGGTGACCTCCCGGGGGGCGGTGCGACCGGCTCGTACGACACCTCCCACTGGGGGACCGGCAGCCACGCCTCGCTCGGCGCGGACGGCCACCAGATGTACGGCACCGGCACGCACGAGACACTCCACTACGACCCGTACGCCGCCCAGCACCACGCCTCGTTCGACACCGGCAGCCATGACACGGCCGGCTGGGGCATGGGGTACCAGCAGGTCGTCGGCATCCCCACGCAGGCCGGACCCCCCGATGCCACGGGCCAGTGGGACGCACACGCCTGGCTCGAGGCCGGCCAGTCCGCCGACGGGACCCAGCAGTGGGACTGGGGCACACAGACGTTCGACACGGGGGCGTACGACGCCACCCAGTGGAACTCGGGCGGCATCGCCGAGCACGCGGCGCACGACCAGCAGACACCGACCACGGCGGCGACGCACCTGCACGGGGGCGAGTCCTTCGACGGGACCGAGTCCTTCGAGCAGCCGGCGACACAGGTCTTCGACACCGCGGAGGCCTTCGACCAGTCGGGCACCGCCGCCTTCGAACAGCTTCCGTACGAGCAGCACGCCCTGGACGACACCGACTTGGCGTCCCTGCGTGAGCAGTCCGACGACGCGCCCCTGCTCGACGACCAGGAAGAGATCACTCCCGTGCCGGCCTCGCGTGCCGCGTCCCGCACGGCCGGCCGGTCCCGGCGCCGTAGCCCGGCGAAGCGCTCCGCGCTGCTGACGGTCGCCGTGCCGTCGGCGTGTGTGATGGGGGTGGCCGGGATCGCCGCCGCCACGGTCGGCGTGGGCGGCAGCGGCGGCAAGGAGACCACGGCGAGCGCGTCGGATGCGGTGCCGGTGGTGCCGTCCGCCGCGAACACCAAGCTGGACTCGCAGCTCGAGAACCTCTCCGCGGGCGCGAACGACTTCGCGGACCGGGCGAGCCGTACGCAGGAACGTATCGACCTCAAGGCCCAGCAGGTGGCCGAGAAGAAGAAGGCGGCGGCGGAGGCGGCCCTCAAGGAGCGGCTGCGCCCGAAGTTCGTACTGCCGGTCATGCAGCGGGGGCTCAGCGCCTACTTCGGCCAGGCCGGGGTCAACTGGATGTCGGTGCACACCGGTATCGACTTCCCCGTGTCGTACGGCACGACGGTCATGGCCGCGACCGACGGCACGGTCCGCACCCAGTGGAACAGCGCCTACGGCAACATGATGATCGTGACCGCGATGGACGGCACGGAGACGTGGTACTGCCACCTCTCCAGCTACCGAGTCCCGTCCGGGACGACCGTGAGGGCCGGCCAGCCGATCGCGTACTCCGGCAACTCCGGCAACTCCACCGGTCCCCACCTGCACTTCGAGGTACGGCCGAGCGGGGGCGCCGCGATAGACCCGCTGCCCTGGCTGCGCAGCCATGGGCTGAACCCCACCTGACCGACCCGCCAGATCGACGCGCGGCCGGGCCCCCGCCCTTCGGCGGGGGCCCGGCCGTCGCGGTCTACCGGTTGCCTACCGGCTCTACAGCTTCTCCACCGGCGCGTACCGCAGCAGGAGCCGCTTCGGCTTCGTGTCGCCGAAGTCGATAGTCGCCTCCGCGTTCCCGCCCGTGCCCTTCACGCCGACCACCGTGCCCAGACCGAACTGGTCGTGGGTGACGCGGTCGCCGACCGCCAGGGAGACCACCGGCCTCTCCGTCGCACCGCCCCGGCGGGTGGCGAAACCGGAGGCGCCCGCGGCCGAGGACCGCGACCGGGACGACGACAGCGACGACGACAGGGAGGCCGCCACACCCGAGACCGGACCCGAGGAGGGGGTACCGGAGGATGCGCCCGTCCGCTTCCACTCCACGTGCTGGTCCGGGATCTCCTCCAGGAAACGTGAGGGCGGGTTGTACGAGGGCTGGCCCCAGGCGCTGCGCATGGCGGACCGGGTGAGGTAGAGCCGCTCCCGCGCGCGGGTGATGCCGACGTACGCCAGGCGCCGCTCCTCCTCGAGCTCCTTGGTCTGGCCGAGCGCACGCATGTGCGGAAAGACGCCGTCCTCCATGCCGGTAAGGAAGACCACCGGGAACTCCAGGCCCTTCGCGGTGTGCAGGGTCATCAGCGTGATGACGCCGTTGCCCTCCTCCTCGTCGGGGATCTGGTCGGAGTCGGCGACCAAGGCGACCTGCTCCAGGAAGTCGGCCAGCGTGCCCGCCGGGGCCGGTGCCTCCGCGGTCGCCGCGCCTTCGCCGCGCTCCTGCTCGAACTCCAGGGCCACGGCGGCGAGTTCCTGGAGGTTCTCGATACGGGTCTCGTCCTGGGGGTCGGTCGAGGCCTGGAGTTCGGCCAGATAGCCGGTGCGTTCCAGGACGGCTTCCAGGACCGTGGCCGGGCCCACGCCCGACTCCACGATGGTCCGCAGCTCCTCCATCAGCGCGTTGAACCGCTTGACGGCGTTCGTCGAGCGGGCCGCCATGCCGTACGCCTCGTCCACGCGGCGCAGGGCCTGCGAGAAGCTGATCTTCTCCCGCTGGGCCAGGGCGTCGATCATCGCCTCGGCGCGCTCACCGATGCCCCGTTTCGGCACATTCAGGATGCGCCGCAGCGGAACGGAGTCCTCCGGGTTCGCCAGCACCCGCAGGTAGGCCAGGACGTCCCGGACCTCCTTGCGCTCGTAGAAGCGGACGCCGCCGACGACCTTGTAGGGCAGGCCGACGCGGATGAAGACCTCTTCGAAGACACGGGACTGGGCGTTGGTGCGGTAGAAGACGGCGACGTCGCCCGCCTTGGCCTCGCCCTGGTCGGTGAGACGGTCTATCTCGTCGGCGACGAACTGCGCCTCGTCGTGCTCCGTGTCGGCGACATAGCCGGTGATCCGCGCGCCCGCGCCCGCATGGGTCCACAGGTTCTTGGGGCGGCGCGACTCATTGCGTTCGATGACCGCGTTGGCGGCGCTCAGGATCGTCTGCGTGGAGCGGTAGTTCTGCTCCAGGAGGATCGTGGTGGCGTCCGGGTAGTCCTCCTCGAACTGGAGGATGTTGCGGATGGTGGCGCCGCGGAAGGCGTAGATCGACTGGTCGGCGTCACCGACGACGCACAGTTCGGCGGGCCGCAGGTCGTCCTCGCCGGGCGGTACGCCCCCGGGGCGGTCGCCGGCCGCCGGGCCGACCAGCTCGCGGACCAGGGCGTACTGGGCGTGGTTGGTGTCCTGGTACTCGTCGACGAGGACGTGGCGGAAGCGGCGGCGGTAGTGCTCGGCGACGTCCGGGAAGGCGCGCAGCAGGTTGACCGTCGTCATGATCAGGTCGTCGAAGTCGAGTGCGTTCGCCTCGCGGAGCCTCGACTGGTAGAGCGCGTACGCCTGGGCGAGGGTCTTCTCGAACCCTCCCCCGGACTCCGTCTGGGAGGTGCCCCCGGCGACCTGGGCGGCGAAGTCCTCCTCGTCGATCAGCTCGTTCTTGAGGTTGGAGATCTTGGCGCTGAACGACTTGGGCGGGTACCGCTTGGGGTCGAGGTCCAGGTCGCGGCAGACGAGCGCCATCAGACGCTTGCTGTCGGCGGCGTCGTAGATCGAGAAGGAGGACGTGAAGCCGAGCTTCTTGCTCTCGCGGCGCAGGATGCGGACGCACGCACTGTGGAAGGTCATCACCCACATCGCGTTCGCGCGCGGGCCGACGAGCTGCTCGACGCGCTCCTTCATCTCGCCCGCGGCCTTGTTGGTGAAGGTGATCGCGAGGATCTGCCCGGGATGGACGCCGCGTTCGCCCAGCAGATAGGCGATGCGGTGTGTGAGCACACGGGTCTTGCCGGAGCCGGCGCCGGCGACGATGAGCAGCGGGGAGCCGGCGTGCACGACCGCCGCGCGCTGGTTCTCGTTCAGCCCCTCGAGCAGCGCCCCCGGGTCGAGCGCCGGGCGGGGAGCACCGTCGCGGTAGTAGGAGTCCCGGACCGGCGGCAGGTCGAACCGACCGCCGAACAGATCGTCCGGAACCCGCTCCGGAGCGTGATCGTCGTCGGGCGGCGGGGGCTCCTCCTCATGGGCCGGGGTGGCCTGGAGGTCCGCCAGGAAGCTGTCGTCAAAGAGGCTGCTCATCGCTCTCCGAGTCTAGGGCGCCCCGCCGACAACCGGCCGCCGTCCCGAAAACTCGGCGCCCCCGACCCGGGCGCGGCCCGGCGTCACCGTCCGGACGCGCCCGTTCACGGTCCGCGCTCGACGAGGGTTTCCGGGAGTCGAGACCACGAAAACGTATCGGGCATATCGCACCTCAACCTTCACAGGGGCCACAGGAGTTGGCTACCGTGCCGGGCAGGCCGTACGACCCCCACCGGCGAAGGTCGCCGGGCCGCGCGGCCTCTGCCGAATCCGGTGCGCCCCATGGCAGCCGGAGCCGGGGACCCACCCGACCTGGGGTGAATCGGTCGACCGCCCCGTGGGGCACGGCCGTAGGGCACACCTTCCGGAACCACCCGCCCGAACCCGACAGCTAACCCGGTAGGCGGAGTACGGAAGGAGACGCCTCTCATGGCGCCGCACCGCAAGTCCCGCCCCTCGGGCCCCCGCATCGCGGGCATACGGACCCCCGCCCTCGCGACGGCGGCCCTCACCTCCATGGCGCTGCTCTCCCAGACGGCGCAGGCCGCGCCCTCCGCCGACGGCCGACCCAGCGTCGAGGAAGTCGAGAAGAAGGTCGACGACCTCTACCGCCAGGCGGAGTCGGCCACCGACAGATACAACGCGGCCAAGGAAAGGACCACCAGGCAGCGCCAAAGTGTCGACACGCTCCTCGACGACGTCGCCCGGCGCACGCAGAAGCTCAACGACGCGCGGGAAGAGCTGGGTTCGTTCGCCGCCGCGCAGTACCGGACCGGGGCCGCGGCCCCCGACACGGCCACTTTCCTGCTGGCCGACAGCCCCCAGGACTACTTCGACCGAACCCAGCTGATGAGCCGGCTCACCAGCCGTCAGAAGGAGGCGGTCGACCAGTACGTCACCGACCAGGCCGCGACGATGAGGAAGCGGCAGGAGGCCACCGACAGCCTCCGGTCGCTCACCGAGTCGCAGGCGGCGCTGCGGTCCGCCAAGACGGACGTCCAGAAGAAGCTGGCCGACGCGCGGCAACTGCTGTCCGAGCTGACCGCGCAGGAGAAGGCGCGGCTCGCCGCGCTCGAGAAGCGGAAGCAGGAGGAGGCCCGGCGCCAGGCGGAGGCGCTGGCCCGGCGGCAGGCGGCCGCGCAGCCGGAGCAGCCGTCACCGAGCCCGACGACCGGCGCCTCGAGCCCCACGACCGGCGCCTCGAGCCCGACGACCGGCACGTCGAGCCCGACGACCGGCACGTCGAGCCCGACGACCGGCTCGCAGGGATCCTCCGCCGCGGACTCCTCGTACGCGACGAAGGCCGCGAAGGCCCTCGCCTTCGCCCGCGCGCAGATCGGCAAGCCTTATGTGTGGGGAGCGACGGGCCCCGGGTCATACGACTGCTCGGGCCTGACCCAGGCCGCGTGGAAGGCCGCCGGGGTGACGCTTCCACGCACCACGTACGACCAGGTGAACGCCGGCACGACGGTGCCGCTCTCCGAGGCCCAGCCGGGTGACCTGGTCTTCTTCTACGACGACATCAGCCACGTCGGCGTCTATATCGGCAACGGCATGATGATCCACGCCCCGAAGCCGGGTGCCTACGTGCGCGAGGAGTCGGTCTACTACGGCGGCGCGTCGATCATCCACAGCGTGGTGCGACCCGCCTGAGACCGGCGGCGCGGGTGCCGGTCGGGCAGGACGCGCGCGTGGGGTTGTTTTCGGGGTTCACGCGCGCGTGCCCCGTACGCAAGCCGTGTGCGCGTCCCTAGCATCGGGCGCATGTCTGGCTCCTTTGCGCTCCGCACCTGGTGGGCGCAGCGTCCGCCCGCCACCGGGGCCGCCGCGTTGGCGACCGGCGTTCTGTCGGTCGGGCTGCACCAGACCGGGTACGAGGTCCTCTCGCGTGTCCTTTTGGCACTGGCGGCCGCCGCCTGGCTCGGAATGGCAGCCGACATCGCCGTACGGCTGCTGCGGGGCCGCCCGGAATGGCCCGTCGGCTCCCCGGCCGCGCTCACCGTGGTCCCGGCCACCACCATGCTGGGCACCCGGTTCGCCGCCCTGGACCGGCCCCAGCTCGCCGAGGCCGTCCTCGTGCTGGGCTTCGGGCTGTGGGTTGTCCTGGTCCTCCTGGTCGTACGGAACTGGGAGCGCGGTATGCCCGGGGCGGTGTTCCTCGGATGCGTGGCGTTGGAGGGGATCGCGGTGCTCGGGGCGGTGCTGGCCGCGAGCCTGCGGGTGGCCTGGCTCGCCCACACCGCGCTGGTGCTCTTCTGGCTCGGCCTCGCCTTCTACGTGGCCGGGCTGTGGTGCTTCGACCGGCGGCAGGTGGCCGCCGGCACGGGCGACCACTGGATGGCGAGCGGTGCGCTCGCCCTCTCCGCGGTGGCCGGGGCGCGGCTGATCGCCGCCGCCGGCACCGGCCTGTACCTGTGGAACAAGGACGACAACACGGTCCTGCGGAGCGTCACCATCGCCCTGCTCGCCCTCGCCTTCGTCTGGTACTGCGTGCTGGCGGTGGCCGAACTGCTCCGGCCGCGCACCGGCTACGACGTACGGCGCTGGCCGACCGTCTTCTCGATGGGAACGATGGCGGTGGCGGCGCTGTCCGTCGCCGGCCCCCTCCGGGCGGCGTGGCTGCGCGGTCCCGGCGAGGTGCTGCTGTGGATCGCGGTGGCCGCCTGGTGTGCGGTACTCGTGGGAGCGGTCAAGTCCCTCGCGGACGGCGTCAGGTCCACAGCACGGCGATGAAGACGTTCGCCGTGGTCAGCGCACCGACCAGGGCGAACAGGGGCTTCTCGACCTGCTCCTCGTCGCGCTTCACGTAGACCAGGCCGAGGATCACGATCAGCAGGGCCAGCTTGACCCCGATCTTGATGGTGTTGACGTGGTGGTGGTCCGCCTGGTTGAGGCCGACCAGGGCCATGCCCGTGACCAGCATGGTCAGTGCGCCGTGCAGCATTCCGGGCACGAAACGGGCCGTGCCCCGGCCCATCGCCTTCATCTGGGTGAGGAAGCCGCCGAGGAGCGCGGCTATCCCGACGATGTGCAGGCCGACGAGGAGATGGATGAGTACGTCCATGGAGTCGGAGCCTAGTGAGGGGCGCGGAGGGCTCGGACACCGGCCCACGCGGTGTGACGGCGCTCGCACGGCCGGCCTCAGGGGCGACCGGGCGGCGCATATATGCGCCCTATAGCACTACGTCGTGTCGCCGTGCCCCGGAAATGGCCGCAACGGTCACCACACAGCGTGAAGTCGGCGGCCTAGCAGCGGGATCACGGTCACATACGGTCACCGTCAGTCTGGTCGAGCCACTTCCGTACATTGCGTCACGGGACGGTCACGGTCGGGCTTAACGTCCTCCACCAGGTGACCGGCTCCCCACCGCCGCCCGGGCCAGGGGCGGCCGCCGGACACCCCCGCCGAGAAGGTCCGGCGGCGGCCTGTTCCCCCTGTGCGGGCCGCCGCCGGACGCGTGACACCGCCCGTCGCCCCGGCGGCCGGAGGAAAGGACGTGACGGTCAGGTGGCAGCGCACCGCAAGCCCAGACAGCGTTCGCTCGGCGGGGCCACGGCCCGGACCGCCGCCACGATCGCCCTCGCGGGAGCGGCGTCCGCTGCCGGCTTCGACGGGACCGGACACGCCGAGCCGCCGCTTTCCCCGGCCCAGGCCAAAGCCGAGGTGGACCGGCTGTACCGGGAGGCGGAGGTCGCGACCGAGAAGTACAACGGGATGAAGGAGCAGGCGGACCGGGCCGCGCGACGGCTCAATGCGCTGCGGGACGAGGCCGCTCGCCGCACGGACCGGCTCGACTCCGCGCGCGAGGCGTTGGGCTCGGCCGCGGCGGCGCAGTACCGCGGGGGCGGCATCGACCCGTCGGTGCAGCTCCTGCTCTCCTCGGATCCGGGACGGTACCTGGACGACGCCGCGTTCGCCGAACGGGTCGACGGCCGGCAGGCGGCGGCCGTGGCGAGCGTACGCGCGCAGTTGCGCGAGATCGAGCGGCTACGCGGAGCCGCACGCGTGGAACTGGCCTCTTTGACCTCGCGGCAGGCGGAGCTTCGGCGGCAGAAGCGGACGGTCACCGAGAAGCTGAGCGAGGCACGGCGTCTGCTGTCCCGGCTGACGGGAAGTCAGCTCGCCGAGCTCACCGGGGCCGGCGGCGCGGGGCAGGCGTCACGGTCGGCGGGGCGGGGCCTGCTGGGGACGGTCCCGGCGTCGGAAGCGACCGCGGAGGCACCCGACGGCCGGGCCGCGGCAGCGGTGGCGTACGCGTACGGCAAGCTCGGCAGCCCCTATGTCTGGGGAGCCACCGGGCCCGACGCCTTCGACTGCTCGGGGCTGGTGCAGGCCGCGTACCACTCGGCGGGCGTCTCGCTGCCCCGGACCACATACGCCCAGATCGGCGCGGGCCGCCGCATCCCGCGCTCCGCACTCCTCCCGGGCGACCTCGTGTTCTTCTACTCCGGGGTCAGCCATGTGGGGATCTACGTGGGACACGGCCAGATGATCCACGCGCCGAACCCGTCGGCGCCGGTACGGCTGGCACCGATCGACGAGATGCCGTTCGCGGGGGCCACGCGGGTGGTGTGAGCCCACCACGCCCGGACCGGAATCCGGGCTGCCCGCCGTCAGACCAGTCGGCGTGCCGTCGCCCAGCGGGTCAGTTCATGGCGGTTGGACAGCTGGAGTTTGCGCAGGACCGCAGAGACATGGGACTCGACCGTCTTCACCGAGATGAACAGCTGCTTGGCGATCTCCTTGTACGCGTAGCCACGGGCGATGAGGCGCAGGACCTCGCGCTCACGCTGGGTGAGGCGGTCCAGGTCCTCGTCGACGGGCGGGGCGTCGGTCGAGGCGAAGGCGTCGAGGACGAAACCCGCCAGACGCGGGGAGAAGACGGCGTCGCCCTCCTGGACGCGGAAGATCGAGCCGATGAGGTCCGAGCCGGTGATCGTCTTCGTCACATAGCCCCGGGCGCCGCCGCGGATCACCCCGATCACGTCCTCCGCCGCGTCCGACACGGACAGCGCGAGGAACCGCACCGGCCGCTCGGCGTCCGCCGTCAACGCGGCACAGCGCCGCAGCACTTCGACTCCCCCGCCGCCCGGCAGATGGACGTCGAGGAGCACCACCTCGGGGCGCGTCTCGGTGATCACCGAAACCGCCTGGTCGACGTCCGCGGCCTCCCCGACGACCTCGACGCCGGTCCGCTCGGTCTGTCCGATCTCCGCCCGGACGCCCGTACGGAACATGCGGTGGTCGTCGACGAGCACGACCCGCACGCGCCGCTCCGCCGTGCCCCCGCCCGCGCGCTCCGGCTCCACCGGGCCGGCCGGCTCGTTCGCGTCGCTCATGTCGTACTCTCCGCCCTCTCCATCTCCAGTTCGACCTCCGTGCCGCCGCCCGGCACCGCGCGCAGCCGTGCCGTGCCACCGTTGCGCTCCATACGGCCGATGATCGATTCTCTGACACCCATGCGGTCCGCGGGTATCGCGTCGAGGTCGAAGCCGGGGCCGCGGTCGCGGATGGACACGAACACGGTCTTTCCCTCGACCTCGGCGTAGACCTGGACGGCGCCGCCCTCGCCACCGTACTTGGCGGCGTTCACCATCGCTTCGCGCGCGGCCTGCATCTGTGCGCTCGTCCGGTCGTCGAGGGGGCAGTCGCCGACGACGACGACCTCGATGGGAACGCCGTGCTTGTCCTCCACCTCCGCCGCGTTGCGCCGGACCGCCTCCGCCAGGGTGCTGGGCTCCTCGTCCTCGTCCTTGCCGGTGCCTTCCGGTTTGTAGAGCCAGGCGCGCAGGTCGCGCTCCTGGGCACGGGCGAGACGGCGCACCTCGCCCGAGTTCTCCGCATTGCGCTGGATCAGGGTCAGGGTGTGCAGCACCGAGTCGTGGACATGGGCGGCGACCTCCGCGCGCTCCTGGGCGCGGATGCGCATCAGGCGCTCCTCGGACAGGTCCTGGGACATGCGCACGAGATACGGCCCGGCGAGCAGCGCTATACCGACGAGGACCGCGAGCGCCGCCTGGAGGACGGACCCGAGGTGGGCCGCGGAGCCTTGCAGTACGAAGATGCCGGAGACGCCCGCCGTGACGAGCAGGACACCGGCCGCGGCTCGCAGCAGGGTGAGGGTGCGGCGGCGGCCGCCGACCTCCATCCAGCGGGCCCGCCGTGCGTTGTCCGCCTGGCGCCAGACCAGGGCGACGCCCGCCGCGACGAGGACGGCCGGTATGAGATACGCCTTTGCGGCGCCGCCGAGGTTCACACTGCCGACGAAGGTCAGCGCCACGACGACCATGAGGAGCAGGGCGACGATCTGACCCCGGTCGGGTCTGCGGGCAACCAGTCTGCGACGTCCGTCGGGCGAGGTTTCGGTGCCGACCAGGGAGGGGGAGCGGCGGTCGTCGACGCCGCCGACACCGAGCGGGACGAAGAACCAGAACGAGGCGTACAGCAGCGCGCCCAGGCCGTCCGCCGTCATCAGGCCCACGAACACGAGGCGCACCCAGATCACGGGGAGCCCGAGATGCCCGGCGAGCCCCCGCGCCACTCCCCCGAGCCAGCGTCCGTCGCTGCTGCGGTAAAGCTTGCGCGGGGGCCGTGGGTCGGCGAGAGGCACTCCTGCGGCGTCCGGCATGCCATCGATGGTCACACGAGTGGCCTGCCCGGACATCAGGGTGGACCCCCGAGACTCCCCTGATCTCCGAATCCGTGTGATCGAACGCTTCCCTTGACGGGCGTCAGGGCGGATTTCAGGGTTCGGCCAGGGTCGTCCCGACTGCCGCCGGGCGGCCGCGGCGGCGACCATGGACACATGACGGATCAGCGGCACACGGCAGCGGGGCGGGACCCCGGCTCGGGGCACGGCCCCGAGGCCCGGCACGCCTCGGGTGCCCCGGGAGAGGAGCCGCGCGCGCACGAGGACACGACCGTACGGCAGGATGCGGCCGTGCGGGAGAACGGGGCCGAGGACGGAAACGCGGGCGACAGCGTGAGCGAGGGCGGGCACGAGGACGCGGGCCGAGACCCCGGCGGGACCGCGTGGAAGACCACGGGCGCCGACCACTCGGCCGCGCGCGAAGGGGGCGGTGCGCGGGGGGAGCCACCCGGGCGCGACGACACGCCCTCCGAGGGTGAGGCGGGCGAGGGCGCCGGCCACTTCCGGCGTGACCGGCGGTACAAGATGCTGGCCGGCGTCTGCGCAGGGCTCGGGCGGCAGTGCGACATGGACCCTGTGATCTTCAGGATCGGTCTCGCGGTACTCTCCGCGGCGGGCGGCCTCGGCCTCGTCTTCTACGGCTTCTGCTGGCTCTTCGTCCCCTACGAGGACGAGGAGGAGAACGAGATCCGCAAGCTGCTGACCGGCCGCGTCGACGGACAGGGCCTGGCCGCTGTCCTCTTCGCCCTGGTGGGCTGCGGAGTCTTCCTGTCGATGCTCAGAAACGGCGGGGTGCTGACCTTCGCCGTCGTCCTGTCCCTGCTGCTCGCCGGCGCGGGGTACTGGTCGCGGCACCGCGGCGCCCCCGACCCGGACCCGCTGGCCGCCCAGGCGGTGGCCGACGCGCCCCCGGAGGCGACGGCACCCCCCGTGCCCGCCGCACATGCCTCCTGGTGGCGCGAACCCATCGTCAAGGACGGCACGCATGTGGGCGGTACGGGCTATCTGTGGGGCCCGAGCGACACCCCGAGCCGTGATGTCGCGGCGGCGGTCAACATCGCCCGCGGCACCTCCTACGGACAGCGGATGGGCACCGCGCCCCGCCCCAGACCGCGGGGGCCGCGCTGGATCGGCGGCTGGGTGTTCCTGTTCGCGCTGCTGGCGGGCGGCCTTGGCACCGGTCTGACCTGGAACGGCCATGCTCTCGGCACCAGCCTTCAGACGGGCCTCGCGTGCGCGCTCGTCGTGTTCGGCACGGGCATCGCGGTCAGCTCCTTCCTGGGGCGTACGGGAGCGGGCTCGGTCTTCCTGGCCCTGCTCACGGCGGGTCTGCTCGCCGCGTCGGCGGCGTTGCCGAAGGACATCGGCACTCACTGGACCCATACGACATGGGCGCCGGCCTCGGCGGCCGCCGTGCAGGGGAGGTACGAACTGGGCACCGGCGTGGGCACCCTGGATCTCAGTCATCTGAAGCACACCGGGGACCGGACGGTGACGACCCGGGCGGAGGTGGGTGTGGGCCGGCTGAAGGTGGTGGTTCCGGCGGACGCGACGGTGAAGCTGAAGATCGACACGGGTGTCGCCGACATCCGGTTGCCGGGCGATTCCAGGAAGGACGTGGACGTCGAGGCCGGCAGGCACAAGGAGCTGGCGCTCTCTCCCGCGCCGGGGACGAAGAGCCTGGCCAGGCTCGACGTCAGCCTCGAGGTCGGTGTGGGCCAGGTGGAGGTGACCCGTGCTGCGTCATGAGTTCCAGCCCGGCCGGCTGATCGCCGGCGCTTTCGTGGCCGCCGGGGGGGTCGTCTTCATCGGCGACGCGCGTGGCGTCTGGGAGACGCCGTGGTTCGCGATCGTCCCGCTCGTCGGCGGCGGGCTCTGCCTGGCGGCCGTGGCGGGTCTGATGACCCGCGCGATACGCAGGGGCCGCAAGTCCCCCGAGGAACCCCCCACCGAACGGGACGGGGCGACGGCCCCGTAGTGCGAACAGCAACGGCCCCCCGACCCGCCCGCGCAAACCGACAGCCGCGCGAACACCGCCACACGACCCCAAGGCCGAGCCCGAGCAGCTCCGGTCCACCGGCACACGCCGCGCACCGGCACACGACCGCACCACCGAGTCCGAACACCGCCGGTCCACCGGCACACGCCGCGCACCGCCGCACGCCTGAGCGTCACGCGCGCGAGCGCCCCGGCGCGGCTGCGCCTCGGCGCGCGACCGGCAGGCGGCCAAGGCCCGCGGTGCGACCCGCACTGCCAGAACCGAGCACCGCCGGTGCACCGGCGGACGCCGCGCACCAGCCGCGCGGGCGCCCCGGCGCGGGCGCGCATCGGCGCGCTACCGCGCCGGTGGTGGCCCGTGTCTCGTCTTAGCAGCGGCACGCGCCCGAACGGCCTCCAGGCGACCGCCCCGCGCGGCCTCGATGTGGAGGCCCGGTTCGCGGGGGTTCGGGTGGGGGTGGGTTTACCAAAGAGCGTCGGTGCGGCGGCGTTGGCGGCGGGAGCGGAGGGCGGCGTCCAGGGAGAGGACCGGGGCGCCGGCGAGTACCAGGGGCAGCCAGGCCATCAGGTAGGCGAGGTCGTTGCCGTAGTAGTAGGGAGAGGAGGCCCAGCTCACGGTCAGCCACAGGCTCAGGGAGATCAGCGCGCCGCCGAACGCGGCGAGGCGGGACAGCAGGCCGACGAGCGTGCCGATGCCGACGGCCAGCTCACCGAGGGCCATGGCGTATCCGAAGCCGGAGGGATTCTTCAGCGCGACGTCGACCATGGCCGGGATCGCGGAGGAGCCGCGCACGGTGCGCATCAGGTCGCCGATCGAACCGGAGCCGGAATCGTGCAGGAAGGTGCTGCTGGTGAGTTTGTCCAGGCCCGCGTAGATGAAGGTGACGCCCAGGAAGATCCGCAGGGGAATCAGAGCGTACCGAGTGGCGGTGTCCCGCCACGAGCTGTTCTCCTCGATGTACGAAGTGTGGGAGTCCGTGCGCATGCTCTGAGTCATCGTGTCCGCCGCCTCTCACCCGCCAGCTGTTGACCCCTCAACAGACCATACGTGCGAAGGGGCTGGACCGCTCAACCGGTGTGCACCGACTTTCCGCCCTCCCGTCCCCGAAGACCACCGCCCGTGGACCCATGTCGTTACGAACAGCCCGGTCCCGGCCGCCCCTCCCTCCGTACTTCCCGTACTTCGCTCCGCCGTCCGACGGAACAAGCAGGTCGTCGTACCTGGCTGAGCCGAACGAGCGGAAACCGGTCCGTGTCATTCCGTCACGTCGATGGTGACCCGGTTGGTTTCGACTCCGGCCGCCGTCACCACCTGGACGTCCACCCTCCCTGGTTCCACGTCGGCCGGCACCGGGACCGTCAGCAGCGTGTCCGTGGGGTTGCTGAAGCCGCCGGGGACCGGGACGAGGGGCACATGGACATGGACCGGGCCGATGCGGACCGCCATCCGGGACAGACGGTCCGCCGTCTCGGCGCCGGGCGGTACGAAGCCCGCGCCGCGGATCTCGATGTCGTCGCCCGTGCGGATCGGGGCATCCAGATCGCCCGCCTCCCGGGCCCGGACCACCGAGAGGACCACCGGGCGGCCGCCTTCGGCGTACTTCCCGGCGAGGTAGGTGGCCGCGGAGACCAGCACCAGCAGGGCGAGACTCCACGGCAGATCGGGAAGCCGGTCGGGGCGGCGGGCCAGCCGTACCACCGCGAAGACCAGCGCGACCCCGCTGATCACCACATACTGGATGTCCGCGAAGCTGCCGCGTCCGGAGTCGTCCGTCAGCAGATCCGCCGCCCGCGGCCGGTCGGCCCGTACCTTCTGAAGGCGCTGGCCGAGGATCCGCAGGCTCACCACCCTGCGTACCAGGACGGCGATCCCGCACACCGCGGCGACCACGGTCACCACGCCCGCCCCGCGGGCGAGATCGAGCCCCGCGATCAGCGCGTCGCGCCTGCCGTGCGCCGAGGCCACCGTCAGCTCCCCGATCAGCACCAGCAGCGCGTACACCACGAACAGCACCCAGCCGGCCGCCACCGCACGCGAGGTGGACAGCCGGTTGTCCTCGCCGATGACGGGCGCGAGCGCCCCGCCGCGCGCTCGGTGCAGATATCCGGCGGCGGTCAGCGCGCCACCCGCCAGCACGGCCGCGGCCAGTCCGGCCGTCCGCGCCGCGGTCCATCCCGCCCCGATCGCCGTCAACGCCTGCGTCAGCAGCAGAACGCACACCGCGCTCCACACCACGATCGCCGTGAGTCGCCACAGCCGGCCCAGCCAGGCCTCGCCGTCGGCCCGGCTCCGCTCGGCGACCAGGTCCGCGGACTGGGTCAGCTCGTCGGACACCCACTGCCGGGACGCGGACGCGGAGTACGCGACCGCCGGGGGCAGCCCCCGTCCGGAGGCGAACTCGTCCCGTTTCGCAAGGAATTCCGCGACCGCGCGCCGGTGTCCCTCACGCGCGCCGTGCGGGCAGTCCCCGCAGGTGCAGCCACCCTCGTGCGCACCCGGACCGCTTCCGCGCCCCGCGCCCTGCCTCGCCTCCTGCACCGCCACGACCGCTGCCGCCTTCCCCGCGCCAGATTCCAAGCCGCACCCGCCACCGCAACTGGCATGCGACGACAGCGAATTGTGCCGTACCGGACACGCCTCTCGTCCGTCAGGTCCGGTCACGGCGGGTGAAAGAACGGACTGTCGATTGACACTCACCGTGAAGGCGGCCGTGCTGCGCCTCCTCGGACCGTCGCCGCGGACGGTCAGCTCAGCAGGTCAGGCTCGCTGCGGCTGATGTCCTGCCACAGCGGCTGGTAGTTGATCCAGGCCACCAGGTCCCCGCCGAGCTGCTCTCGAGTCTCCACCGCCTGTCGGTGGTCTATCAGGACGGGGCGTCCCGCGGCCTTCGCGGTCAGCTGCACCTGGCAGGAGCGCTCCATCGACAGGAACCACCACGCCGCAGCGTCCACCGAGTCGCCGACGGTCAGCAGCCCGTGGTTGCGCAGCACGAGCGCCTTGCGGCTGCCGAGCGCGGAGGCGATCCGGCGGCCCTCCTCGACGTCCACGGCGACCCCGGTGTAGGAGTCGTAGACGGCGTGGTCCTCGTAGAAGGCGCAGGACTCCTGGGTGATGGGGTCGAGCAGATCACCGAGCGCCGCAAGGGCCCGTCCGTGCACCGAGTGGCAGTGGGCGACAGCCACGACGTCCGGGCGGGCGGCGTGCACCTGGGCGTGCACGGTGAACGCCGCCTGGTTCACGTGGTAGCGGCCCTCGATCACCTGCCCGTCCTGGTTGGCGAGCACCAGGTCGCTCACGGTGACGTGCCGGAAGGGCATCCCGAACGGATTGACCCAGAAGCAGTCGGTGTACTCGGGGTCGCGGGCGGTGATGTGCCCGGAGACGCCGTCCTCGAGGCCGAGCCGTCCGAAGATCCGCAGCGCCCCCGCGAGCCGCTCCCTGCGGTGCGCCCGTTCGTCCTCGACCGACTCGTGCATCGGCGGCATCGCGAACGTGAGCCGGTCGGTGGGCAGGGGCGGGGGCGGAGTGGGGCCGTGCATGGGTCCTCCGGCAATGGGTTGCTTGACGTGCGGCAAGTTACCGTCGGTCAGGTCCGGATGACAGCGCAGGTTTGTAAAGATGACGCTCACGTCCGATACCGGACAGAAGATGTCGTGTTTCGGCGCCAGACTCGGTCCCATGACCACGAACTGGGCGGCTTTCGCCGCGGCGGAACCCGATCTCGCCACCATCGTCGAGGCGCGCTTCGAGGCGTTCACCCACCATGTCCTCGCGACGCTCCGCAAGGACGGCTCGCCGCGCAGCACCGGCATCGAGGTGCGTTTCACGGACGGTGAGATGTGGTTCGGCATGATGCCCGGCTCGCTGAAGGCGCTCGACCTGCGCCGCGACCCGCGTTTCGCGTTGCAGGCGAACCCGGGGCCGGGAACCGGCATGGGCGGCGGGGACGTGCGGATCGGCGGGCGGGCGGTCGAGGTCGACGATCCCGCCACGAAGGGCGCGTATGTGAAAGAGGTGGAACCGCCGCAGCCGTTCCACCTCTTCCGCACCGAGTTGACGGAGGTCGTGCGGACCTCCGTCGAGGACGAGAAGTATCTGGTCGTCCGGGTCTGGAAGCCCGGGGAGCCGGTGCGCACGCTCCGCCGGACCTGAGCCTCACCGGAGCAGGCTCACTCCCATTCGATGGTGCCCGGCGGCTTCGACGTCACGTCGAGAACGACCCGGTTGACGTCACGGACCTCGTTGGTGATCCGGGTCGAGATACGGGCGAGGACGTCGTACGGAAGCCGGGACCAGTCGGCGGTCATGGCGTCCTCGGAGGAGACCGGGCGCAGCACGATCGGGTGGCCGTACGTCCGGCCGTCGCCCTGGACACCGACGCTGCGGACATCGGCGAGCAGGACCACGGGGCACTGCCAGATGTCGCGGTCGAGGCCCGCCGCCGTCAGCTCCTCGCGGGCGATGGCGTCGGCCTCGCGGAGCAGGTCGAGCCGCTCCTTGGTGACCTCGCCGACGATACGGATGCCGAGCCCCGGGCCCGGGAAGGGCTGGCGCTGGACGATCTCCTCCGGCAGGCCCAGCTCCTGGCCGACCATGCGGACCTCGTCCTTGAACAGCTTGCGCAGCGGTTCGATCAGCTTGAACTCGAGGTCCTCGGGCAGACCGCCCACGTTGTGGTGCGACTTGATGTTGGCGGTGCCGGTGCCGCCGCCGGACTCCACCACATCCGGGTACAGCGTGCCCTGGACCAGGAACTCCACGGCCGGGCCCTCGTCGGCGATGATCTCGGCCTGCGCCTGCTCGAAGACGCGGATGAACTCACGGCCGATGATCTTGCGCTTCTCCTCGGGGTCCGAGACGTCCTTGAGGGCGCCCAGGAAGCGCTCCTCGGCATCGACGACCTTCAGCTGAACGCCGGTGGCCGCGACGAAGTCCTTCTCGACCTGCTCGGTCTCGCCCTTGCGCATCAGTCCGTGGTCGACGTACACGCAGGTCAGCTGGGAGCCGATGGCCTTCTGGACGAGGGCGGCGGCGACGGCGGAGTCCACACCGCCGGACAGACCGCAGATCGCGCGCTTGTCTCCGACCAGCTCGCGGATCGCGGCGACCTGCTCCTCGATCACATTGCCCGTGGTCCAGTTCGGTTCCAGGCCCGCACCGCGGTACAGGAAGTGCTCCAGCACCTGCTGGCCGTGCGTGGAGTGCATGACCTCGGGGTGGTACTGGACGCCGTAGAGCTTCTTCTCGTCGTTCTCGAACGCGGCGACCGGGACGACGTCCGTGGACGCCGTGACCGTGAAGCCCTCCGGGGCGGCGGAGCAGGCGTCGCCGTGCGACATCCACACGTGCTGCTCGGCCGGGGTGCCCTCGAAGAGGGTGGAGGACGTCTTGGAGACGTACAGGTCGGTACGGCCGTACTCGCGGGCGCCGGAGTTGTCGACGGTGCCGCCCAGCACCTGCGCCATCAGCTGGAAGCCGTAGCACATGCCGAAGACGGGGACGCCGGCCTCGAAGATCTCGCGGCCGAGGCGGGGGGCGCCCTCCTCGTACACGGACGAGGGGCCGCCGGAGAGGATGATCGCCGCCGGGTTCTTGGCGAGTATCTCCTCGACCGGCATGGTGCTCGGCACGATCTCGCTGTAGACCCGGGCCTCGCGGACGCGACGGGCGATGAGCTGGGCATACTGCGCGCCGAAGTCGACGACCAGAACGGTGTCGGGGGCGGCGGCAGCGTGGGTCGCTGATGACACGGGGTGCCTTCCGGCGGTCGGGCGGGGAGTCTGTGCTACCGATTCTAACGGGGTGGCCGTGTGACGCCTTCCGCCTGCCGGGGGGCGGCCGGGCCCCCGGCAGGCGTGTCTCACCATCCGAGCCCGGTTGGACGCCGTCCGTCACCACGGCATACTGGGGGCCATGCTGACGCACACGACCTTCGTCTTTACCTATGGCACCGGGCCCGCCGGATGCCATGGTCGTGCTGCTTGAGCCACTGACAAGCGACTTACCAGGCGCCCCGGGCCGATACGGTCCGGGGCGCCTGGCGTTGTACGGACCGTGCCGATCCGGGGCCCCTCCATCCGCCACCGACCATGAGGAGCCCGGCCATGACCTCCGTCACCCCCGAACAGACCAACACCACCCGGCAGGCCGGCACCGCCGCGAAGAGCAGCGCCGCCGAGCGGGCCACCGCCGAGAAGACCACCGCCGAGAAGACCACCGCCGAGAAGACCGGCGCCCGTACGCCCGAGGCCGCCGGTGTGATCACCGGCGCGCGGGCACGTATCGACGCGCTCGACGACCGCATCATCGGCCTCATCCAGGAGCGCATGGCGGTCTCCGCCGTCATCCAGGAGGCCCGCATCACCTCCGGCGGCCGCCGGGTGAACCTCTCCCGCGAGATGGAGATCCTCGGCCACTACCGGGAGGCGCTGGGCAAGCCCGGCACCGCCCTCGCGATGACCCTGCTGGAGCTGTGCCGGGGCCGGGTCTGACGGCGGCCGCGCAGCCTCCCGCGACTCCCCGCACGGGCGTTCGACCGGATACATGTGCACCTGCCGCCTCACCCGTACGGCGCGTGACCGGGGCCTCGAAGACATCGTTGGTCCCGGTGTCCGTGCCAGCCAGGGGCGGGCCCGAAAGAACCACGCGTGGCTTCGCTGGAGCGATGAGGCGTACGGCCGGTGCCGTGCGTCGTGGGACCTCGCTCCGGGACACGACCGGACGGCAGGGGACAGCAGCCCGGTCACCAGTAAGCGGCCGGTTCCGGGGACGCCCGGAGCCGGCCGGCACCCTCGGCGGCCGGACAGCCGGGCGAGATCACCTGCCCGCTCACAGACAGGCGGCGCGACCCCCCGGCGCCGCTGCCCGGGCACCGGCACTGCCCTGACGTCGGTGCCGGCGGAAGAGGGCCCCGCGGACCCCCGCCTTCTCGGCTCACCTCGCGGCGGGGGATCCCCCCGCCGCGGGGCCCTCACCGCTCAAGGCAGGCCGCGTAAGAATTTTGTCAACCTGAGGCAACCATTCACAGGGTTCACAGGTCACACCTCGCGAACCATGGGCCACTGCCGCGCCCCACACGCGGAGGTCCCCCCATAGCTGTGCCGCACCATCGCGGCACAACGGACTTCTCGAGGTCTTATGAAGCTTCGTCATGCCATCGCCACCGCGGTTGCCTCGGCGGCCATGACTCCGCTCGCACTGCTCTCGGCGCCGACCGCGTTCGCGGACGACGCGCCGGCCTCCGCCTCCGCGACCGAAACCGCAGCCACCCAGTCGCCGACCAGCCCGGCGACGGCGACCGACAGCACGACCACCCCGGCGGGCGGCGAGTCCTCGGCGTCGACGTCGTCGGCGCCCACGACCATGGCCCCCGCGGGCAAGCCCACCTCCTCGGCCACCGCGTCGGTCACGCCGAGCGGGAGCCAGACGCCGAAGAGCGGGCCGACCGACCCGTCCGGAGGCTGGTCGCCGGACCAGTGCGACGAGTTCAACCTGGACGAGAACCTCAAGATCACGGTGAAGGGCCTGCCGAACAAGATCGTCGCGGGTTCCGGCTGGCACAACTTCACCTTCTCGGTGCGGAACGACTCCCACACCGACCTGAAGAACGTGTGGGTCGACACGTTCACCGAGTACGCCGACGGCAAGTCGGACGACTCCCTGGCGTTCGACCTCGCCCAGCTCCAGTACAAGGACCCCGAGACCGGCAAGTGGACCGACTCCTACCAGGACGGGGACGGTGACACCGTCTTCTCCGGCACCTTCGTCGGCGTCATCGACGCCATCGACAAGGGCGCCACGGTCGGCATGGACCTGCGGGTGCGGGTCAGCGCCAAGGCCCCGGCAGGATCCTCGTTCGCCATGAGCAGCGCCATCTACGCCGGCAAGGGCACGGCGTGCAACGGCAACGGGGACTCCTACGAGTTCACCGTGCTCGCGGCCGGCACCAAGCCGACCGACAGCGGCGACGCCAAGCCCACCGGCGACAAGCCGACCGGCAAGCCCAAGACGGACATGAAGCCGCAGGGCGGCTCCGAGCAGCTCCCGGTCACCGGCAAGCTCGCCTCGACCGGGTCGTCGTCCATGCTGCCGGTCATCGGCCTCGTCGGCGGTGTCGCCGTCGTCGCCGGTGCGGGTGCGGTGTTCGCCGTGCGGCGCCGGAAGACGGGTGCTCAGGCCTCCGTATAACGGCCGCAGGACGCGCGGCGCTCGCGCCGCGCGCCGTGGCACCACAGAGAGGAGGACTTGGACTCGGAGGGGGGTCCAGGTCCTTTTCCCTTGTTCCGTCGCCGTCGTACACCGCCGTAGCGCGCCGTCGTGCGCTGCTCTTGCTTGCCTGTACGCCGGTTCTGGTCGTCCGTATTGTCTGTATCGCCCGTACCCGTACGTACGCCTGTTTCTACTCGTCCGTGTGCGCGGCGCTCGGGCTCTTCGGGGGCACCGCCGGCATTCCCAGGAACGGCAGTCGCAGGGCCCCGAAGGCCTTCTCGGGCACCGCAGGGCGCCGGGGTTCCACCGGCTTCAGACGCTCGTAGGCCGCACCCTGCGCCGGGCGAGGGTCCGCCTCCCCCTTGTTCGGCCAGAACGACATCGCCCGCTCGGCCTGAGCGGTGATCGTCAGAGACGGGTTGACACCCAGGTTCGCCGACACCGCCGCGCCGTCGACCACCGAGATCCCGGGGTGGCCGTAGAGCCGGTGGTACGGGTCGATCACTCCGGTCTCGCGCGAGGCGCCGATGGGGCAGCCGCCCAGGAAGTGCGCGGTCAGCGGGGTGCCCATCAGTTCGCCGACGTTGCTGCCCGCGAATCCGTTGATCTCGACGGCGAGCGCGGACGCCGCCTCCGACGCCGATCTGATCTGCTTGGGGTTGGGCGCGCCGTGGCCCTGCCGGGCCGTCAGCAGGCCCTTGCCCAGGCCCCTCGGCTTCAGATACGTCGTCAGGGAGTTGTCCAGCGACTGCATCACCAGGGCGATGATGGTCCGTTCCGACCAGCGGCGGTACGAGAGGGAGCGGACCAGCAGCCACGGGTGCCGCGCCACGTTCGCGAGCCAGGCAACAGCGCGGGAGGAGCCCTCCGCATAGGGGACCTGAAGGGTCGACAGATAACCCATCGCGTTCGAGCCCTTGCCGTAGCGGACCGGCTCGATGTGCGTGTTCTCGTCCGGGTGTATCGAGGACGTGATGGCCACGCCACGGGTGAAGTCGAGCTTCTCGCCGTGCGCCTTGCGGTAGCGGCGGTCGTCCGTCCGCGCGCCAACCAGCGCCTCCGAGTTGGAGCGGGTCAGTTCGCCCAGCCGGCCGGAGATGTGGGGCAGTTGGCCGTTCGCCTTCATGCGGTGCAGCAGCGTCTGCGTCCCGTACGTGCCCGCCGCGAGGACGATCTGCCGTGCCGTGAGGATCCGGCCCTTGCCCTTGCGCCTGTCGTCCGTCGGTAGGGTCGCGACGGCGTAGCCGCCCCGGGAGTCGTCCGTGACCGACACTACGGTCGTCATCGGGTGGACGACCGCGCCCGCTTTCTCCGCGAGGTAGAGGTAGTTCTCGTTGAGGGTGTTCTTCGCGCCGTGGCGGCAGCCCGTCATGCACTCGCCGCACTCGGTGCACGCCCGGCGGGCCGGCCCGGCGCCCCCGAAGTACGGATCCGCGACCTCCTCGCCCGGCCTGGCCGTGGCCGTTCCGTCGGCGTCGTCGCCGTCGCCGAAGAAGACCGCGACCGGCGCCATGTGGAAGGAGTCTTTCACGCCCATCCGCTGGGCGGCCGCCTTCAGATGGACGTCCGCCGCGGTCACCGTGCGGTTGAGCCGGGCGCCGAGCATGCGCCGTGCCTGGTCGTAGTACGGCGTCAGCTCCTCCTGCCAGTCGGTGATGTCCTTCCACTGCGGGTCGTCGAAGAACGCCTTCGGCGGTACGTACAGGGTGTTGGCGTAGTTGAGGGAGCCGCCGCCGACACCGGCGCCCGCGAGCACCATCACGTTGCCGAGGAGATGGATGCGCTGGATGCCGTACAGGCCGAGGGTGGGCGCCCACAGGTAGTTCTTCAGGTCCCAGGAGTTCTTCGGCAGCGAGGCCCGCGTGAAGCGTCGGCCCGCCTCCAGGACACCCACGCGGTAGCCCTTCTCGGTCAGGCGCAGGGCGGTGACGGATCCACCGAATCCCGATCCCACGACGATGACGTCGTAGTCGTACCCCTCCTCGGCGTGTCCCTCGGCGTGCCCTGCCTCGGCGTGCCCTTCCTCGTCCCGGGCGTGGACAGACTTCTCCTGCGACACGTGCTCTCCTCGTTGGGTACGGGTGGGTGGCCGACCGAGATCGGGGGTGGCTAGCGGAAGCGGAACGCCTTCATCAGACGCAGGCTGCGGTTCATGAACGCCGCGTACCTCTCGTCGTCCATGCCGAGCGACGGTGCCATCGGCAGCAGCCGCTGATGGGCGACGGTCTGGGCCTCGGTGTACTTGAGGATGCCCTCCGAGCCGTGGCGGCGGCCGAGGCCGGAGTCCTTCATGCCGCCCATCGGCGACTGGGCGCTGCCGTACGCCGGCGCATAGCCCTCGTTGACGTTGACCGTGCCCGTGCGCAGCCGGGCGGCGACCTCGCGGCCGCGCCGGCCGTCCTTCGTCCAGACGGAGGCATTGAGGCCGTAGGGGGTGGCGTTGGCGCGTTCGACCGCCTCGTCCTCCGAGGTGAAGCGGTAGATCGACACGACCGGCCCGAAGGTCTCCTCCGCGCACACCGCCATCGGCGCCTCGACGCCGTCGAGAATGGTGGGCTCGTAGAAGTACGCGCCCACGTCCGGGCGGGCGACCCCGCCGGCCAGGACCTTCGCGCCCTTGGCCACGGCCTCCTCGACATGCCGGGTCACCGTCTCCAGTTGCCGCTCGCCGACCAGCGAACCCATGTCGGCCCCGTACGCGAGGGACGTGCCGAGCCGCATCGCCTTGGTGCGGGCGACGAAACGCTCCAGGAAGGCGTCCGCGACCGACTCGTGGACGTACAGCCGCTCGATGGAGATGCAGAGCTGGCCCGCGGACGAGAAACAGGCGCGCACCGCACCCGCGGCGGCCTTGTCGACGTCGGCGTCCTGAAGGACCAGCATGGCGTTCTTGCCGCCGAGTTCCAGCGAGACGCCGACGAGACGGGCGGCGGCGCTCTGGGCGACCTCACGGCCGGTACGGGTGGAGCCGGTGAAGGAGACGTAGTCGGCGTGCCGGACGACCTCCGGGCCGACGACCGGACCTTCACCGATGACGACCTGGAAGACCTCGGCGGGCAGTCCGGCCTCGATCAGCAGGTCGCGCGCCCACAGCGCGGTCAGACACGTCTCGGTGTCGGGCTTCATCACGACCGCGTTGCCCGCGGCGAATGCGGGGAGCGCGTCGCCGACCGACAGCTCGAGGGGGTAGTTCCAGGGCGCGATCTGGCCGACGACACCGCGCGGGTGGCGCAGTTCGGTGACCTTCGTCAGCGTCGGCATGGCACCGGTGTGCCGCTTCGGCTTCAGATACGAGGGGGCCGTACGGCCGTAGTGCCGGGCCGCGATGGCGACGGCCTGCACCTCCTCGTGGGCGTGGAGGCGGGCTTTGCCGGTCTCCAGCTGGATCAGGTCGAGGACCTCGGCCTGGCGGGCGAGCACCAGGTCGTGGAAGCGGAGCAGGACGGCGGCGCGTTGGCGCACGGGGGTCGCGCCCCAGGCGGCCTGTGCGGCGCGGGCGCGCTCGAATGCGAGCGTCACATCCTCGGGGGTGGACTCGGGCAGGTCGGCCAGCTTCTCACCGGTGAACGGCGTGTGGTTGGCGGTGCGGCCGGAGCCGACGACACCCTTGGTGAGCTGGGCGACCAGCTCCGGGGTGACCACGTCGACGGCGGTGCGGGTGCCCGCGGGGGCGGGCGCGAGCGGGTTGGTGCCGGCCGTACCCGTACGGGTCTTGTCGGTGGCCTTCTCCGGGGCCTGCGAGTCCGTCATGAGGCGCAGCGTATGCCGGGGTGAGGCGTTTGGGTACCCGTCGGTAATCCGCCTTCACGGGGTGTCCACACTGCGCCAGTGACCGCTGGCAGCAAATGCACTGATCAGGGCGTTGTCAGCCGCCCGAGCCCGATGCGGGCGACCTCGACCGGGGCCGGCGGACCGCGGCGCCTCGTCCAGGGACTCCCCGCGCACCAACTCCATGACGATCCAGGGGAATCCGTCCTCCACGACCACGTCGTGGATGGACACGGCCGCGGGATGGTCGACGCGGGCGGCGGCACGCGCCTCCCGGTAGAGCCGACGGGCGGCCCGTCGGTGCGCCTCCTCGTCCGGATCGCCCGGCAGGCGGGGCTGCTTGACGGCGACGTCCCGCTCCATGAGCTCGTCCACGGCACGCCATACGGTTCCCATGCCGCCGGAGCCGATCCGTTCGGTCACCGGTAGCGACCGTCGATCAGGCGTCCCGCGTCAGTACCCATGTTCCATCAGTACGGTGTGGAATCACGGGTTGTCGACGCGGGTCCGCCCGCTCAGGGCTTGACGCGGCCGACGACCGCCCTGACCAGCTCGGTCCTGGCGACGCGCAGCACGAACGGGTGGCCCTTCCCCGGAACCGGCTTCGCGTACCAGGGCAGGCCCCGTCGGCGCCACTTGGCAGGACCGAGGTCCTTGGGCAGCGCGGGCAGCGGCACCGACAGTCCTGCTCGGTCGCCGAGGCGGAGTTCACCGCGCCACACGCCGGCCGCGAGCTCCCGTACGTCCACACGCGCGGTGAAGCTGTCGGTGTGGGGGGTGCGCTGGACGGGGAAGGCCGCCGTCGCGCCGTCGTCGCCGGTGAGGGTGACGGTCAGCCCGCCCGGGAACTCCGCGAGCTTGCTGGTCCCGTTGATCACCAGTTCGGTCGGGTCGCTGGCCGACCAGCGCACCGTACCGATGCTGAGCCGCGACGCGACGTGGTGCTTCTTCTGCCCGAGGTCGAGGGTGAAGTTGCCGTACGGCTTGGTGGTGTAGAGCGTGACGGCTCGCGGGCCGTCCCCTGCGCCGTGGACAAGACGCGTGGTGGGCTCGCCGGAGACGTCGTCGGCACGCTTGCTGCCGATCCGCACCTGGCGCGTGACGCCCTGCGCACCGATCACGAGGGAGATGTCCCACAGTCCGTCGGGCAGCGGCTTGCCGTCGGCGGCGGTGGCGATGTCGACCACCGCCTCGAAACCGGCCTTCTCGTAGACGTACTGGCCCTCGTCCTCGTCCGCTCCCAGCCCCGGCGTCGCGACATGCGTGACGGGCACCCGGTACTCCGTCCCGCTGTCCCGCTCGCGCAGCAGGAGATCCGTGGACACATCCTTGGTCTCCACGCGGTGCAGATAGCCGTGTCCCGCCAGGTTCAGGGTGGTGCCGCTCAGCTCGGCCCGGCTGACGAGGTGCCGCACCCCGAGCTGGGGGGTGATGTCGTAGACGGAGTCCGGGATGCCGCGGGCGGGGTCGCGGAAGAAGGGGTAGCGGGCGTAGACGCGGCCGTCCTCGACGTGCACCGGGGTGGACACCTTGGTCTTGGCCAGCCCCCGCTCGAACCGGAGCAGTTCGATCGTCTCGTCGAGCATCCGGTGCCGCACCAGGTACAGGCGCAGCCGGGCCATGGCGGAGAGGTGGTCGTTCATGCCCTCGTGCCACAGCGGGGCGATGGTCTCGGCGAGCCGGGCGAGGGTCTCCTCCGCCTCCTCGCTCGGCTCGCGCGAGATGTGGGCGATGAGGTTCTGCACCTCGATGGTCAGATGGCGGTGCGCGAGGTGGTCGCGGTTCCGGCCCGGCGGCACGTTCTCGAGGAGCAGGTTGATCATGTGCGGGAGGAACCGCAGTCGCGGCTCCGAGCCCTTGGTGCGAGAGGTGGTGTTGCCGCCGTCCTCCCGCAGGGTGCAGAACAGGCAGTCGTAGTCGGCGACCACGGAGATGCCGCCCTTGGCGGCCAGATACGCCAGCGCCGTGAACGGCTGGTCCTCGCCGATGGGCAGGCCGGTCGGGAAGCGCAGCCCCTCCCGCTCCAGCAGTTCGCGTCGGAACAGCTTCAGCGGGTTCAGGGCCCAGTAGACCCGGGAGTTGAAGACGTCGGTCTTGGGCTGGTTGCGCTTGAACATCGACGCGGGAAGGCCGCGTCCGTTCACGCCGACCATCTTGCCGAGCACGATGTCGGTGCCGTTCTTCTCGGCCATCGCCACCATGCGCTCCAGGGCCTCCGGCCCCAGGTAGTCGTCGGCGTCCAGGAAGAACACGTACTGTCCGCGGGCGTGGCCGAGGCCGACGTTGCGGGGTGCCGACGGGCCGCCGGAGTTCTCCTGGTGGATGACGCGCAGAAGGCCCGGAAACAGCTCCGCGAGACGCTCGAGCTCCTTGCCCGTTCCGTCGGTCGAGCCGTCGTTGACCGCGATGACCTCGAGGGCCTCCCGGCCGATGGTCTGCTCGGCAACGGATGTGATGGAACGCGTCACATACGGCATCGCGTTGTATGCGGCGACGATCACCGAGACGGTGGGGCTGGCCATGCTCACGCTCTCCAGAAACTAGGGCACGCCCCACTTTTCGATTGACCCGGGCGCGACGTCGCCGGCTCTACGACCGTCGTCGTTTGCACACGCTTAAGGGGCAGGCATTATGCCGGTAAGAATCATGAAGATACCATGACCTGTCAATGACCCCATCGTGAAGATCCAGCGAATTCCCTCACTCCGGGCTCACTCCGCCCTCACCCCCTGACGTGGATCACCCGCCATATCGGGCGCCCGTCGCGTTCAGGGACACCCACCGAGCGCGGCTCAGAGCGTGTGGACGTCCAGGTTCGCGATCGCGGTGCGGGCCACCTCACGGCCGCGTTCCGTGAAGTCACCCTTGCCGGGGTAACCGATCGTGAGCTTGTACATGTTCCCCGCCGAGTCCTTGTAGTAGAAGATCTTCAGCTCGCGCGGGCGGGGGTCCTGGCTGTCGTCGGTCGTGTAGACGACCGTGTTCTCGGCGGCCTGCCTGCCACGGTACGTGGTCTGCTCCGGGTCGGTCCGCGGGCCCTTGGGCATGTCGAGCTGGTAGGCGCCGCCGTCCTTGAACGCGTCGTTGTCGGCGTACATCTCGGCCGCCGAGGAGTCCTTGATGCCGTGGGCGGAGTCCTCGGACTTCTTCGCCAGGTGCAGGTCGACCCGGATACCGCCGCTCCAGTCGGTGTAGGTCACCCGGTTCTGGTCGGTGTCCTCCTTGCGGGGCCGGCTCACCTGGTAGTCCGCGGGCACCGCGAGCGTCACGCCCAGCGTCTTCTCCGGTCGCTGCTTCCAGCCGTCCGGGAGCGGGCCCGCGAACGGGTCGGCGACGGCCAGGTAGGCCCCCACCACCGTCGCGAGGACCCCGGCACCGATGCCGAGGAGCAGTTTGCGGCCGAGCCGCAGGCCCCCGCCGCCGGGCACCGTGATCTGTGCGGGCTGCGGTGGCCGTGCCGCCTCCTGGAGCAGCCTGCGGACCTCGGCCGCATCGGGGCGGCGCGCCGGGTCCTTGTCCAGCAGACCGCCGATGGCGTCGGCGAGCGGGCCGCGGGCCGCGGCGGGCGGCGCCGGGGTGGAGTGCAGGACCGACTGGAGGGTGGCGGGCGTGTTGGTGCGGCGGAACGGCGACACACCCTCCGTCGCCGCGTACAGCAGCACCCCCAGCGACCACAGGTCCGCCGCCGGGCCCGGGCGCCGGCCCAGCACCCGTTCGGGCGCGATGTACTCGGGCGAGCCGACGAAACCACCGGTGTCCGTCAGCTTCGTCTCGCCCTCGATCTGTGCGATGCCGAAGTCGGTGAGGACGACCCGGTCATGGCGGCCGAGCAGGACGTTGTCGGGCTTCACATCGCGGTGCAGTACGCCCGCCGCGTGCGCGGCCTCCAGCGCGCCGAGCACCTCCAGGCCGATCCTCGCCGCCTCGCGCACCCCGAGCGTGCCCTCCTGGAGCACCTCGCCCAGGGAGCGGCCCTGCACCAGCTCCATCACGATCCACGGCCTGCCGTCCACCACCGCCACGTCGTGGACGTTGACGACCGCGGGGTGGTCGAGGCGCGCGGCGGCCCTGGCCTCACGGCGCATCCGCTCAAAGGCGTTGGCCTGTTCGCGCTCGGGAAGGTGGTCGGGGACGCGGGGTTCCTTGACGGCGACCTCCCGGTCCACCGTCTCGTCCTTGGCCCGCCACACCGTGCCCATACCGCCGTGACCGAGCCGGGCCAGCAGCCGGTAGCGCCCGGCGACGAGCCGCCCGGCCCCCGGCTCCCCCGGAGCCTCGGCCACGGCCTGGGTGCGGGCCGCGTGGGGCTGGGGGACCGACTGCGGACGGGCGTACGGGTTTCCCGGATGCGGCGCCCGGGGCTGCGGCGGTTGCAGTGCGAAACTCGTGGGCTCGTCGGGCCCGTAGGAAACTCCCCCGTTGTCGCTCATGCGTCCATGCCTATCGCGCCGGGCGTCCCCTCAGCCACCCCCGCACCCCACCGGTCACAGACCCGTGACGCACACGCGATTCCGGGGTCACGTGGCCACCCCGACCGGCCCGACCGGCCCCCTCACCTCAGTGACCCCGGTCACTGAGGTGCGAACGTGTCGACCGCGACGTCGAAGTACTCCTTCGCCTCCTTCACCTTCCCGACGGGCGCCGACACCCATACGTCGTACATCCGGCCGTCCTCCTCCCAGCACAGGTCGTAGGTGTGCCGGGGGCCCTCGGCGGCCGTGAAGCCGTTCCAGCTGAACTCCCAGAGGGCCGCGGAGTGCCCGTGGTGCGAGGTCTCGGTGACGCTGCCGTCGTGGTAGCCCGGGTTCGTGGAGGGCCCGTCGGCGTCCGAGCGCCGCATCACCGCGAGCGGCCCGCCCGGGTCCGGGTCGACCGTCTTGATGCCGAGGCGGAACGTCTGCCCCGGTGACTGGTAGAAGATCCGCTCCCCCTGCGGGCTGCGGGTGAACCCCTCCGGCACGGCCAGCGAAAAACCGTTGGGGTCCCGCACCAGCCGGTAGCCCGAGGGCGCCGTGCGGCCGGCGGTCGTGGTCCGGGTCGGCGAACGGGTCACCGTCACCGTGGGGGCGGGCGAGGAGCCGGGGGACGACAGGCCCGGCCCTCCGGTGCCGGCCGAGGGATGCGGCGCTCCGCTGGCCGCAGACGAGTGCGGCGGCCCCGTGGTCGCGGGCGCGACGCCGCCGTCGCCGTGGCCCATCAGCAGCGCGGCCGCCGAGACGCCCGCGCCGGCCATCGCCGCGACCAGAGCGGCCGCGACGAGCGTGCCCCGCGCCGACGGCCGGGCGGGCCTCGACTCGGCCGGCTCCCGGGCCACCGCCGTGTCGGGCCCCTGCCGCGGGGAGACGGTCAGGGCGCGCCGGGGCACGTCCCGCTGCGTCGGCGTGTAGGGCACCGGCACCCGTGGTGTCCGCCCCGTCTCCAGGAACTCCCGCAGCAGCCGCTCCGCCTCGGCCGCGTCCAGGCGCCGCCCGGGGTCGCGCTCCAGCAACCCCCGTACGACGGGCAGGATCGGCTCGGCCTGCGCGGGCGGACGGATCTCGTCGACGACCACCGCGTGCAGGATCCCGCCCAGCGAGTCGCGGCGGAAGGGCGACTCGCCGCTCAGTACCGCGCACAGCAGCGCGCCCAGGGACCACAGGTCGGACTCGGGTCCGGTCCGCTCGCCGGACATCCGCTCGGGTGCGGTGTACTCGGGGGAGCCGACGAAGGAGCCGGTCTCGGTGAGCGTCGTGGCGCCCGAGACCTGCGCGATGCCGAAGTCGGTGAGGACGACGCGGTCGGTGCCCGTCTCGATGAGGACGTTCGCCGGTTTCAGATCGCGGTGGAGGACACCGGCGTCGTGCGCGCGCCGCAGCGCGCCCAGCAGTGCGATGCCGATGCGGGCGGCCTCGCGGGCGTCGACGGGGCCCTGCCGGGCGACGCGTTCGGCGAGCGAACCGCCGTCGATCAGCTCCATCACGATGTACGGGCGTTCGTCGTGCTCGACGACGTCGTGGACGACGACGATGTGCGGGTGCCGCAGCTGAGCCACCGCGCGCGCCTCGCGCAGGGTGCGCTCACGCTGGAGCCGGGCCTCGTCGGCGGAGAGCGAGGGATCGAGGGTGACCTCCTTGACCGCCACCTGACGGCCGAGCAGTTCGTCCGACGCCCGCCAGACGACGCCCATGCCACCGCGGCCGATCCGCTCCTGAAGCCGGTAGCGCCCCGCTATGACACGGACGTTCTCCCCCTCGGTCCCCATGCGCCCCATCATGCCGCACGCGACGGTGACCCTCCCGGAGGCCCTCGTCACGGTGGCCGACAAGCGATGTACAAGGGCGTGCGGACGGGGCGGGCAGGGCGTACGAAGGGCATGGGCGCACACCCCCGCTCCCCGCACCCGTCACTCCTCCGGCGGACGCCACCCCCGCAGCACCACGTCGAACTGCCGGCGCGTCGTGTCCCAGTCCGCGGCCGGACCGGACATGTAGATGGCGTACTCCACCCCGTTACGGGAGAAGTACGTCTCCTCGACGGCGTGCCGCGGTCCGGGGAACTCGGTGTCCTTGGCCAGCGCGGTCCACGTGTACTCCCAGACGGAACCGGGGCGGTCACGGTAGATGTTCTTGCGCAGGGTCACCTGCTTGTAGTCGACGAGGCGCCGGAGCTGCTGCTCCAGGTCGAGCTGGTGCTGGTTCGCGTCGTCGAAGTCCGGCGAGCTGTCCACGGCGATGCGGATGAAGTGCCTGCCGCCGTCGGGCGTGTAGTCGGTCTGCAAGGCGTCGTACGGCTGCCGCTTCCACCGTTTGCCGGGCAGGGCGAGGCTGAACCCCGCGGGGTCCTTCTTGCGCACCCAGCCGTCCGGGACGGTGCCCTCCGGCCGCCGTGTGCTCGCGGCGGGTGTCGGGGTGGGGGCGGAGGCGGCGGCGTTCACGGTGGCGCCGCTGCGGCGTCCGCCGAGGGAGTCCACCGCCACCGCGCCCGCCGCGCCGACGATCGCGGCCACCGCGAGGACGAGCGCGACCGTGCGGCCGCGGCGGCGTCTGCGCGGAACGGGCACGGGTGCGGGCTGGTGCAGTGTGCTGCCGGTCCCCGAGGCGCGGGCCTCGCGGCGGCGGCCCACGGCCGCGGTCTGGTCCCCGACTCCGCTCAGGTCCACGTGCTGCGTGGCCACATACTCCTGCGCCGCCTTCGGCCGCCGTCCCTCCGCGGCCTCGGCGAGCATCAGTTCGAGTTCGACCGCGCTGGGCCGCTCGGCCGGGTCCTTGCGCAGCAGCGCCGCGATCACCGGCTCCAGGGCGCCCGCGAACTGCGGTGGTGCGGGCGCTTCGTCGACGACGGCCTGCATGGTGGTCAGCGGCGAGGTCCGCCGGAACGGCGACCTGCCCTCCACCGCCGTGTACAGGGTGGCGCCGAGCGCCCACAGGTCGGAGGAGGGTCCCGGATCGTGGCCGCGGACGCGCTCGGGCGCCAGGTAGTCCACGGACCCGACGATCTCTCCCGTGCGCGTGATGGTGGTGTCGCCCTCGACCTGGGCGATCCCGAAGTCGGTGAGCAGCACGCGTCCGTCGGCGGCGAGCAGGACGTTGCCGGGTTTCACGTCGCGGTGCAGGACGCCCGCGGAGTGCGCGGCGCGCAGTGCCCGCAGCACCCACAGTCCTATGCGCGCCGCCTCGGCGGCCTCCAGGCGCCCGCGCTCCTTGACCGCGTCCGCGAGCGAGCCGCCCTCGACCAACTCCATGACGATCCAGGGACGGTTGTCGTGCTCCAGGACGTCGTGGACGGTGACGACGGCGGAGTGGTTGATGCGCGCGGCGGCCCGTGCCTCGGCGTGAGTACGGGCGAGAAGGACCGGACGATCACTCTCCGTGACGTACAGTGCGGCCGTCAGTTCCTTGATGGCGACTGCCCGGTGCAGCACCTCGTCGTGAGCCCGCCATACCCGGCCCATGCCGCCGCTGCCGATGGAGTCGACGAGCCGGTAGCGGCCCGCGAGGAGCAGGCCCTGCATGTGATTCACGTTTCCCCGCAATGGTTTTGACGAGGTCAGACTAAAGAGCACCCCTCGCCCAGGGAACCGGCGGGGTGGTAACGGAGACCGCACTGTGACGGTTCTCCCTTCCCAGTACGGGACGGAACCACCGCACACTCAGCGCAATCGGACCTCCTCCTCGCCGGATTCCATCGGGGCCGCCTCCGACCGTCCGCTCCGGCGGTGCGCTCAGCGGGTCGTCCGGTACGTCTGCTCCGCCTGCTCGAACAGCCGGGTCACCTCGTCCACTTCGGCCTTCGGTCCGCGGACCTGCACCACGTGGTAGCGGCCGCCCGCGACCAGCGCGAGATTGCGGACGAACAGCTCGCGCCCGTTGCCGTCCGTCCAGGTGAACTGGCCTTCGGCCATGGTCCGGCCGCCGACGTCGATGCGCCGCATTCCGCTGGAGGTGGCCCAGGTCGAGTCGCGGAACGGCTGGAGTTCGGGCTCCGACTCCCGCTGGTACGTCAGCGGATCGCCGCCGTAGCTGCTCGTGCTGTCGCGTCCGGGGACGACAATCAACTCGAAATCCCCCTGGTTGTAGACGATCTGACCCCTGTTGTTCTTCGGCGTACGGTTCCAGCCGTTCGCCACAGCGACACGGAAGCCCTCGGGGTCCGTGCGCAGAGTGAAGCCCTGGGCGACCTGGGCATCGCCGGTCTGAGGCTGCGTCTGCGAGGAATCGGCCGACGGGGAGGCGCTCTTGGTGCCCCCGCGGCCCGGCTGCTGCGCGCCGCTCGTCGCGGACTGCCGCGGCGCCGGCCCGGCGTCCCCGGCGGTGCCGGTGCGCTCGCTCGCGGTACCGGTGCCGCTGCCGTTCCCGGCCTTCGGCATGAAGGCCATGGCGTACGCGATCGCCGCCGCAAGCGCGAGCAGGATCAGCAGAAGCAGGGTGCGGCCGAGCCGGCGGGGCTTGTGCCGACGCTCGTCCCTGGCGCGCTTGTGGCGGGCACGCGTGGTCGCGGGCAGCCCGGCGCGGCGCCTGCGGACGAGTTCGCCGCGGCGCCGTACGATCGGCAGCCGGCTGGGGTCGGCGGGCGGTGCCGCGACGACATGTGCTCCAGCCTCGGGTTCGGGGGCGGACCGGACGAGGGACCGCAACCAGCCGCGCAGTTCCTCGAAGTCCAGGCGGTCGGTCGGATCCTGACGGAGCAGCGATTCCACGACCGGGCGCAGCGGACCGCACTCCTCCGCGAAGGCGGGCGGTTCGGAGCAGACGAGCTGGACCAGTTCGGCCGTGCTCTCCTCGGGATACGGCGCATGCCCCTGGACGGCCCGGAACAGCAGCGCACCCAGCGCCCAGAGGTCGGTGGCGGGACCGATCGGCGGGGCCAGCTGCCAGTTCTCGTGCACGGGACCGGCCTGTTCGGGCGCCCACCGCTCGGTGACGGGGCCGACGACGGCCATCCGCGCCTGCCGCGCCCGCTCGGCGGCGAGGGCGGTGGTGGGGCCGCGGTGGTTCCAGGGGGTGCCGGCGGCACCGTCTCCGGCGGCCTGGGTTCCGGGTGTGTTGCCGGGCGGTACGGTGCGGGACCGGTCGTCCGCGGCCGGTGCCGCGGGGCGGGGCACCGCGCCGTGCCAGGACGTCGTACGACCCACTCCGTACGGGTCGGCGATATGCCCCGGGGCGATGCCGGGACGGTGGTCGGCATCCGGCCCGGGGCGCTGCGGCGGGGGCACGGTCCCGCCGCCCGCGACGGCCGGACGGGGCGCGGGCAACGCGGCCCGTCCGCCCTGATGCTCCTCCTGCACACGTGCCGCGGCCCGCGCTCCGGCGCGGTAGGCCGCGATGGCCCCGGCCCGCGCCGCCCGCACGTCCTCTGCCGACTCGAGCGCCCGGGGCACGGCGGGTACGCCGCGGGGCGTGCCCCCGCCGGGAGCCGCCCCGTTCGCCCGCGCCTCGATCGCGGCCCGTCGCGCTGCCTCGGGATCCCTGCCCGGCGCGCCCCCGGCCGCGGGGACGCCGCTCCCCGCGAGGCCCCCGGAACCCCCGGCCGGAATCCCCGGCCCGGCCTCGCCGCCGACGGGCGGCACGGCACCCTTGTGGGCCTGCGCCTCTGCTTCCGGGGCCGGTACCGGGTCGTACCCGCACAGCGCCTCCTCCGCCGCCCCGGCCGCCAGCCCGGTCAGCATCACACGGCCGTCGTCGCAGACGAGCACCGTGCGTGCCGTGATGTTCCGGTGCACCCAGCCGTGGCCGTGCAGCACGCGCAGTGCCGTGAGGACGTCGGAGGCGACCTCCGCCGCGCGGTACGGCGTCAGCGGCTTCTCCTCGAGCAGCTCCGCCAGCGTCCGCGCGGCCACCAGCTCGCTGACGATCCACAGCGAACCGCCCTCGGCGAACACGTCGAAGACCTGGTCGAGCCGGGGGTGGTCGGGTATCCGGGCGACGGCCTGCGCGGCCTCGATCGCGCGCCGTACGGCCGGCTCGGCGGGTCGCCGCGTGGCCCTCGTGCGGTCGGCGGCGCCCCGCACCCGGCCGTCCCGGGCCACGAATCCCTCGGGCAGTCCGTTCGCGTCGAGCACCTCCGCCTCGACGACCTCGGGCAACGGCACCTGCCGTACGAGGACTTCCTGCCCGCTGTAGGTGTCGAAGGCCCGGGCCTCGGCGAGTTCGTACTCGTCGGGGGGTGCCAGCGGCAGGCGGTAGCGGTCGGCGAGCACCCGTCCCGCATAGTCGTCCACGATGCCTCCCCCGGCCACCCGGTCGGTCAACTCCGTTCGCTTTGCGCCCCGTTCTGGATGCGTACGGTCCGCGATTCCTCACGATACGTGCCGGAGGCAACCCGCAACCCGGGGATGCCATATCTCCCCGCTTCACGACCGTACGGAACGTCAGTTCCGGTGCGGGGTACGTCATGACTTCGGCCGGAAGGTCTGGGTCAGCGTCTTCCAGGTACCCGTGCGCAGATCGCCGTCCCAGTCGTCGGACTTCGCCGTGTACATCAGCCCGTACCCCAGATGCGAGTTGACGACGAATCCGCGGTCGATCACCCGGTATGCGGTACCGTCGTCGGAGTAGGTGAACTCCCAGTCGGCCGTGTTCCATCTGTTGTAGTGCACCTTCTCGATGCGGACGCGCTTGTACTGGGAGCGCGTCATGTAGTGCTCCTGGTCCTCCCAGTCCGCGACCGGGTCGCCCTTGGGCGTGGACGTCCAGGCGACGAGCAGCCGCTGCCCCTCGGGCCCGGCGAAACGGTCTCCCGCCGAGTCCGACGACGTGTACTTCCAGCCCTTCGGCAGCCCGATGGAGTAACCCTGGCCGCCCTTGTAGGTCTTCGCCGAGCCGTCGTCACCACCCGCGGAGCCGGAGGAGGAGCCATCGCTCCCGCCCGCGGCCGGAGATCCGTCCACGGTGTTCCGCGTCTCCGACCCGCTCGCCGCGGAACCGCCCGTCGCGGCACCGTTCCCGCTGTCCGTGTGCGTGCTGCCGCCGCTCCTGCCGCCACCGCCGCCGTTCCGGGCCGTCGGGTCGTCGGAGGCGGCCGCCTTGGTGCCGCCCTTCCCGTCGTTCTGCGCGCCGCTGTCGCCGCCGCCGAGGGTGAGCGCGAGCACCGTCCCCAGCAAGGCCAGCGCCACGACGATCGCCACGATCACCAGTGTCCGCTTCGACACCACGTCGGTGAGCGGCGCCCGCGGCGGAGGCACCGGCCGCGCGGGCCGGTCCGGGTCCGGCAGTATGGGCCATCCCGAACTCGGCTTCGCAGAACCGGAGTTCGATCCGCCGGGGGCTTGGTCTTCCCGCAGGTCCGCGGACCCCGTCCCCGAACCGCGCGAACCGGAGGAAGCGGATGGAGCCGATGAACCGGCCGAGCCGGCCGTTCCGGCGGAGGGGGCGGAACCGGTCGACCCGCCCGGACCCGGCGTCCCGGCGGCGGGCGTGGTCCCACGGGCGGCGCCCGCGTCCCCGGAAGCGGCCTCCTCCGTCGCGGTCCCCGCGGACTTGGTCCGTGCGACCGTGGCGGCGGCCGTCGCCGCGCCCAGCGAGGCCGCGGACTTGCGCACGGACCTCAGCGCCCCGCGCAACCGCTCGGCGGCCTCCTCGCCCCGCTTGCCCCCGGAGGCCGAGGCCCCTTCGTCCTTGCCGTCCCGGGGCGCCGGCGGCAGCGCCACGACCCGCGTCGCGTCAGCCGGCACCTCCTGCTTCTTCTCGGAGGCGTGGATGACCTCGTTGAGCATGGCCCGGGCACCCGCGTCGTCCAGCCGCTGCTGGGGATCCTTGGCGAGCAGGCCGTAGATGACGCTCCTCAGCGGGCCCGCGTTCTTCGGCTCCTCCAGCGGCTCGGTCATCACGGCGGTCAGCGTGGCGATCGCCGACCCCTTGTCGTACGGCGGAACGCCTTCGACCGCCGCGTACAGCAGTCCGCCGAGCGACCACAGGTCCGCCGCCGGGCCCGGCTTGTGCCCGCGCGCCCGCTCCGGCGAGATGTACGAGGGGGCGCCGACCAGCATGCCGGTGGAGGTGATGGAGGGGTCGCCCTCGACCTGCGCGATGCCGAAGTCCGTGAGCACGACCCGCCCGTCCTCGGCGATCAGCACGTTCGACGGCTTCACATCGCGGTGCAGGATCCCCTCGCGGTGCGCGGCGCGCAGCACGTCGAGGACCACGAGTCCGACCTCGGCGGCACGCCTCGGCTCCAGCAGACCGTCCTCGCGGATGACCTCGGCGAGCGACTTGCCCTCGATCAGCTCCATCACGATCCAGGGCCGGTCGTCCTCGTGGACCACGTCGAAGACCGTCACGGCGCCGTTGTTGCGGATCCGGGCGATCGCCTTGGCCTCCCGCAACGTGCGCGTGATCAGCCGGCGCTTCTCGTCCTCGTCGATGCTCGACGGGAACCGCAGCTCCTTGACGGCGACCGTACGGCCGAGGGTCTCGTCCTCGGCCCGCCACACCGTGCCCATGCCGCCGCGGCCGAGTACGTCTCCCAGCCGGTACCGCCCGGCGAGGAGACGTTCGCTCTTGTCCTGACGGGATGTCCCCGCCCGCTCCGCCTCCGACATGCGTCCCCTCATGCAACCCGCCCTGACAGAGCCTCCATTGTCCCTCACGCGCGGACCGCCCAACGCCCAGGGTGCCCCGGGACCGGCGGGTCACTCCACGCCGGGGGGCGCCTCGAGAGGGCCGCAGGAGTGCGACCGATGCCGGGGCGAGCGCCCCGGGCGCCCGGTGTGCACCCCTTGCGCGCTCCTGTCCCGTCACCGGAGCGGTCGCGCACGCACCCACCCGTTCCCGTTCACAGGCAGGTCCCCCATGATGGGCCGCGACAAGGAGGGATCGCGATGGCGCCGCGCCGGACATCCTGGAGTCTGCCGGCCGTGCCCGTGTGCCTGGCGCTGCTCGGGATCGCCCCCGGCGGCTCCGGGGGCCACGCGGCTCCGACGGACGAGGTGCTCTCCCAGCTGGTCGGACGGGACCGGGTGCCGGGCGCGGCGCTGCTGGCCCGGGAGGAAACGGGTGCGCGCTTCGCCCGTGCCGGTCACGGCATCGCTCGGTCCGACCACTTCCGCGCCGGCAGCATCACCAAGAGTTTCATCGCAACGGTCGTCCTCCAACTGGCGGACGAGGACCGGCTGTCCCTGTCGGACACGGTGGAGGACCATCTGCCCGGCCTGGTGCGCGGCTCGGGCAACGACGGCCGCGCGCTGACCCTGCGTGCTCTGCTCACTCACACCAGTGGACTGGCCGACTTCACCGAGGACACCAGGGGTGTCTTCCCCCTGAGCCCTCTTCAGGCCGTACGCATCGCGCTCACCCACCCTCCGGCCGCCCGGGGCCGATTCTCGTACTCCAACACCAACTATGTACTGCTCGGCATGGTGATCCAGCAGGTCACCGGGCACTCGTACGCCGCCGAGGCCGGGCGCCGCATCATCACTCCCCTCCGTCTGACGGGCACCTCCTTCCCGGGCACCCGCACCACCCTTCCCTCACCGCACGGCCGCGCCTGGGCCGCCGACGGCTCCGAGGTCACGGAGCTGGACCCGCGCGTGGCCGGCGCGGCGGGTGAGCTGGTGACGACGCTCGCCGATCTGGACCGCTTCTACTCGGCGCTGCTCGGCGGTGAACTGCTGTCGCCGCGCGGGCTGCGCGAGATGCTCGACACCCGGACCGCACATGGCGTGTACGGCATGGGGCTGCTTCCGGTGAGGCTTCCGTGCGGCACCACGGTGTGGGGGCACGACGGCCGGATCTCCGGAAGCTACGTGCGCACCGCGGCCACCGTCGACGGCCGTCGCGTCCTCACCTTCCGGGTGGACACGGACGTCTTCGAGGACTCCGGCCTGGAACGGGACCTGCTCACCGCCGAATTCTGTCCCCGCACCTCTTGGAACGAACCGGTGCCGAACAAAGGTCCCGGATCGCGCCACCCGTTCGAGTGATTCCCTGCCCCCGGGACGCCCCGGCGACTACAGCGGCACTATGTCCGGCGCTCCCAGCCTCGCCGCGTCCGCCGTCAGGTCGTCGGGCTGACGCTGCGACTCCCGCTCCGCCTCCACCCGCTTCTGGTAGTGCTCGACCTCGCGCTCGATGTGGTCCGCGTCCCAGCCGAGCACCGGCGCCATCAGTTCGGCCGCCTCCCGGGCGCTGCGCGTCCCGCGGTCGAAGGTCTCGATCGAGATTCGGGTCCGCCGGGTCAGCACGTCGTCCAGGTGCCGGGCGCCCTCGTGCGAGGCGGCGTAGACGACCTCGGCGCGCAGATAGTCGTCGGCCGCATGGAGCGGTTCGGCGAGGGAGGGGTCGGCCACGATCAGATCGAGCACCTCCTCCGTCATCGAGCCATAGCGGTTGAGCAGGTGTTCGACCCGGGCCACGTGCAGTCCGGTGCGCGCGGCGGTGTACGCCCGTGCGTTCCACATCGCCCGGTAGCCCTCCGCGCCCAGCAGGGGGACGTCCTCGGTGACGCACTCGGCCACCCGCCGGTCGAGGCCGTGCACCGCCTCGTCGACGGCGTCCTTGGCCATCACCCGGTATGTCGTGTACTTGCCGCCCGCGACGACCACCAGGCCGGGTGCCGGGTGCGCCACGGTGTGCTCGCGGGACAGCTTGCTGGTGGCGTCCGACTCGCCGGCGAGGAGGGGCCTGAGGCCCGCGTACACGCCCTCGACGTCGTCACGGGTGAGCGGCACCGCGAGCACCGAGTTCACATGCTCCAGCAGATAGTCGATGTCGGCGCTGGAGGCGGCGGGGTGGGCCTTGTCCAGATTCCATTCGGTGTCGGTGGTGCCGATGATCCAGTGCCGGCCCCAGGGGATGACGAAGAGGACGGACTTCTCGGTACGCAGGATCAGACCCGTCGTCGAGTGCACCCGGTCCTTCGGGACGACCAGGTGGATGCCCTTGGACGCCCGGACGTGGAACTGGCCCCGCTCGCCCACCATCGCCTGGGTGTCGTCGGTCCACACCCCCGTCGCGTTGACGATCTGCTGGGCGCGGACCTCGTACTCCCCGCCGCCCTCCACATCCAGCACCCTGGCGCCCACGACCCGCGCGCCCTCGCGCAGGAAGCCTGTCACACGGGCGCGGTTGGCGACCTTCGCGCCGTACCACGCGGAGGTGCGCACCAGGTTCGTCACGAAGCGGGCGTCGTCCACCTGTGCGTCGTAGTACTGCAATGCGCCGACCAGTGCGTCCCTCTTCAAGCAGGGGGCGACGCGAAGGGCGTGACGGCGGGTCAGGTGGCGGTGCAGCGGCAGACCCCGGCCGTGGCCGCGCGCCATCGACATCGCGTCGTAGAGCGCGACGCCCGTGCCCGCGTACAGCCGCTCCCAGCCCTTGTGCTTCAGGGGGTACAGGAAGGGGACCGGCTTCACCAGATGGGGCGCCAGGCGCTCCAGCAGCAGACCGCGCTCCTTCAGCGCCTCGCGCACAAGGGCGAAGTCCAGCATCTCCAGATAGCGCAGGCCGCCGTGTATCAGTTTGCTGGACCTGCTGGAGGTGCCCGACGCCCAGTCCCGGGCCTCGACCAGGCCCGTGGACAGTCCGCGGGTGGCGGCGTCCAGCGCCGTGCCCGCGCCGACCACACCTCCGCCCACGACCAGCACGTCCAGCTCGCGCTCGGCCATGCCCGCCAGTGACTCGGCACGCTGCGCCGGCCCCAGTGTCGCTGTCCTCACCGCTGCCTCCCGCCATGTCGCGCCGGCCCACACCCGTCAAGCGACTACCGGCTCACCTCTCCTCATGCCCAAAGTCTGACCGTGATGCCCGACTTCGGCCACCACGCACCGGCGGCCTGTGGACAAACACCTGAGGAAACGCGCGCAGTCAATCACGCAAATCGGTCATATTTACTCCTAGTCTGACATTGCGCTCTTCGCTCGCTCATTCTGTCCACAGCGGTTGCGCACCTCTCCCGCTTCGGCTACTGGGAAGGACGGCCCACGCCATGCCCGCAGATCTCGCCGTCATCGGACTCGGTCATCTCGGCCTGCCCCTGGCTCAGGCCGCCGTCGCGGCCGGCATCCCGACGCTCGGGTACCGCACAGGGCCCGAGGCCGGCTCCCTCACCGCCGCCGAACTGCGCCGGATGCTCGCACGAGGCTTCCGGCCCACCACCAACCCCGCCGAACTCGGCCGCGTCCGCACCGCCGTCATCTGCGCCCCCACCCCGCGCGGCGCCGACGGCGCACCCGACCTCGACCAGGTGAAGGCCGCCGCCCGCACCCTCGCCGGGCGGCTGCGCCCGCACACCACCGTCATCCTGGAGTCACCGGTTCCGCCCGGCACCACCGAGGAGTTCCTGCGTCCGCTCCTGGAGGCGGGCTCCGGGCTGCGCGCGGGCCGCGACTTCCACCTCGCCTGCTCCCCCAGCCGCGTCGACCCCGGCAACCGCGACTTCGGGGCCGCCAACACGCCCAAGGTCATCGGCGGCCTCACCCCCGCCTGCACGGAGTCCGCCGCCGCGTTCTACGGGCGCCTGACGGACAAGGTGGTACGCGCGCGTGGACCGCGCGAGGCGGAGACCGTGCAGGTGCTGGAGACCAACTACCGGCAGGTCAATATCGCACTGGTCAACGAAATGGCGGTGCTGTGCCACGACTTGGGCGTCGACCTGTGGGACGTCATCCGCTGCGCGGAGACCAAGCCGTTCGGCTTCCAGGCCTTCCGCCCCGGCCCCGGCGTCGGCGGCCACGCCGTCCCCCAGGACCTGACGAGCCCGACCGGGCGCAGCCTGCGCATGGTGGAGCTGGCGCAGCAGGTCAACAGCCGCATGCCGCAGTACGTCGTGCAGCGCGCCGCGGCCCTTCTGAACGAGCACGGCAAGTCGGCCCGCGGCGCCCGGGTCCTGCTGCTCGGCATCACCTACAAGCCGGACCTCGCCGACCTCCAGGGCTCCCCCGCGCAGGAGATCGCGCTGCGCCTGATGGAGCTGGGTGCCTCCGTCAGCTACCACGACCCGCTCGTCCCGTCCTGGAGCGTCCTCGACCGCCCGATCCCGCGCGCGGACTCGCTGTACGAGGCGGTGGCGGGCGCGGATCTGACGATCCTGCTCCAGCAGCACCGCACCTACGACCTCCAGGGCCTGTCGGTGAAGGCCCAGCTGCTGCTGGACACACGGGGGGCCGCGCCTACGGGGGCGGCGCATCGGTTGTGAAGGGGGGCGCGTGCGGCGCCCGGGCCTCCGGGGACGGTGGCAGTGGGGACGGCTGCGCCGCTACGGTACGGGCAGACGGAGCCCACCGCAGAGGGCACTGCGGCAGGCTCCCGAATGGTGAACAGAGTGTCCACCCCTAGTCCTCGTGGGGGTGGCCGCTCACCATCCGAAGATCCGCAAGATCCACCTACACCGATGCCGGACCGCCCGACGGCGGATCCGGTACCGTACAAAAGGCGGAGCCCACCGCAGCGGCCACTGCGGCAGGCTCCCGAATGGTGAACAGAGTGTCCACCCCTAGTCCTCGTGGGGGTGGCCGCTCACCATCCGAAGATCCGCAAGATCCACCTCCTCCGGCACTTCACCGTCCACAGACGGATCCGGTCCCAGCGGGTGGGCCTGCGGTGACGGCCCATGGGCGCGCCCCCTTCCGCGATGCCGCCCATTGGCCCGGTAGGCGGTCCGTCGGAACTCGGGCCGGGCCCCGACCGGCCGGGGTCCGGAACCATGTCCCTGGAAGGGGGCGCCCCCGAGAACCGGGTCGCCGGACACGGACGTTACCGCCCCGGCACCGTCCTCCAATCCGCTTTCGCCCCGAACGCAACCGTGCGCCCTTCGCAGGAAAATGCGCCCCCACCTGGGCACTTGGAAACACGAAGGGGCCCGGTACACCCGTCCGGGTGAACCAGGCCCCTTCGTCCGCTCAAGCCGAGCGCCGCGTCACATCACCGCCGGTGCTGTGAGTCCGCCACCGTCACCTCGACCCGCTGGAACTCCTTCAGCTCGCTGTAGCCGGTGGTGGCCATCGCCCGGCGCAGGGCACCGAAGAGGTTCATCGAGCCGTCCGGGGTGTGCGAGGGACCGGTGAGGACCTCCTCGATCGTGCCGACCGTGCCGAGGTCGACCTTCTTGCCGCGCGGCAGCTCCTCGTTGACGGCCTCCATGCCCCAGTGATGGCCCCTGCCGGGCGCGTCCGTGGCGCGGGCCAGCGGGGAGCCCATCATCACGGCGTCGGCACCGCAGGCGATCGCCTTCGGGAGGTCACCGGACCAGCCGACGCCGCCGTCCGCGATCACGTGCACATACCGGCCGCCGGACTCGTCCATGTAGTCGCGGCGGGCCGCCGCCACGTCCGCGACCGCCGTGGCCATCGGGACCTGGATGCCGAGCACATTGCGCGTGGTGTGCGCGGCGCCGCCGCCGAAGCCGACCAGCACGCCGGCCGCGCCGCTACGCATCAGGTGCAGGGCGGCGGTGTAGGTGGCGCAGCCGCCGACGATCACCGGGACGTCGAGCTCGTAGATGAACTGCTTCAGGTTCAGCGGCTCGTGCGAGTGGGAGACGTGCTCCGCCGAGACCGTCGTCCCGCGGATGACGAAGATGTCCACGCCCGCGTCCACGACGGCCTTGGAGAACTGGGCCGTGCGCTGCGGGGAGAGCGCGGCCGCGGTGACCACGCCCGAGTCGCGCACCTCCTTGATGCGCTGCCCGATCAGCTCCTCCTTGATGGGAGCCGCGTAGACCTCCTGGAGGCGCCGGGTGGCGGCCTCGACCGGCAGCTCGACGATCTCGTCGAGGAGCGGCTGGGGGTCCTCGTACCGCGTCCACAGGCCCTCGAGGTTCAGTACACCCAGGCCGCCCAGCTCGCCGATGCGGATCGCGGTGGCCGGGGAGACGACCGAGTCCATGGGGGCGGCCAGGAAGGGCAGCTCGAAGCGGTAGGCGTCGATCTGCCAGGCGATCGAGACCTCCTTCGGGTCCCGCGTACGGCGGCTGGGGACGACGGCGATGTCGTCGAAGGCGTACGCCCGGCGGCCGCGCTTGCCGCGCCCGATCTCGATCTCAGTCACGTCTGTGGCCTTTCCCTGATGCGTTTCAGCGTCTTCCAGTATCGCCGACGGCTGCGACGGGGGCCGCCCCGGACGGACGACGAGGGCGGTCCGGAAGCTTCCGGACCGCCCCTCGGAGGTCGTCATCGTCAGGATCGCCGGACGCGCTCCACGCGCGCGTGGAGCGCGTGGATCACTTCCTGCTGTAGTTCGGCGCCTCGACCGTCATCTGGATGTCGTGCGGGTGGCTCTCCTTCAGACCCGCGGAGGTGATCCGGACGAACTGGCCCTTCGCCTGAAGCTCGGGGACCGTCCTGCCGCCGACGTAGAACATCGACTGGCGCAGACCGCCGACCAGCTGGCGGACGACCGAGGAGAGCGGGCCGCGGTAGGGCACCTGGCCCTCGATGCCCTCCGGGATCAGCTCGTCGTCGGAGGCGATGCGCTCCTGGAAGTAGCGGTCCTTGGAGAAGGACTTACGGTCGCCGCGGGACTGCATCGCGCCCAGGGAGCCCATGCCGCGGTACGACTTGAACTGCTTGCCGTTGATGAACAGCAGTTCGCCCGGCGACTCCTCGCAGCCGGCCAGCAGCGAGCCCAGCATCACCGTGTCGGCGCCCGCGACCAGGGCCTTCGCGATGTCGCCGGAGTACTGCAGGCCGCCGTCGCCGATGACCGGGACACCGGCCTCCCTGGCGGCGAGCGACGCCTCGTAGATGGCGGTCACCTGGGGCACACCGATGCCGGCGACCACGCGGGTGGTGCAGATGGAACCCGGGCCGACGCCGACCTTGATGCCGTCCACGCCGGAGTCGATGAGCGCCTGAGCGCCCTCGCGGGTGGCGATGTTGCCGCCGATGACGTCGACGCCGGACGAGTTCGACTTGATCTTGGCGACCATGTCACCGACCAGCCGGGAGTGGCCGTGCGCGGTGTCGACGACGATGAAGTCGACACCGGCCTCGATCAGAGCCTGGGCGCGCTCGAAGGCGTCGCCCGCCACGCCGACCGCGGCACCGACGATGAGACGGCCCTCGGCGTCCTTCGCGGCGTTCGGGTACTTCTCCGCCTTGACGAAGTCCTTGACCGTGATCAGGCCCTTGAGGACGCCCGCGTCGTCGACCAGCGGAAGCTTCTCGATCTTGTGGCGGCGCAGCAGCTCCATGGCCTCGTCGCCGGTGATGCCGACCTTGCCGGTGACCAGGGGCATCGGGGTCATGACCTCGCGTACCCGGCGGGAGCGGTCGCTCTCGAAGGCCATGTCACGGTTGGTGACGATGCCGAGCAGCTTGCCGGCGGGGTCGGTGACGGGAACGCCGCTGATGCGGAACTTGCCGCACAGGGCGTCGGCCTCGCCGAGGGTGGCGTCCGGGTGGATGGTGATGGGGTTGGCCACCATGCCGGACTCGGAGCGCTTGACCAGGTCGACCTGGTTGGCCTGGTCCTCGATGGACAGGTTGCGGTGCAGTACACCGACACCGCCCTGGCGGGCCATCGCGATCGCCATGCGCGACTCGGTGACCTTGTCCATGGCGGCGGACAGGAGCGGGATGCTGACCCGGACGTTCTTGGAGACGTACGAGGTGGTGTCGATCTCGTCGGGCGCCATGTCCGACGCGCCCGGCAGCAGCAGCACGTCGTCGTAGGTCAGCCCGAGTGTCGCGAATTTCTCGGGCACTCCGTCGACGTTGGCAGTCATGACACCTTCCCCAAATGGCCTTGATCGGTGCGGATGTCCATGCTAACGGGAAGCGCGGGTAGCTCATTCCACGATGGGGAGCGACCCTCGACTTCGTATGTTCGTACGGAGTCGGCGGCCCCTCGGTTCAGGCGCGGGGCGGGGGCCCTGCGGAGCACCGGGCCGAGCGGGCCCCGGCAGCGCGGAACTCCGCCGTCTTCGCTGGTCGCCGTTGCGCCGGCGAAGAAAACGCGACCGGGACGTGAGGACGCGGCGCGCGGGGACGCGGCGGCAGGGCCGCTACTGCTCGGCGAGCGCGCGCAGCCTGCTCAGCGCCCTGTGCTGCGCCACCCTCACCGCTCCCGGTGACATTCCCAACATCTGACCTGTTTCCTCCGCGGTCAAGCCGACGGCGATCCGCAGCAGCAGCAGCTCGCGCTGGTTCTCGGGGAGGTTGGCCAGGAGTTTCTTGGCCCACTCGGCGTCGCTGCTCAGCAGCGCCCGCTCCTCGGGGCCCAGGGAGTCGTCCGGGCGTTCGGGCATCTCGTCCGACGGGACCGCCGTCGAGCCGGGGTGCCGCATCGCCGCGCGCTGAAGGTCCGCGACCTTGTGCGCGGCGATCGCGAAGACGAACGCCTCGAACGGGCGCCCGGTGTCCTTGTAACGCGGCAGCGCGAGCAGCACGGCCACGCAGACCTCCTGCGCCAGGTCCTCGACGAAGTGCCGCGCGTCGCCCGGCAGCCGGGACAGCCGCGTACGGCAGTAGCGCAGGGCCAGCGGGTGAACGCGGGCGAGCAGGTCATGGGTCGCCTGCTCGTCGCCGTCGACGGCGCGATGCACGAGCGCACCGATAACCGTTGTCTCGTCGTCGCGCATCGGTCCATGGTGCCTTGGCGTCGTCCGATCCGTGGCACCGCGTCCGTAGTTGTGCACCGAAGCGTTATGAGCAGGTGCGCCGGAACCCATCGCCTGCGCCCTCCCCTCCCGCTCGACCGACTCGTCCCCGAGGAACTCCACACCTCAAGGATGCGGCATCCGCGGCGAAACGAGCAGCGGGCATCCGGCGGACCCTGTAGCCGAGCGGCTCCAGGGAAGTGCGGGTGCCTTGACTTCCCTGGGGTCGCCGCGCCCCGCCCGCCGTGCGGCAGGCGGGGATCTGCGCACCCCCGCGGTGGTCCACTTAGCGGACCAGGCCCCATCGGAAGCCGAGCGCCACGGCGTGCGCACGGTCGGAGGCGCCGAGTTTCTTGAACAGCCGGCGGGCGTGCGTCTTCACCGTGTCCTCGGAGAGGAACAGCTCACGGCCGATCTCCGCGTTCGAGCGGCCGTGGCTCATGCCCTCCAGGACCTGGATCTCGCGCGCGGTGAGCGTGGGCGCGGCGCCCATCTCGGCCGAGCGCAGCCGCCGCGGGGCGAGCCTCCAAGTCGGGTCGGCGAGGGCCTGCGTGACGGTCGCCCGCAGTTCCGCGCGCGAGGCGTCCTTGTGCAGATAGCCGCGCGCGCCGGCGGCGACCGCGAGCGCCACCCCGTCGAGGTCCTCCGCGACGGTGAGCATGATGATGCGCGCACCGGGGTCGGCGGACAGCAGCCGCCGCACGGTCTCGACGCCGCCCAGGCCGGGCATGCGTACGTCCATCAGAATCAGGTCCGAACGGTCGGCCCCCCAGCGGCGGAGGACTTCCTCGCCGTTGGCCGCCGTCGTCACGCGCTCGACACCGGGCACGGTCGCCACCGCGCGGCGGAGCGCCTCTCGGGCAAGCGGGGAGTCGTCGCAGACGAGGACGGATGTCATGACCGCCCTCCGCAGCTGATGCGCGTCACCTTGAGCCTCCAGGCTGGTACGAATCGTCACCTGAGCGGTCGACGCCCTCGGACGCCTGCCCGAGCGCTTGTTGTTTCAACCGCCTCCGCACTCTCAACGATGGTCACTCGAAAGAGTTACGGTGCAGCAAGCCGTCTTCGGCACTGTACGTGAGGGCGCGGACACGGTGCATACATGCGCGGCGGGCCCTCGAACTTTCATCACAACCTATGCCCCATTTAGCCGCTTTTCTTCCCGTTTGCTGGTGTCTAGGGCTAGATTCGCAATGAGTCATATTTTCATATCCTTAGATCGTCGATGTACGGTCAGGGGCAGGTATCCGCCCAAAACGGCAACAAGGGGACACGCAATGGCAGATTTCTCCCGCCTTCCCGGTCCGAACGCGGATCTGTGGGACTGGCAGCTCCATGCGGCCTGCCGTGGGGTCGACAGCTCGCTCTTCTTCCATCCGGAGGGAGAACGCGGGGCAGCCCGGAGCGCTCGTGAGAACTCGGCCAAAGAGGTCTGCATGAGGTGCCCCGTACGCGCCGAGTGCGCAGCCCACGCACTGGCGGTGCGCGAGCCGTACGGCGTATGGGGCGGACTGACCGAGGACGAGCGCGAAGAGCTCATGGGGCGAGCACGCAACCGGCTGGTGCCGGCATCGACCTCCAGCGGGGGCTCCTCCGCCTCCAACAACTGAAGGAACGTTTTTGCACGACGGGCACGCATGAGCGTGCCCATTTTTGGGGTACCGCCGGGTTCCGGGGTACCACCGGCCGCACGACAGACGGCCCCCGTCGCACAGCGGGCTAGCGCACCGCGGCCCGCGCCAGTTCGTCCAGCGTCGCCGCCACCGCCGGCACCTGCGCCAGATCCGGCAGAGTCAGGGCGACGATCTCCCGCCGCACCACGGGTTCCAGCGCCACCGGACGCGCGCCCCTAGGACGTACGGACTCGATCGCGAGCTGCGGCAGTACGGCTACGCCGAGCCCGGCGCCCACCAGGCCGACCACCGCCGGATAGTCGTCGGTGGCGAAGTCGATACGGGGCGTGAAACCGGCGCTCTCGCACACCTCCACGAGTTGCCCCCGGCAGCGCGGACAGCCCGCGATCCACGGTTCCCCGGCCAGTTCGCCGATGGCGACGGACTCCGCGCGCGCCAGCCGGTGCCCCTCGGGCACGAGGGCGACCAGCCGGTCGCCGAGCAGGGGACGTGCGAACAGGTCGTCCCACTCCTTTGCACCCGCCGCGCCCCCGTATCGGAAGGCGAGGGCGACATCGCAGTCGCCCGCGCGCAGCTTCTCGACGGACTCGGGTGGTTCGGCCTCCACCAGGGAGACCCGGGTGCCGGGGTGCGCGGCGCGCAGGGCGGCCAGCGCGGTGGGCACCAGCGTGGAGCTGCCGCTCGGGAAGGAGACCAGACGGACCCGGCCGGCCCTCAGTCCCGCGATGGCGGCGACCTCCTCCTCCGCGGCGGTCAGCCCGGCGAGGATGCCCGACGCGTGCCGCACCAGGGCCTCGCCGGCCTGCGTCAGGCGCATCTCGCGGCCGGTCCGGACGAGCAGAGGCGTGCCGACGGACGTCTCCAGCGCCTTCATCTGCTGGCTGACGGCCGGCTGGGTGCAGCCCAGCTCGCGCCCGGCCGCCGAGAAGGAGCCGGTGGCGGCCACGGCGCGCAGCACACGGAGATGACGGGCCTCGATCACCCTTTGAGCATAAGTGCATCTTGGGTGGTGCGGCACATATCGCATCGACGCTTTGACCACCCGTCCCCTACGGTGCGGGCATGAAGCTTCTTTCTGTAAACCTGGGCCGGCCCAAGTCCGTCGACTACACCGACCAGCCGGAGGGTCTGACCGGCATCGACAAGCAGCCCGTGGACGGGCCGGTCCGGGTGGCGGCGCCGGGGCCCAAGGGGGTCGGCGCCAGCGGGGTGGCCGGGGACTCGGTGTGCGACCTGCGGCACCACGGGGGTGACGACCAGGCGGTGTACGCGTTCGCCCGGGAGGACCTGGATGCCTGGGAGCGGGAGCTGGGCCGTGAGCTGCCGAACGGCTCCTTCGGCGAGAACCTCACCACGGAGGGGGTCGACGTGTCCGGCGCACGGATCGGCGAGCGCTGGCGCATCGGGCCCGAGGTGGTGCTGGAGGTCACCTCGGGGCGGATTCCGTGCCGCACCTTCCAGGAGCACCTGGGCGAGCGCGGCTGGGTCAGGCGGTTCACCCGTCAGGGCGCCCCCGGCGCATATCTGCGGGTGATCACACCGGGTGAGATACGGGTCGGCGACTCCGTGGAGATCGTGCACCGGCCCGGGCACGACATCACGGTCGCCCTCCAGTTCCGGGCGTCGACGACGGAAAGGCATCTGCTGCCCGGTCTGTTGGCGGCGGGCGGCGCCCTGCACTCGGGCATCGCACGGGCGGCACGGGAATACGCCCGCAAGCATGCGGCGGCGAACTGACGCCTCGGCTGCGGACGTTGGCGTCCGAGCCGGTGAAATCCCCGGTCCGGCGGGCGGACTCGGTCAGTCCGGGTCACTATCGTTGGCCCATGACAACGGCTCTGATTACGGGATCGACCGCGGGCATCGGCGCCGCGTTCGCACGACGGCTCGCCGCAGACGGCCATGACCTCGTCCTGGTGGCACGCGACACCAAGCGGCTGCGCGAGCAGGCGACGGAGTTGCACGACCGGCACGGCATCGAGGTGAAGGTGCTGACCGCGGACCTGGCCACCGACGAGGGCATCGAGGCGGTGGCCGCACGTCTGTCCGACCTCAGGAACCCGGTCGACCTGCTCGTCAACAACGCGGGCTTCGGCAACAAAGGCCGTTATCTCGATGTGCCGATGGCCGACGAGCTGCGGATGCTGAAGGTGCACTGCGAGGCAGTGCTGCGGCTGACCGGCGCCGCGGCGGAGGCGATGCGCACCCGCGGCCGCGGCGGGGTCGTGAACGTGGCCTCGGTCGCGGCGTTCGTGCCGCGCGGCACCTACGGAGCGTCCAAGGCGTGGGTCGTGCAGTTCACTCAGGGCGCGGCGCGGGACCTCGCCGGGTCGGGCGTCCGGCTGATGGCGCTGGCCCCGGGCTTCGTGCGCACGGAGTTCCACGAGCGTGCCGGGATGGGCACGGACAACATCCCGGGCTGGATGTGGCTGGACGCCGACAAGCTGGTCGCCTCGGCGCTCGCGGACCTGGCGCGGGGCAAGACGCTGTCCATTCCGGACCCGCGGTACAAGACGCTGATGGGCCTGGTGAAGGTGACACCGCGCGCGCTGCTGGGCGGAATCAGCTCCCGGACGGGACGCAAGTACGGCCCGCAGTGACGGGCGGAGGTGACGTCGCCGCTCCGGTGGGAAAATGGCCTGGACCGAACCGGACGCAGGGCCGGAGGCGACGTCATGACCTTCGTACAGCTCATCGAGTGCAGAACCGACCGGTTCGAGGAGATGAACCGGCTGATCGACGCGTGGGTGGAGCAGACCAAAGGGAAGCGGAGGGCCACGCACGACCTGGTCGGCAGGGACCGGTCCGACGAGTCGCACCTCGTCGAGCTCGTGGAGTTCCCGTCGTACGAGGACGCGATGCGGAACTCGAACCTGCCCGAGACCGGCAGGATCTTCCGGGAGATGGTCGCCCTCTGTGACGAGATGCCCGTCTTCATGGATCTCGACGTGGTACGAGACGAACAATTGTACGAGGATGTCGTACGGCGCTTCTTCGACACGCTCTCGGAGCCGGGTGAACTGCCGCCGCTCAACGACCTGATCACGGAAGGCTGCCACAGCCACGATCCCGTCAATCCGCAGGACACCATCGGCCTGGACGCGATCCGTCGCGAGTACCGGATGTGGCGGGACGCCTTCGACTCCACCTTCACCGTCGAGGACCTGATCGCGCGGGGCGAGCGTGCCTGCGCGCGGTGGACCTGGAACGCCACCCACAAGGGCGAATTCCTCGGGATCGCCCCCACCGGGCGGCAGGTCGCCATGACCGGGATGACCCTGTTCCGGTTCGGGCCGGACGCGAAGATCGCCGAGACCTGGTGGCAGCACGACCAGCTGGGACTGATGGACCAGCTCGGCGCGCTCGACGCGCTGGAGCGCTGAGCTCCGAGCGCCGAAACCCCGGCCGCCGGCGCCCCGAAGCCGACGGAACACCCCGAGGCCCGGCGCTCTCCCCGACAGAACACCCCGAGGCCCGGCTTCCCTTCTGAGGGGAGCCGGGCCTCGGTCGGCTCGGAAGGATCGGCCGTCAGTGGGCGTGGCCGTGGCCGTGACCCGCGGCGGCCGGCTCCTCCTCTTCCTTCTTCTCGACGACCAGGGTCTCGGTCGTCAGCAGCAGGGAGGCGATGGAGGCGGCGTTCTCCAGGGCGGAGCGGGTGACCTTGACCGGGTCGATGACGCCGGCCTTGACCAGGTCGCCGTACTCGCCGGTGGCGGCGTTGTAGCCCTGGCCCTTCTCCAGCTCGGCGACCTTGGAGGCGATGACGTAGCCCTCCAGGCCCGCGTTCTCGGCGATCCAGCGCAGCGGCTCGACGACCGCGCGGCGCACGATGGTCACACCGGTGGCCTCGTCGCCCTGCTTGCCGAGGCCGCCCTCGAGCACCTTGGCGGCGTGGACCAGCGCGGAGCCACCACCGGAGACGATGCCCTCCTCGACCGCGGCGCGGGTCGCGGAGATGGCGTCCTCCAGGCGGTGCTTCTTCTCCTTAAGCTCCACCTCGGTGGCGGCGCCGACCTTGATCACGCACACGCCGCCGGCCAGCTTGGCGAGGCGCTCCTGGAGCTTCTCGCGGTCCCAGTCGGAGTCCGTGGTCTCGATCTCGGCCTTGATCTGGGCGACGCGGGCCGCGACGTCCTCGGACTTGCCACCGCCGTCGACGATGGTCGTGTCGTCCTTGGTGACCGTGACACGGCGGGCGGAGCCCAGCACGTCCAGGCCGACCTGGTCGAGCTTGAGGCCGACCTCCTCGGAGACGACCGTGGCGCCGGTGAGGACCGCAATGTCCTGGAGCATCGCCTTGCGGCGGTCACCGAAGCCGGGGGCCTTGACGGCGACGGCGTTGAAGGTGCCGCGGATCTTGTTCACGACGAGGGTGGACAGGGCCTCGCCCTCGACGTCCTCGGCGATGATCAGCAGCGGCTTGGAGGACCCGGCCTGGATGACCTTCTCCAGCAGCGGCAGCAGGTCCGCGATGGCGGAGATCTTGCCCTGGGTGATGAGGATGTAGGGGTCGTCGAGGACGGCCTCCATGCGTTCCTGGTCCGTCACGAAGTACGGCGACAGGTAGCCCTTGTCGAAGGCCATGCCCTCGGTGAAGTCCAGTTCCAGACCGAAGGTGTTGGACTCCTCGACGGTGATGACACCGTCCTTGCCCACCTTGTCCATCGCCTCGGCGATGAGCTCGCCGACCTGCTGGTCCTGGGCGGACAGCGCGGCGACGGCGGCGATGTCGGACTTCTCGTCGATCGGGCGGGCGGTGGCCAGCAGGTCCTCGGCGACCGCGGCGACGGCCGCGTCGATGCCCTTCTTCAGGGCGGCCGGGGAGGCACCCGCGGCGACGTTCTTCAGGCCCTCGCGCACCAGCGCCTGGGCGAGCACGGTGGCGGTGGTGGTGCCGTCACCAGCGATGTCGTTGGTCTTGGTCGCCACCTCCTTCACCAGCTGGGCGCCGAGGTTCTCGTACGGGTCCTCTACTTCCACCTCACGGGCGATGGTGACACCGTCGTTGGTGATGGTGGGGGCACCGAACTTCTTGTCGATGACGACGTTGCGACCCTTGGGGCCGATCGTCACCTTGACCGTGTCGGCAAGCTTGTTGACGCCGCGCTCGAGAGCGCGACGGGCGTCCTCGTCGAACTTCAGGATCTTCGCCATGGAGCGTTTCAGTCCTCTCGAATGCGATCCCCGGCCGCTCCCGGGGAGCAGCCGTCATCGCGGTGAAAGACGAACGGCGCCCCCGACGCCCGGCTGATCAACGGTCGCGGGGGCCAGGGGCGCAGCTCAAAGCAGTCTGCTTCGGTGAATTACTTCTCGATGATCGCGAGCACGTCGCGAGCCGAGAGAACGAGGTACTCCTCGTTGTTGTACTTCACCTCGGTGCCGCCGTACTTGCTGTAAAGCACCACGTCGCCGACCTTGACGTCGAGCTCGACGCGCTTGCCGTCCTCGATGCGGCCCGGGCCCACGGCGAGGACGACGCCCTCCTGGGGCTTCTCCTTCGCGGTGTCCGGGATGACCAGGCCAGAGGCCGTGGTCTGCTCGGCGTCCAGCGGCTGGACCACGATGCGGTCCTCGAGCGGCTTGATGGCAACCTTGGAGCTGGTGGTCGTCACGATCCGACCTCCCCCTTCGGAGATCTCACGGGGTTAACTGTCTGAGGTGGCGACCAGGTGGATCCGTCGTCGCGGGTGCCGGACCTGCCCGTCGCTTCGTTGGCACTCTCCAGTGGTGAGTGCCAGAGCCGAGACTATGACCGCGATTAGCACTCGGTCAAGCGGAGTGCCAATGCGCGGCGGCGCGCCGCGCGAGCGGGGCACCCCGCACCGGTCTACAGGTAGTCCTCCAGACGTCCCACCGTGAAACCCCGTGACTGGATACGGCGCAGAAGCCGGGTTGTCTCCGCGGTCAGGGAAGCAAGGGGGCGGCCCGCTTCGTGGGGCAGGACGATGTCCCCCGAACGGGGTGCCGCGTCCCCGCCGTGACGGCCCGTTCCCGGGCTCGGGGCGGGACGCCACAGGATGAGCGCCGTGATGCCGCAGTCCGCAGCGGCCCGCAGCGTCGTACGGTCGTACCTGCCGTACGGCGGCCGCAGCAGCCGGGGCAGCACTCCCAGCCTGGCCTTCAACCGGTCGCGCTGGCCGCAGATCTCGGCGCGCTGCTCGTCGTACGGGCGGCCGCGCAGCGCGGTGCGGTCCAGGGTGTGGTTCTGGATGACGGCACCGGCCGCGCGCAGCCGTGCGGCGCGCGCATAGCCCGGTCCCACGGCACGGTCGGTGAGGAACACGCTCACCGGCAGCCGCAGTTCACGGACCATGTCGACGAAACGGGAGTCGTCCTCGGCCCCCTCGTCGTAGGTGAGGAAGACGACCTTGTCGCGGGTGGGGACACGGTCGAGCGCCACCGGCAGGCGCTCCTGTGCCCCGCCGAGAGGGCGAGGCGGCCGGGGTGCGGGCGCGAGCGGGGCGGCGAGGCCCCAGCGCCGGTAGGCCCGCTCGTGGGATGCGTGCGTGCGGTGCACCCTCTGCGCCGCCTTCCTGCCCAGCCGTTCGATGGGGTCGACGGACGGGGCGCAGCCGGACAGCAACACGACGGCGCCCGCTCCGGCGGCCATCACCCGCAGGAGCCGCCGTCCCCTCAGCCGCGCCCTCAGCCGCGCCCGCAGCCCTCCGCTCGGCCGTCGCCTCGGCAGCCCCCTCGGCCGCCCCCTCACAGGTGGTCCCCCGGGCGCGCCGCCCAGCGCCTGGCGGTGTCGATGCAGCCGGACGCGAGCGCCGGGAGACCGTTCGCACTCTTTTGGTCATTTTGTCGTACGATCCGCATGCTGTCGGATCCTTGCAGCCGCCGAGAGTCCCGGCGGGCCGACACCGCGGCCGGGCGCACGCCATCCACCGACTGGCCGACAATGGCCCCGTGAACGACCTCTGCCTCGACTCCCTGCTCAGCCCCGAGGGCCGCGCCCTCCTCGACCAGGTGCGCGGCACCGCACCGGCCGAGGAACTGGCCGTCGCCACCCGGCTGCGCCGCGAGCACCCCGCCGAACTGGTCTCGGCGGCCCTGACCCAGGCGCGGCTGCGCGAGCGGGCGGCGGCGAAGTTCGGGGCCGAGGACGCGGGGCGGATGTTCTTCACTCCGAACGGCGTCGAGCAGTCGACGAGGACGGCGGTCGCCGCCCACCGGGCGGCCCGGCTGCGGGCGCTCGGCGTCACCTCCGTCGCCGATCTGTGCTGCGGCATCGGCGGCGACGCGATCGCGTTCGCCCGGGCCGGCATCCGGGTGCTGGCCGTGGACCGCGACCCGCTGACCGCGGCGGTGGCACGGGCGAACGCCGAAGCGCTCGGCCTGTCCGCGCTGATCGAGGTGCGCGAGGACGATGTCACGCGGGTGGACGTCTCGTCGTACGACGCCGTCTTCGTGGATCCGGCACGACGCGGCGGGCGCGGACGCATCTTCGACCCGGAGGCGTACTCACCCCCGCTGTCCTGGGCCGTGGCCACGGCCCTCAAGGCGCCGCGCGCCGCGCTCAAGGTCGCGCCCGGCATCCCGCACGAGGCGGTGCCGGCCGAGGCGGAGGCCGAGTGGATCTCGGACGGCGGGGACGTGAAGGAGGCGGTGCTGTGGTTCGGCACCGAGCCCGGACTCGTCCGGGCCACGCTGCTGCCCGGACCCCGCGCGCTGCGCGGCCGTGGCCTGCCCGACCCTCCGGTACGTCCGCTCGGCCGCTATCTGTACGAACCCGACGGCGCCGCGATCCGCGCGCATCTGGTGGCGGAGGTGGCCGCGGAGGTGGACGGCGGGCTGATCGACGAAACGATCGCCTACGTGACCTCGGACGCGCACCACGACTCCTCCTACGCCACCGCCTACGAGATCACCGACCGACTCCCCTTCAATGTGAAGAAGTTGAAGGCCCTGCTGCGGGAGCGGCAGGTCGGGATCCTGACGGTGAAGAAGCGCGGCTCGGCGGTCGAGCCGGAGGAACTGCGCCGCAAGGTCATGCCCAAGCCGCACGGCCCCCGCGCGGTGACCGTGTTCCTGACCCGGGTCGCGGGAGCACCGACGATGCTGCTGGGCCACCCGGCCTGAGCGGCGTCGGCGCCGGCACCGCCGGCCCCCGGGACAAGGCCGTACGGTTCAGCCGCCGTCCACCGACTCGAAACGCCAGCGGTGCACCGCCCTGGTCACCAACTCCCTGCCGGGCTCGGGGAGTTCGGGAAGCTCCGCGGCGAGGTCCGCGTCCCACCAGGTGATGACGAGGACACGGTCCTCGGGCGCCCGGAAGGTCTCGCGCCGCGGCGGAGGAGGCGTCAGCTCCTGGGCCCGCGCCCAGGCCAGCAGGTCCTCGCCCCGCCCGGCGACCGCCCGGGCCTCCCACATCAGCGCGACCGTCACGAGTACAGGTTCTCCTTGCCGACCTCGTGGACATGGTCGTGGCCGTGCCCCTGGCCGGGCACATGCGGATCCGTCACCGGCAGCGACGAGTCCGCCGACAGGTCCCAGTCCGAGGCGGCCCGCCCGCGGGCGACCATCTCCGCGCCCAGCGCCGCGACCATCGCGCCGTTGTCGGTGCACAGCTTGGGACGGGGCACCCGGAGCCGGATCCCGGCCGCCTCGCAGCGCTCCAGGGCCAGGGCGCGCAGACGGGAGTTGGCCGCCACACCGCCGCCGATCATCAGATGGTCGACGCCCTCGTCCTTGCAGGCCCGCACCGCCTTGCGGGTCAGCACATCCACCACCGCCTCCTGGAAGGAGGCCGCCACATCGCGCACCGGCACCTCCTCGCCCGCCGCCCGCCTGGCCTCGATCCAGCGGGCCACGGCCGTCTTCAGACCGGAGAAGGAGAAGTCGTACGCGGGATCGCGCGGGCCGGTGAGTCCGCGCGGGAACGCGATCGCCTCCGGGTCGCCTTCCCTGGCGTACCGGTCGATGACCGGGCCGCCGGGGAAGCCGAGGTCCAGCACACGGGCGATCTTGTCGAAGGCCTCGCCCGCCGCGTCGTCGATGGTCGCGCCCATGGGCCGTACGTCGGAGGTGATGTCGGTGGAGAGCAGCAGCGAGGAGTGCCCGCCGCTGACCAGCAGCGCCATCGTCGGCTCCGGAAGCGCGCCGTGTTCGAGCTGGTCCACGCAGATATGGGAGGCGAGGTGGTTCACCCCGTACAGCGGCTTGCCCAGGGCGTACGCGTACGCCTTGGCCGCCGAGACGCCGACCAGCAGCGCGCCGGCGAGGCCGGGGCCGGCGGTGACTGCGATGCCGTCCAGGTCCTTCGCGCTCACCCCCGCTTCCTTCAGCGCCCGGTCGATGGTGGGCACCATCGCCTCCAGGTGTGCGCGGGAGGCGACCTCCGGGACCACGCCGCCGAAGCGCGCGTGCTCGTCGACGCTGGAGGCGACGGCGTCGGCGAGCAGGGTGGTACCGCGGACGATGCCGACGCCGGTCTCGTCGCAGGAGGTCTCGATCCCCAGGACCAGGGGTTCGTCAGCCATTGTTCTCGGTTCCTCGTACTGATGGGGAGCCCGCGGCGAAGTCGCCGTCGGGCGCTGTGGTCAGGCGCATCACCAGGGCGTCCACGTTTCCCGGCTGGTAGTAGCCGCGTCGGAACCCGATGGGCTCGAAGCCGTAGCGCTCGTAGAGCTTCTGCGCGCGCACGTTGTCGACCCGGCACTCGAGCATCACCTGGGCGCACTCGAACGCCGTGGCGGCCCGCAGCAGTTCGGTGAGCAGCCGTCCGCCGAGTCCCGTGCTCCACCGGCCGCGGGCCACGGCGATGGTCTGGATGTCCGCCAGGTCGCCCTGGGCGGCCAGCCCCGCGTAGCCGACCACCCGCTCGCCGTCGACGGCCACGATGTACCGCCGGGTCGCCCCGGGCCCCCGGGAGTGCGCCAGCTCGGACCAGAACATGCCCCGCGACCAGGCGTCCTCGGGGAAGAGCTCCTTCTCCAGCTCGAGGACGGGGTCGATGTCCCACCAGCGCATCTCGCGCAGCACGGGTGTCAGGGGCGCGGTCACTTGGGGGTGACCACCTTGTAGTTCCTGGGCACCTGCGCGTCGGGGCGGCGCAGGTACAGCGGGCGGGGTGGAGCCAGTTCCTCGCCCGCCGCCAGTTTCTCGGCGGCCAGGGACGCGAGCGCGGCCGCCGAGACGTGCTCGGGCTCGTGGGCCTGCGGGAACGTGTCGGGGTAGAGCAGCGCGCCGGCGCCGACGGCGGGCAGGCCCGCGACCTGCTCCGCGATCTCCGCGGGCCGGTCCACGGCGGGCTCGGTCGCCCGGGTGCGGGCGTTGTCGTACCGCGCCCAGTAGACCTCCTTGCGGCGTGCGTCCGTGGCCACGACGAAGGGCACCTCGAGGTCGGAGGCGTAGGCGAGGCCGTCGAGGCTGCACACGCCGTGCACGGGCACGCCGAGCGCGAGACCGAAGGTGTCGGCGGTCATGAGCCCGACCCGCAGCCCCGTGTACGGGCCGGGGCCCACGCCCACGACGATGCCGGTGACGGCGTCGAGCCGGGTGTCCGCCTCGGCGAGGACCCGGTCGACGGCGGGCAGCAGCAGTTCCCCGTGCCGGCGTGCGTCGACCTGGCTCGACGAGGCGATGACGGACGTGCCGTCGTGCAGGGCGACGGTGACGGCGGGAGTGGCGGTATCCAGAGCGAGCAAGAGCACGCAAACAGCGTACGGCGCCCACGCCCGGCGCACGGCCGGGCCGGTCCGGCGCGCGCCTGCTGCTACCGTCACAGCGAAGGCGTACGACGGAATCGGTGATCGAATCGGTAAGTCGTACGACACGTATACGAGGCGTGTACGAGATGTATCCGGGCGACGCACTGCTTCCGCGTGCGGGGGTCGAGAGGTGGGCACAGGTGGCTAGGAGCAGCTCGGGATTCGTGGCCGGGCTCACCGTGGCGGCCGTCGCCACGGTCGGTTTCCTCGCCTACCAGGCGTCGGCGCACGTACCCGACACCCTGGGCAAGCCGCAGGTGAAGAACTCCCCGGGGGCTCCGTCGCAGACGCCCCGGACCAAGAAGAACCCGGCGGCCCTGCCCGGGGGCTCCGGCACCGGCGAGCGGGTCGTGTACGCACTCGCCGACGACCGGGTGTGGCTGGTCGGCCCGGACAACAAGGCGCAGCGCACGTTCACGGTCACACCGGGGACGGTGGACCCGCGGCCGGGCACCTACGAGGTGACCTCCCGGACCGCCACCGGGACCGGTTCGGACGGTACGCCGGTCGAGCACATCGTGCGGTTCGCGGCGAACCACGGCGTGGTGATCGGCTTCAGCGCGGCGATGGACGGTTCGACGGCCAAGCCCCGCGCCTCGAAGAAGCTGGGCGGGATCCGTGAGTCCCGTGCGGACGGCACGGCGATGTGGGAGTTCGCGACGACCGGCCAGAAGGTCGTCGTCATCCAGTAAGGACCGGCCGGCCCTCCCCCTGGGGAAGAACCCGCCCTACGCGGCCCTGCGGCGCTCCTCGGCCGCCGGTGTCGCGGGGGGCGCCTGCGGTGCGGGGTCGCGCGGCGGTGTCGAGACGGCCTTCGCCGCGGCGCACGACGCCAGCAGGTCCCGCATCGACACCCCTGCCGCCGCGCGCGGCAGCGCCTCTTTGCGTTCCGAAGCCGGCATGGACGCCTCCTGGACTCGCGGGGGCGGCATGGTTAGGCAGACCTAACCACGGACTGGTATCCATGTGACCACGCCCGGCACCTGCGGCGCAACACTTTGCCGACGCCTTGTCGGCATGTCCGACCGAAGATACGAAACGCCCCGCACCCGGAGTCTTGGCTCGGGGTGCGGGGCGGAAGCCCGGTGACGGCGCCCTCAGGCCGACAGCACGGCCAGGTCCACCGCCGACCAGCGGCGTCCCAGGCCCCTCAGGGTCACGTGGCGCACCTCGTCCGTCGTGTCCCCGACCGCACGGTGGATGACCACGTGCAGCCGGTCGTCCGCCAGCTCCTCGACCTTGCCCTCGCCCCACTCCACGACGACCACGGAGTCCGGCAGCGAGACGTCGAGGTCGAGGTCCTCCATCTCGTCGAGCCCGCCGCTCAGGCGGTACGCGTCCGCATGGACCAGCGGCGGGCCGTCCCCGAGGGACGGGTGCACCCGGGCGATCACGAAGGTCGGCGAGGTGACCGCGCCGCGCACCCCCAGCCCCTCGCCGAGGCCGCGGGTCAGCGTGGTCTTGCCCGCCCCCAGCTCGCCGTTCAGCATCACGAGGTCGCCGGCGCGCAGCAGCTTGGCCAGACGGCGCCCCAGCTCCTGCATCTGTTCGGGGGAGGTGACGGTGAACTCGGCGGTGACGCCCGGCAGCGTCTCAGCCGGGCTGTGCGGTGCTGGTGCTTCCATAGCCCCCCACGGTAGCCCCTGCCGGAACCGCTCCCGAGCGCATCAGGAGGTCGGCGAGGCGATCGGTGACGACCTCGGGGTGCTCCAGCATCACCAGGTGCCCGGCGTCCGGCACCAGCACCAGTTCGGCGTCGGGCAGCAGACCGGCGATCGCCTCACTGTGCTCGCTCGGCGTCACCAGGTCCCGGACACCGGCCAGCACCAGCACGGGAAGGCCGGCGAAACGGGCCAGCGCCTCGGTCTTGTCGTGGTCGGTGAACGCCGGATAGAACTCGGCGACCACATCGATGGGCGTTGCCTCGATCATCCGCTCGGCGAACCGGGCGACGGCCGGGTCGATGTCCCGGGAGGCGAACGAGTACCGCTTGATGATCCCCGCGAACAGGTCGGCGGTGGCCCTGCGCCCCTTCTCCACCAGCTCGGCCTGCTGCCCCAGCGCCTTCAGCACGCCGGGCAGCACGCGCCGTATCGCGTTGACGCCCGCGACGGGCAGTCCGAAGTTGACCTCGCCGAGCCGTCCGGACGAGGTGCCGACCAGGGCCACGCCGACGACCCGGTCGCGGATCAGCTCGGGGTACTGGTCGGCGAGGGCCATCACCGTCATACCGCCCATGGAATGCCCGACGAGGACGATCGGACCCTCGGGCGCGGCCGCGTCCAGCACGGCCTTCAGATCCCGCCCGAGCTGGTCGATGGAGACGGGCGTGCCCTGGGCCTGGGCCACTCCGCGCCTGGAGCGGCCGTGGCTGCGCTGGTCCCAGTGCACGGTCCGCACCACGCCGCGCAGCGCGGCCCGCTGGAAGTGCCAGGAGTCCTGGCTCAGGCAGTAACCGTGGCTGAAGACGACGGTGACCGGGGCCGGGGCCTTGCGTCCGAAGAGCCGGCGGCGGCGCGGTGCGGGGCCGCCCTCCGGCTCCACGTCGTCGACCTCGTAGTGCAGCTCGGTGCCGTCGTCCGCGTACGCCTTGCCGGGGGTGCCGCGGAGCGAGCCGTAGGGGCCGGCCGAGTCGAGGGCGAGCCGGGCCTTGCGGCGCATGCCCCGGCCGACCGTCATCCGCTCCAGTGCGACACCGGCCGCGGCGCCCGCCGCGACGACGCCTATCGCGGCGCCGGCGAGGCCGGCGATGCGCCAGCTCCCGGTGGTGGTGGAGGTGGCGCCCGCGACGACCTCCAAGGCCTCCGCGCTCGTCTCGCTCACGTCCCCCTCCTCATCGCCGGATGCTCCGCTCGTCCCGCCCTACGCCCGCCCGGGTTCACCCGTGTGGGTTACCCATCTTGTTCCGCCTTCACATTTACGTAGACGCGGGGCACGCGGGTTCCGATCCGGGTCACGATTTCGTAAGCGATGGTTCCGGCCGCCTGCGCCCAGTCCTCGGCGGTGGGCTCGCCGAGGTCACCGGGGCCGAAGAGGACGGCCTCCGTGCCGGGCGGCGGCTCGTCGCCGCCCAGGTCCACCACGAACTGGTCCATGGCGATCCGGCCCGCGACCGTACGCAGCTTGCCGTCGACCAGGACCGGTCCGGTGCCGGAGGCGTGGCGCGGGATCCCGTCCGCGTAGCCGACGGGGATCAGGCCGAGGGTGGTGCTGCCGGGGGTGGTGTACAGATGGCCGTAACTGACGCCGTGACCGGCGGGGACCTGCTTCACCAGGGCCAGCGCGGCCTTCAGGCTCATCACCGGGCGCAGTCCGAGGTCGGCGGGGGTGCCCAGCTCGGGGCTGGGCGAGAGGCCGTACATCGCGATCCCCGCCCGGACGAGGTCGAAGTGGGCCTCGGGCAGGTTCAGCGTGGCGGGTGAGTTGGCGATGTGCCGCACCTCCGGCTGTACGCCCTGCTCCTCGGCGTACGCCACCATCTCGCGGAAACGTCCGAGTTGGGCCTGGATGGAGGGGTGTCCGGGCTCGTCGGCACAGGCGAAGTGCGACCACAGGCCCACGACGGTGACCAGGCCCTCCGCCTCGGCGCGCAGGGCCTCGGCGACGAGTTCCGGCCAGTCCGAGGGCTGGCAGCCGTTGCGCCCGAGGCCCGTGTCGGCCTTGAGATGGACACGGGCGGGCGCGCCCGCGGCGGCGGCCGCCTCGCGCACCTCCTCCAGCGCCCACAGGCCGCTCACGGAGACGTCGACATCGGCCTCGATCGCCGCACGCCAGGGGCCGCCGGGGGTCCAGAGCCAGCACAGGACGCGCCCGGACAGGCCGGCCGCGCGCAGGGCGAGGGCCTCTTCGGGGGTGGCCGTACCGAGCCACTCGGCACCGGCTGCCAGGGCCGCGCGGGCGCACGGCACCGCCCCGTGGCCGTATGCGTCCGCCTTCACGACGGCCATCAGGGCCGCGCCGGGCGCGAGGGCACGCAGGGCACGTACGTTCGCCCGCAGCGCAGCCAGATCGATCTCGGCGCGGGCGCGCAAGGGTGCTGTCTCAGAACTCGTCATCGCGCCCCCAGTGTCTCAGAGGCCTCCGACGACGTTCCGGCACCGGTCCGCTCGTGGGCGACGACGCGGACGTACGGGCTTCGGCCGGGCATCCGAGGGGCGGGTACTTGGGCCTGCGGCGCGCGCTCTGGGGGTGGCGGATCGGCCCTGCGGCCCGCGTTCCGGGGTGTGACGCGTCAGCCCTGCGGCCCGGCGAGCTTGCGGTCACGCCCGTACGGGGCGGGGACGTACGACTCCGCGCCAACCTCGGCAGGGCGCGGGTCGTGGTCTGCGGTCGCCCCGCGCAGGGCGCGCCCCTGCACGTCCGGTCGCCCCGCACCGGGGCAGCTCGCGGTACGGCGCCGCCGTGCCCGTCCGGGCCACCGGCCGCGCACCGCCCGCGCGTTCAGCCCCGTACGTCCCGCCAGGCCTCCGGGATCGTGTTCGCCACGTCGTGGGCGCCGGCGGGGGCGCCGTCCGCCGCGTAGCGGCCCGCGAGGCCGTGCAGATAGGCCCCCACGCTGCCGGCGTCCCGTGCGGAGAGACCGGCCGCGAGCAGCGATCCGGACAATCCGGACAGCACATCCCCGCTGCCGGCGGTCGCGAGCCACGGCGTACCCGTGGAGTTCACGCGCACCGGCCCGCCACCGGGGTCCGCCACCAGCGTGGTGGAGCCTTTGAGCAGGACGGTCGACCGGTACAGCGCCGCCAGTTCCCGCACCGCCGTGAGCCGGGCGCCCTCCACCTCCTCGCGTGACACGCCGAGCAGCGCGGCCGCCTCACCGGCGTGCGGGGTCATCAGCGTCGGCGCCCCGCGGCCGCGTACGGCGTCCCGGTCGGCCAGCCGCAGCCCGTCCGCGTCGACGAGCACCGGCACGTCCGCCGCCAGGACCTCCGCGACCGTCGCGGCGTCGTCCCCGGCACCGGGGCCGACCACCCACGCCTGCACCCGTCCCGCCTTCGCCGGCCCCCGGTCGGACACCAGGGTCTCCGGGAAGCGGGCGATCACCGCGTTCCCGGCGGGCCCCACATACCGCACAGCCCCCGCGCCTCCCCGCAACGCCCCCGCCACCGCGAGCACCGCCGCCCCGGGGTAGCGCGCGGATCCGGCGGCGATGCCGACCACTCCACGCCGGTACTTGTCGCTCTCCGACCGCGGCAGCGGCAGCCGCGCCGCCACATCCGCGTGCTGCAACGCCTCGAGTTCCGCCCCCTCCGGCAGATCGAGACCGATCTCGACGAGACGTACGGAACCGGCGTACTCCCGCGCCGGATCGATCAGCAGGGCCGGCTTGTGGGTGCCGAAGGTCACGGTGAGGTCGGCGCGTACGGCCGCACCCCGCACCTCCCCACTGTCCGCTTCGACCCCGCTCGGCAGATCGACGGCCACGACGGCCGCGCGCGACTGTGCGGCGACCGCGGCGAGCGAGGCGGCGTCCGGCCGCAGTCCGCCCTTGCCTCCAATGCCGACGATGCCGTCGACGACGAGATCGGCCCGCCGGATCAGCTCCTCGGCGGCCTTCGAAGGCTCCATGACCGAGCCACCGGCCCTCCGCAGGGCGCTGAGCCCGCCCTCATGGGTGCGTTCGGGCTTGAGCAGCACCCCTGTCACCCCCGCCCCGCGCCGGGCTAGCCGCGCCCCTGCGTACAGGGCGTCACCGCCGTTGTCCCCGCTGCCGACCAGCAGCACCACCCGGCTGCCGTACACCCGCCCGAGCAAGTCCGCGCAGGCTGCCGCCAGTCCGGCGGCGGCGCGCTGCATCAGCGCCCCCTCCGGAAGCCGTGCCATGAGCGCACGCTCGGCCGTCCTCACCGTCTCCACGCTGTACGCAGTACGCATACGGTGGAGTCTCCCCCACCGCTCGCGGACCATGACGGAGGCGCTACCCCTCGGCGACGACCACGGCCGAGGCGATGCCCGCGTCATGGCTGAGCGACACGTGCCAGGTCTGCACGCCGAGTTCGGCTGCGCGGGCTGCGACCGTACCCGTCACCCGCAGCCGGGGCTGCCCGCTGTCCTCGACGTAGACCTCGGCGTCGGTCCAGTGCAGGCCGCCCGGCGCGCCGAGGGCCTTGGCCACCGCCTCCTTGGCGGCGAACCGCGCGGCCAAGGAGGCGATACCGCGCCGCTCGCCGCTGGGCAGCAGCAGCTCCTGCGGCAGGAAAACACGTTGGGCCAGCCCGGGCGTACGCTCCAGCGACGCCCGGAAACGGTCGATCTCGGCCACGTCGATCCCGACTCCGATGATGCTCATCCGGGCACTCTACGATCCGTCCGGCGACCGTACGCCCGGCTCCCCGGTGACCAGATCGGCCTGGTGCGTGGCTTCTTGCCGGTCGGCCAATGCTCAGCCCTGCTCGGGACTGGTCCCCGGAACCCCGGGGTCCGCGGCGAACAGATCCTCGGCCGCCGTGGCTGTCAGGGACCGGTCGAACCAGAGGGCGAGAGTGTCGAGGTCGGTGCAGGAGGTGATGCGCTCCCGTGTCTCCTCGGGGACGGGGATCCCGTGCTTCTCCAGGACGCGCAGGATCAGCGATGCGCGGTCTTCTGCCTTGCCTTCGGCTTTACCTTCTGCCTTGCCATCTGCCTTGCCTTCGAGGTAGGCGGTTTCGCGGACCGTTCCCCGGCCGGGGAAGTAGCTGACGAACGACATGATTTCCTTCAATTTCTGTCCGGCCAGGGTGTTACCCGGGCTGATTTCCAGGAAGTCGAAGAAGGTAGTCGGCGGTCTCGGGCCGCTCCTGGAAAATCCGAGCGGCGCAGACGATCAGGCCGCCGCGGCCAGTTCGCACCAGACGACCTTGCCCCGGTTGCCGCCCCTCGTCAGCGGCTGCCAGCCCCACAGATCGGCGCAGGCCCGGACCAGCGCCAGCCCCCGCCCCTCCTCCAGCTGGGCCACCTGCTCCGGCGGCAGGGGTGGCTCCGGAGGCCCGGGGTCGGCGTCCCACGCCCCGATCCATAACACCCCCGCGGACCAGCGCACGCGCAGTGCCGCCGGACCCTTGGTGTGCCGTACGGCGTTGGAGACCAGCTCCGTCGCGAGGAGTTCGGCGGTGTCGACCAGACGGATCAAGCCGTGCATGGTGAGGATGAGGCGGAGGGTACGGCGACTGATGGTGACGGCGCGCGGGTCGTTCGGGATGTACAGGCAGTACTCCCAGGGTTCGATTCCGGGCATGAGCGACTCCGGTTGTTTGCGGCGGGATTCGAGGGCAGACGGTGGCATTGCCGCAGCCGTCATGGCAGGACGGGGCGGTGCGCTTCCGGCACCCCGGCGCATCGAAGCGTGTTCGTTGCGTCACCGACGGTAAGGCATAAATTTCTTCCTCTGCAAGCCGGTCGCGTACCCTGACCCTCGAACGAGTCGCTCCGCCAAGGCCGTTGGAGTCGAGGAGGAAGCCATGCCGCCCAGACGGCAACCCACGGCACGTCAGGCGCGCCTGGGCGCCGAACTGCGTCGGCTGCGCGAGGCCGCAGGGCTCACGGCACGTGAAGCCGCAGCACTGCTCGGCAGCAATTCCGTCCAGATGAGTCAGATCGAATCAGGGATCGCGGGCGTCAGCGAGGAGCGGGTACGGCGCTTCGCCGCTCACTACGCCTGCGCTGACGACGGGCTGGTGGCGGCGTTGGTGGCGATGGCCACCGAACGGACACGCGGCTGGTGGGAGGAGGACCGGGGCACACTGCCCACACCGTTCCTCGACCTCGCGGAGTTGGAGCACCACGCCGCCTACCGCTGGGACGTGGACTTCCTGCACGTTCCGGGCCTTCTGCAGACCGCGGACTACGCACGCGCCCTGTTCTCCTACGTGAACCCGGACTTCCCGCACGGGGAGCTCGAGCGCTGGGTGGAGCACCGCATGAAGCGACGGGTCATCATCGAGCGGCCCCAGCCGATCCCGTACGAAGCCGTGATCCACGAAGCGGCGCTGCGCATCAGGGTCGGCGACCGCGCCACGGCACGGACCCAGCTCACGCGCATCCTGGAACTCTCCGACGCCGACCACGTGGCCGTGCGCGTCGTCCCGTTCGATCTGGACAGCTTCGCGGGCGCCGGAAGCGCCATGGTGTACGCGGGCGGTCCGGTCCCCCGTCTGGACACCGTCGTACGCGACGGCCCTCACGGCACGGTGTTCATCGACGCCGAAGCCCAACTTACCCGTTTCCGAACGCTCTTTCGTAAGGTGAAAGCGGCGTCGATCGAACCCCAACAGTCGCGTGACTTCATCCACAGGCTCGCGAAGGAACTGTGAGGCACACCGTGACCACTCCCGAGAACTGGCGGAAATCGTCCTACTCCGGCGGTGGCGAAGGCAACGCGTGCGTGGAAATCGCCACCGCCCCCACCCACATATCCATCCGCGACTCAAAGACCCCGGCCGAGGGCACCCTCTCCTTCCCGGCCGGAGCCTTCACCACCTTCATCGAAGGACTGAAGAGCGAGACCTACTCCACCGTCACCGACTTCGCCAGGTTTCGCGGCTGATCCACCTCGTTCCCCCGCGCCGTCGCCAGCTCGCAGGCGAACACCTGCAACGGCACCGTCGCGACCAGCGGCTGAAGCAGCGTCGGGGTCACCGGGATGCGGATCAGATGGTCGGCGTACGGGGCCACCGCCTCGTCGCCCTCCTCCGCGATCACGATCGTGCGCGCGCCCCGCGCCCGGATCTCCTGGATGTTCGACACGATCTTGTCGTGCAGGACCGAGCGGCCACGTGGTGACGGCACCACGACCACGACCGGCAGGTCCTTTTCGATCAGCGCGATCGGTCCGTGCTTCAGTTCTCCCGCCGCGAAGCCCTCGGCGTGCATGTACGCCAGTTCCTTGAGCTTGAGGGCGCCTTCGAGGGCCACCGGATAGCCCACATGCCGTCCCAGGAACAGCACGGTGTTCTTCGCGGCGAGCGAGCGCGCAAGCTCCCGTACCGGCTCCATCGTCTCCAGGACCCGTTCGACCTCCTGGGAGATCTTCGACAGGTCGCGGATCACGGCCCGGATCTCGTCGCCCCACTTGGTGCCGCGCACCTGGCCCAGGTAGAGGGCCACCAGGTAGCAGGCGACGAGCTGGGTCAGGAACGCCTTGGTGGACGCCACCGCGACTTCCGGGCCCGCGTGCGTGTACAGCACCGCGTCCGACTCGCGCGGAATCGTCGAGCCGTTGGTGTTGCAGATCGCGAGCACCTTGGAGCCCTGCTCTCGGGCGTGCCGGAGCGCCATCAGCGTGTCCATGGTCTCGCCGGACTGGGAGATGGCGATGACCAGGGTGCGTGGGTCGAGGATCGGGTCCCGGTAGCGGAACTCGCTGGCCAGCTCCACCTCGCATGGGATCCTCGTCCAGTGTTCGATGGCGTACTTGGCGATCAGCCCGGCGTGGAACGCGGTTCCGCAGGCCACGATCACGACCTTGTCGACCTCGCGCAGCTCGGCGGTGGAGATCCGCACCTCGTCAAGCGTCAGCGAGCCGGCCGCGTCGATCCGGCCGAGCAGGGTGTCGGCGACCGCCTTGGGCTGTTCGGCGATCTCCTTGAGCATGAAGTAGTCGTAGCCGCCCTTCTCGGCGGCGGAGGCGTCCCAGTCGACGTGGTACGAGCGGACGCCGGCGGGCCGGCCGTCGAAGCCGGTGACCGTCACTCCGTCCCGTCGCAGTTCCACCACCTGGTCCTGGCCCAGCTCGATCGCGGAGCGGGTGTGGGCGATGAAGGCGGCCACATCCGAGGCGAGGAAGGCCTCGCCCTCGCCGACGCCCACCACGAGCGGGGAGTTGCGCCGCGCTCCCACGACCACGTCAGGGTCGTCGGCGTGCACGGCGACCAGCGTGAACGCGCCCTCCAGCCGCCGGCACACCAGCCGCATGGCTTCCGCGAGGTCCGCGGTGGCGGAGAACTCCTCGGCGAGCAGATGCGCGACGACCTCGGTGTCCGTCTCGGAGGAGAGGTCGTGGCCCCGTTCCTCAAGCTCGGCCCGCAGCACCGCGAAGTTCTCGATGATGCCGTTGTGGACGACGGCGACGCGTCCGGCGTTGTCGAGGTGCGGGTGCGCGTTGGCGTCGGTGGGCCCGCCGTGGGTGGCCCAGCGGGTGTGCCCGATGCCCGTGGTGCCGCTCGGCAACGGCCGTTCTACCAGCGCCTTCTCCAGATTCACCAGCTTCCCGGCCCTCTTGGCGGCCGCCAGGCTGCCATCCGCGAGTACGGCGACGCCCGCCGAGTCGTAGCCTCGGTACTCCAGCCGCTTCAGCCCCGCCACGACGACATCGAGCGCCGACTGCGGCCCCACATATCCCACGATTCCACACATGTGCCGCAGCCTACGGTCCTGACGGCGCCTCGACCTCCCGAATCCTGCCCGAAATCGGAATTTCCCACTGGCGTACGAACACCAGTCAGCCCGTGACGGCGCCGACCGAAGCCCGGGCACGGACTGCGAGCCGCTGCCGGGTACCACTACCCGTGCAGGGCCCCGGCGTGACGCACCCCACCCCGCCACTCGTTCAAACTCCGTTAACAATGGACTGTGATCTCTCCGGTCTCCTCGATGCCCCGGAGCGCCCACCGGCCCAGGCCGGAGGCGACTCCCTACGTGGACCTCACCCGTGCCGAGTGGAGCGCGCTGCGCGACAAGACGCCGCTGCCGCTGACCGCCGAGGAGGTCGAGAAGCTGCGCGGTCTGGGTGACGTCATCGACCTCGACGAGGTGCGGGACATCTACCTGCCGCTGTCCCGGCTTCTCAATCTCTACGTCGGCGCCACGGACGGCCTGCGCGGCGCGCTGAACACCTTCCTCGGTGAACAGGGCTCCCAGTCCGGGACGCCCTTCGTGATAGGCGTGGCGGGCTCCGTTGCGGTCGGCAAGTCGACCGTGGCCCGCCTGCTCCAGGCCCTGCTGTCCCGCTGGCCCGAGCATCCGCGTGTGGAGCTGGTCACCACCGACGGCTTCCTGCTGCCGACCAAGGAGCTCCAGGCCCGCGGGCTGATGTCCCGGAAGGGCTTCCCCGAGTCGTACGACCGCCGCGCGCTCACCCGGTTCGTCGCCGACATCAAGGCCGGCAAGGACGAGGTGACGGCCCCGGTCTACTCGCACCTGATCTACGACATCGTCCCCGGCCGCAAGCTCACCGTGCGTCGCCCGGACATCCTGATCGTCGAGGGCCTCAACGTGCTTCAGCCCGCCCTTCCCGGCAAGGACGGCCGCACCCGGGTCGGCCTCGCGGACTACTTCGACTTCAGCGTGTACGTCGACGCCCGCCCCGAGGACATCGAACGGTGGTACCTCAACCGGTTCAAGAAGCTCCGTCAGACGGCGTTCCAGAACCCGTCCTCGTACTTCCGCAAGTACACCCAGGTCGCCGAGGACGAGGCCCTCGACTACGCCGGCACCATGTGGCGCACCATCAACAAGCCCAATCTGGTGGAGAACATCGCCCCCACCCGCGGCCGCGCCACCCTGGTGCTGCGCAAGGGCCCGGACCACAAGGTGCAGCGGCTGAGCCTGCGCAAGCTGTGAGCCGGGGTGCGCGCCGGTGCCTCGCCGGCGCGCTCACCCTGCCGGGCCGAAGACGGCTCCGGGCCGGCAGGGCGGCCATACCTTCCGGGCGGGGCGGTACTAGCCGAGCGCCGACTTCACCGCGTCCGCCAGACGGCCGGCGACCGACCGGGCCTGGTCGATGTCGGCGGCCTCGACCATGACCCGCACGAGCGGCTCCGTGCCCGACGGACGCAGCAGCACCCGTCCGGTGGACCCCAGTTCCCGCTCGGCCTCGGTCACGGCGGCGGCCAGCTCGGCGGAGGTGGCGACGCGGGACCTGTCGACGTCCGGGACGTTCACGAGGACCTGCGGCAGGCGCTCCATCACGGATGCGAGGTCCTTGAGCGTACGGCCGGTCTGCGCGACCTGGGCGGCCAGCATCAGGCCGGTCAGCGTGCCGTCGCCGGTGGTGGCGTGGTCGAGGATGATGACGTGGCCGGACTGCTCGCCGCCCAGGGCGTAGCCCTTGTCCTTCATCTCCTCCAGCACATACCGGTCGCCGACCGCGGTCTGCACGAGCTGGATGCCCTCGCGCTCCATGGCCAGCTTGAAGCCCAGATTCGACATGACCGTCGCGACAACGGTGTCGGAGCGCAGTGCGGAACGCTCCCGCATCGCCAGCGCGAGCACGGCCAGGATCTGGTCGCCGTCCACCTCCTCACCGGTGTGGTCCACGGCGAGGCAGCGGTCGGCGTCCCCGTCGTGCGCGATGCCGAGGTCGGCGCCGTGCTCGACGACGGCGGCCTTCAGCTTCGCCAGGTGGGTGGAGCCGCAGCCGTCGTTGATGTTGAGCCCGTCGGGCTCCGCGCCGATCGTGACGATCTCGGCGCCCGCCCGGCTGAACGCCTCGGGCGAGACCCGGGCGGCGGCGCCGTGCGCCTCGTCCAGGACGATCTTGAGCCCGTCGAGCCGGTTCGGGAGGACCCCGATGAGGTGGGCGACGTACTGGTCGAAGCCCTCGTCGTACGTCCTCACCCGGCCGACTCCGGCACCGGTGGGACGGCCCCAGGGAGCGCCGGTGCGGTGCTCCTCGTAGACGGCCTCGATCTTGTCCTCCAGCTCGTCGGCGAGCTTGTGGCCGCCACGGGCGAAGAACTTGATGCCGTTGTCGGGCATGGCGTTGTGGCTGGCGGAGAGCATCACCCCGAGGTCGGCTCCGAGCGCCCCGGTCAGATACGCGACGGCCGGGGTGGGCAGCACTCCGACGCGCAGCACGTCCACGCCCGCGCTGGCGAGACCGGCGACCACGGCGGCCTCCAGGAACTCCCCGGACGCCCGCGGATCGCGTCCGACGACCGCCGTCGGCCGGTGGCCCTCGAACGTGCCCGCCTCGGCCAGTACGTGCGCCGCCGCCACGGACAGGCCGAGTGCCATCTCGGCCGTGAGATCCGCGTTGGCGACACCGCGCACGCCGTCGGTGCCGAAGAGTCGTCCCACTGTGGTGTCCTCCGAACTTGCTGCAAATATGCGGCTCATGCCGAGTGTCCAGACCGGCGCGGAATACGTACATCCCCCGGACCCGTCTTGAGGCTTATCCCACGCAACCGTCCCGCGCCTGTCGGGATTGCTCCATAAGCTCCATATGCCGGTGATAAGCACCTTTCCGCGTAAACGAACCGCCCCGGCGGCACAGAGCGTGCTGCCGGGGCGATACGTGCGCGCAGCAGGCGGTACGAGCCTGCGCGACCAGCGGGCGCGATTAGCGCTTGCTGTACTGCGGCGCCTTGCGGGCCTTCTTCAGACCGGCCTTCTTGCGCTCGACCGCACGGTCGTCACGGCGCAGGAAGCCGGCCTTCTTCAGCGGGCCGCGGTTGTTGTCGACGTCCGCCTCGTTCAGGGCGCGGGCGACACCCAGACGGAGCGCACCGGCCTGACCCGACACGCCGCCACCCGCGATGCGGGCGATGACGTCGTAGCGGCCCTCGAGCTCGAGCACCTTGAAGGGCTCGTTCACTTCCTGCTGGTGCACCTTGTTCGGGAAGTAGTCCTCGAGGGTGCGACCGTTGATCTTCCACTTGCCGGTGCCCGGAACGATCCGGACACGGGCGATGGCGTTCTTGCGGCGGCCCAGGCCGGCGGCCGGCTGGGGCTCACCGAAACGGGAGGCGAGGGACTCGGAGGTGTACTCACCCTCCAGCGGGACCTCGGTCTCCGTGGTGTAGCTGTCGATGTCAAGCTCTTCGAGCGGCTGCTCGGCAGTGGTCTCGGCCACGATTCTCCTCAGATTCTCTTCAGTCTTAGGGGGTGGCCGGACTTACTGCGCGACCTGGGTGATCTCGAACGGCACCGGCTGCTGGGCAGCGTGCGGGTGCTGGTCACCCTTGTAGACCTTCAGCTTCGAGAGCATCTGACGGCCCAGGGAGTTCTTGGGGAGCATGCCCTTGACGGCCTTCTCGACGGCCTTCTCGGGGTTGTTCGCCAGCAGGTCGTCGTAGCGGACGGAACGCAGACCACCCGGGTAGCCGGAGTGGCGGTACGCCATCTTCTGGGTCCGCTTGTTGCCGGACAGGTGGACCTTGTCCGCGTTGATGATGATGACGAAGTCGCCGGCGTCCACGTGGGGCGCGTAGATCGGCTTGTGCTTGCCGCGCAGAAGGGTGGCGGCAGTGGTGGCCAGACGGCCCAGGACGACGTCCTGAGCGTCGATGACGTGCCACTGACGCGTCACATCGCCGGGCTTGGGGCTGTACGTACGCACGGTTCGTAGCCTTCGCTTCTTCAGTGAGGTTCCTGACAAGGTCACCGAAGACGATCACGACAGCCCTGACCGCACAGCGGTGACGCAAACCGCGTGCTGGTCGCTGGTCATCGGCCCGGTGGACCGGTGTAAGGGCCCCTCACGTGAGAATGAGCAAGCCAATACACATAACGAACAGCCAGGATAACGGGGGCACCCACACGGGTCAAAACGGGGCCGCCGCGACTCGGCCGCGTCGGGCGGGGGCCCGCAGCCCGGTCTCGCCCGAGCTGGGTTGTTGCCGTTGTGCCCACCGAAGGGGAACAAGGCGGTCCGCGGCGCGTCTAAGATGCGCCGCATGAGTTATGGGCAGGGGGAGCCCCAGTGGGATCCCTGGAAACCGAGTTCCGAGCAGTCGCAGTGGGGCAGCCGGGGCGGCACCCCCGACTGGGCCGCACTCGCCGAGGCCTCCGAGGCGCGCAACAGGCGCCGTCGGCTGCTGCTGATCCTCGGCGGGGCCCTGGCCACGATCGGCATCGGCGCCGCCGTCACGGTGGCGGTCGTGTCCGCGAACGGCAACGCCAATGCCCCGAACAAGCCGGCGGGCGCCCTGCCCAGCACGGCGGACATCCCCAGTGAGAGCGCCGACCCGGCACCGTCCTTCGCGCCGACCTCGGCCCCTCCCCCGCTGAATCCGATGGACTTCATCTCCAGCGCCAAGAAGGACACGGCCCCGATCAGCGCGAACACGCTGCTCCCCGGCACCCAGCTGACCGTGGGCGCGAACGTCTACAAACGAGGCCCCTCGGACGAGAACACCAACTGCGCGTCCGCCGTCCAGGGCACGCTGCCCGCGGTGCTCGCCAAGAACCACTGCACGAAGATCTTCCGCGCCACCTATACCAAGGACGGCGTCGCGGTGACGGTCGGTGTGGCCCTGTTCGACACCGCGTCCCAGGCGACCAAGGCGAAGCAGGGAGCGGACGGCAAGAGCATCCTCAGATCGCTGTTCGGCAAGGGCGTGCCCGCCTTCTGCCGGACGACGGTCTGCCGCTCCACCACCAATTCCTACGGCCGCTACGCCTACTTCACGCTCGCCGGCTTCACCAACGGCAAGGACGTGACGGCCAAGGACGCCAAGGTCTTCGCGGCCGGAGACGACCTGGCCGAGTTCGCCTTCCGCCAGATACGGCGCCGCGGCGAGGCACAGGCGGCCGCGGCCTCCAACCAGTAGCGACACCGGTCTGCGACCAGTGGCGCCACCCGCCAGTAGCGACACGGCTCCGGCCGGTGGCGCCACGGACGCTGCCGGGGCTCAGCAGCAGCCCGCCCCCGGCAGCGTCCGCCTGTTCCGCGCCTCCTTGTTCCGCGCGGCGAGCAGCTCGTCGGCCGGGTAGCCGACCTCCTCCAGCGTGAGCCCGTGCGGCCGTACGACATGCACCGCCGAGTCCCTTACCCGGGCGGCCAGCACCTTCGCGGGCCAGTCGGCCGGGCGGTGCCCGTCCCCCACGAACAGCAGCGCCCCGATCAGCGAGCGCACCATGTTGTGACAGAACGCGTCCGCGCGCACCGTGGCGGTGACGATCCCGTCCTCGCCCCGCACCAGGCTCAGCTCCTGGAGGGTGCGGATGGTGGTCGCACCCTCGCGCTTCTTGCAGTAGGCGGCGAAGTCGTGCTCCCCGAGGAGCCCCCGGGCCGCCTCGTTCATGGCGTCCACGTCGAGCGGCCAGTCGTGCCAGAGGACATGGCCCCGCAGGAGCGGATCCACACCGCCGGGGTTGTCGGTGACCCGGTAGGCGTAGCGCCGCCAGACGGCGGAGAAACGGGCGTTGAAGCCGCTGGGCGCCTCCCGTAGGGCCCAGACCCGCACGTCCTTGGGCAGGCGCCCCGCGAGCCGCTTCAAGAGCTTCCCGCGGTGCTCGCCCCAGACCTCCAAGGGCAGATCGACATGGGCCACCTGACCACGGGCGTGCACCCCGGCGTCGGTCCGCCCGGCGACGGTCAGCTCGTATGTCTCCCGGGACCGTGTGACCGTCCGCAGCGCGTCCTCGATCTCCCCCTGCACGGTCCGCCTGCCGCCGGCCTGCTTGGCCCAGCCGTGGAAGCCGGTGCCGTCGTAGGACAGGTCGAGACGCACGCGGGCATGCCCGGTCTGTACTTCGTCACTCACTCCTGGATCCTCGCTCACTCCCGGATCCTCTCAGGTACGCGAAAGCGGGCCCGCCCGGCGAAGGGCGGACCCGCTCAGGCGAGGGTGGACCTCAGGCGTCCTTCGACTCCTCGGCCGGAGACTCGGCGGCCTCGTCCGCGGCCGGAGCCGCGTCCTCGACCTTGGTCTCCTCGGCCTTGGTCTCGGCCTCCTTGACGGCGCGCTTGGTCGCCGCCTCGGCCTCGCCGACCGCCTTCTGCTGCACCGTCAGCGCCTCGACCAGCTCGATCACGGCCATGGGCGCGTTGTCGCCACGGCGGTTACCGATCTTGGTGATGCGGGTGTAGCCACCCGGACGGTTCTCGTAGCGCGGGCCGATCTCGGTGAAGAGCGTGTGGACGACGCTCTTGTCCGTGATGACCTGGAGCACCTGACGGCGGTTGTGAAGGTCGCCCTTCTTCGCCTTGGTGACCAGACGCTCGGCATACGGACGCAGCTTGCGCGCCTTCGCCTCGGTGGTGGTGATACGGCCGTGCTCGAAGAGCGCCTTCGCGAGGTTCGCGAGGATGATCTTCTCGTGCGCGGCGCTGCCGCCCATACGGGCGCCCTTGGTGGGCCTCGGCATCGTGTTTCTCCTAGGTGTCTGCCCCGGCCGTGTCAGGTACCGGAGTCAGTATCCGAGCGGGCGGTCGCCCGTCGGAGATCCAGGCCCCCGAAGGGACCTGGAAGGGCTGCGGAGCCGCATATGCGGCTCCGCGGTCACGGGCCGACCAGTCGCGGTCGGCCCGTGGACGCAGTACGGCTCCCTGCGGAGCGCTCAGTACTGCTCGGTCTCGACGAACCCGGCGTCCGCGTCGTCGTCCGCGCCGAAGGCGTCGGCGGCGGCGGTCGGGTCGAATCCGGGCGGGCTGTCCTTCAGGGCCAGGCCCATGCCGGCCAGCTTCGCCTTGACCTCGTCGATGGACTTCGCACCGAAGTTGCGGATGTCCAGCAGGTCGGCCTCCGAGCGGGCGACGAGCTCACCCACGGAGTGGATGCCCTCACGCTTGAGGCAGTTGTAGGAGCGGACCGTGAGCTCCAGCTCCTCGATCGGCAGCGCCAGGTCGGCCGCCAGGGCGGCGTCCGTCGGGGACGGGCCCATGTCGATGCCCTCGGCGTCGATGTTCAGCTCGCGGGCGAGGCCGAACAGCTCGACCAGGGTCTTGCCGGCCGACGCCATGGCGTCACGCGGACGCATGGCCTGCTTGGTCTCGACGTCGACGATCAGCTTGTCGAAGTCGGTGCGCTGCTCGACACGGGTCGCCTCGACCTTGTAGGTGACCTTGAGAACCGGCGAGTAGATCGAGTCGACCGGGATACGGCCGATCTCCTGGCCCACCTGCTTGTTCTGCACGGCGGAGACGTAACCGCGACCGCGCTCGACGGTCAGCTCCATCTCCAGCTTGCCCTTGCCGTTGAGCGTGGCGAGGACGAGGTCGGGGTTGTGCACCTCGACACCGGCCGGGGGCGCGATGTCGGCGGCGGTGACGAGACCCGGGCCCTGCTTGCGCAGGTACATCACGACCGGCTCGTCGTGCTCCGAGGAGACGACCAGCTGCTTGATGTTGAGGATCAGGTCGGTGACGTCCTCCTTGACGCCCGGCACGGTGGTGAACTCGTGCAGAACGCCGTCGATGCGGATGGACGTGACCGCCGCACCCGGGATCGAGGAGAGGAGCGTACGACGCAGGGAGTTGCCGAGGGTGTAGCCGAAGCCCGGCTCCAGCGGCTCGATCACGAACCGGGAGCGGAACTCGTCGACGACCTCTTCGGTCAACGAGGGACGCTGAGCGATCAGCATGTGTGGATCAGATCCTTCAGTCGTGGGCGCCCGCTATATGACACCCGACGGAGTCCACGCCCGAAAGGCGCGGGGTACTGCAAGGGTACGGGCGGCACGGCCGAAAGGGGCCGTGCCGCCCGGAAACCGCAGCCTCGAAGCGTCAGACGCGGCGACGCTTCGGGGGACGGCAGCCGTTGTGCGGGGTCGGGGTGACGTCCTGGATGGAGCCGACCTCGAGGCCCGTGGCCTGCAGGGAGCGGATCGCGGTCTCACGACCGGAACCCGGGCCCTTCACGAACACGTCGACCTTGCGCATGCCGTGCTCCTGGGCGCGGCGGGCAGCCGACTCGGCGGCCATCTGCGCGGCGAACGGCGTGGACTTCCGGGAGCCCTTGAAGCCGACGTGGCCGGCCGAGGCCCAGGAGATCACGTTGCCGGACGGGTCCGTGATCGAGACGATCGTGTTGTTGAACGTGCTCTTGATGTGCGCGTGGCCGTGAGCGACGTTCTTCTTTTCCTTGCGGCGCACCTTCTTGGCAGCGCCCTGACGTCCCTTGGGGGGCATCTACTAACTCCTACGGGAGGTGGTCGGTCCTACAGCGAAGACCGTGGACAGGTGTCCGCTGCGGACTACTTCTTGCCCGGCTTCTTCTTGCCGGCGATGGCGCGACGCGGGCCCTTGCGGGTGCGAGCGTTGGTGCTGGTGCGCTGACCGCGGACGGGCAGACCGCGGCGGTGCCGCAGACCCTGGTACGTGCCGATCTCGACCTTGCGGCGGATGTCGGCCTGGATCTCACGACGGAGGTCACCCTCGGTCCTGATGTTGTTGTCGACGTACTCGCGGATCGCGACGAGCTGCTCCTCGGAGAGGTCGCGAACGCGGGTGTTCGGGTCGACGCCAGTGGCTGCCAGCGTCTGCTGCGAAAGGGTCCGGCCGATGCCGAACACATAGGTGAGGGCGATCTCCACACGCTTTTCGCGCGGGATGTCAACACCGGAAACGCGTGCCATTCAATGGCTCCAGTTGATCTTCGGAGGTCTTCCGCAGGACCGGCTCCCAGCCGCCGTACTAGGTACGAACTGGGTCCCCGGCCTCCGAACCGGGGGTGTCGAGCCATATGGCTCGGGCCCTGCGTATGAACTATTCAGCTTGCGTCGCGTGAATCTCTGCGAACCGAATGCAGAGGGTGCGGTCGTGCGTCAGCCCTGGCGCTGCTTGTGGCGCGGGTTCTCGCAGATGACCATGACCCGGCCGTGACGGCGGATCACCCTGCACTTGTCGCAGATCTTCTTGACGCTCGGCTTGACCTTCATGGGATGTGAGGTTCTCCGGGTCAGTGCCACCACCCCGCGTGAGCGGGATGCGAACCCCGCGAACGCGGGATACGGGCAAGATCTACTTGTAGCGGTAGACGATCCGGCCACGCGTCAGGTCGTACGGAGACAGCTCCACCACGACCCGGTCGTCAGGGAGGATGCGGATGTAGTGCATACGCATCTTGCCGCTGATGTGTGCCAGGACCTGGTGGCCGTTCTGGAGCTCGACCTTGAACATGGCGTTCGGCAGAGACTCGACGACAGTGCCCTCGATCTCAATGGCACCTTGCTTCTTGGCCACGCTTCGCCCTTCGAATCGACTACCTTGATCGACTCCGTACGAGCGCATGCGGGCATGCGAGTGCACGAGAGCCGACGAGTCAGTCTACGTCAGCGCACCCGGAAACACGAATCGAGAAAGTCTGCCCCACAGTGAAGATCATTATGCGACAGGGTCGGGGGCGACGGTGACGCCGTACTCCGCCAGCTTGGCCTTGCCGCCGTCGGGGGCCGTGAGCACCAGGGGGCCCTGCTCCGTCAGGGCGACGGAGTGCTCCCAGTGGGACGACCACGTACCGTCCGTGGTGATGACGGTCCAGTCGTCCTCGAGGACCTTTGTCCTCGGGGTTCCGAGCGACACCATCGGCTCGATGGCCAGGCAGAAGCCGGGCACCAGCTTCGGGCCCTTGCCGCGCCGCCGGTCGACGTAGTTCAGCAGGTGCGGGTCCATGTGCATCTCGGTGCCGATGCCGTGCCCGCCGTAGTCCTCGATGATCCCGTATCGCCCGCCACCCGGCTTGGGCTGCCGGCGGATGTACGTCTCGATCGCCCGGGAGACGTCCACGAGCCGGTGCCCCTGCTTCACGGCCGCGATCCCGGCCCACATGGACTCCTCGGTCACCCGGGACAGCTCGACCAGCTCAGGGGCGTGACCGGAACCCACGAACGCGGTGAAGGCCGCATCCCCGTGCCAGCCGTCCACGATCGCGCCCGCGTCGATGGAGATGATGTCGCCGTCCTTGAGGACCACCTCGTCGGAGGGGATGCCGTGGACGACCACCTCGTTCACCGAGGTGCAGATGGTCGCGGGAAACCCTCCGTAGCCCAGGAAGTTCGACTTCGCCCCGTGCTCGGCGAGGACCTTGCGAGCCACCTCGTCCAGGTCCTTCGTCGTGGCGCCCGGCACCGCCGCCTCACGGGTGGCCGCATGCACGGCGGCTACGACCAGCCCCGCCTCACGCATCTTGGCGATCTGCTCGGGGGTCTTGATCTGCACCATGAGGGCTGCGGCCTTTCTGACCGGGAGAACGGATACCTTCAACCATACGGGGCTGGGTCATCCAGCCCCTGCGGCCCCTGAGGAGCACCGCCCACAGATCGGCCGCGGTCCCCCGGCAGGGGAACCGCGGCCGTGGCGGCGACGAAGGCTACTTGTCGCCGGCCTTCTGCTTGAGCGCCTCCATGGCGCGCCGGGTGACCTCTTCCACCTTGCCGAGGGCCGGGATGGTGACCACCAGGTCCTGGGCCTTGTAGTAGTCGATGATCGGCTCGGTCTGCGTGTGGTAGACCTCCAGCCGCTTGCGGACGGTCTCCTCGGAGTCGTCGTCGCGCTGGTACAGCTCGCCGCCGCAGATGTCGCAGACGCCCTCCTGCTTCGGCGCCTTGTACGTCTCGTGGAAGACGTGCGCCGACTCATTGCGGCAGACGCGGCGGCCCGCGATGCGCTTGACGACCTCCTCCTCGGGAACCTCGAGGTCGAGGACCGAGTCGAGCTTCATGCCCTCGGTCTTGAGCATGTCGTCCAGCGCCTCGGCCTGCTGCACGTTGCGAGGGAAGCCGTCCAGCAGGAAGCCGTTCCCCGCGTCGGGCTGCTCCATACGGTCCTTGGCCATCGCGATGGTGACCTCGTCCGGGACCAGTTCGCCCTTGTCCATGTAGGACTTCGCCAGCTTGCCGAGTTCCGTCTGCTGGCTGATGTTGGCGCGGAACAGGTCGCCCGTGGAGATGTGCGGGATCGACAGGTTCTTGGCGAGGAACGCGGCCTGCGTTCCCTTACCGGCACCGGGCGGCCCGACGAGGACGATTCGCATCAGCGGAGGAACCCTTCGTAATTGCGCTGCTGAAGCTGGCTCTCGATCTGCTTCACCGTCTCGAGACCGACACCCACGATGATCAGGATGCTGGTCCCACCGAACGGGAAGTTCTGGCTAGCCCCGAAGCCAACCAACGCCATTGTCGGTACGAGAGCAATCAGACCCAGGTACAGCGAACCCGGCCAGGTGATCCGGTTGAGCACGTACGACAGGTACTCAGCGGTGGGCCGACCGGCCCGGATGCCCGGGATGAAGCCACCATACTTCTTCATGTTGTCCGCGACTTCCTCGGGGTTGAAGGAGATCGCCACGTAGAAGAACGCGAAGAACACGATGAGCAAGAAGTACAAAGTGATGTAAAGCGGGTGGTCGCCCTTCGTCAGGTTGTCGTTGATCCAGCGCTTCCAGTCGGAATTGCCCCCCGCGAACTGGGCCACCAGCGCCGGGATGTAGAGCAACGACGACGCGAAGATGACAGGAATCACACCCGCCTGGTTCACCTTCAGCGGGATGTATGTGGACGTACCGCCGTAGGAGCGGCGGCCGATCATGCGCTTCGCGTACTGGACGGGGATGCGCCGCTGCGCCTGCTCGACGAAGACCACCAGGCCGACCATGACCAGGCCGACGAGGATGACCGTGCCGAACTCGATCCAGCCGCCGGCCAGGGTGCCCTGCTTCTTGATGGCCCACAGCGCGGACGGGAAGGTCGCGGCGATCGAGATGAACATCAGGATCGACATGCCGTTGCCGATGCCGCGGTCGGTGATCAGCTCACCGAGCCACATGACGACGGCCGTACCGGCGGTCATGCAGATGACCATCGTGATGGTGGTGAAGATCGACTGGTCCGGGACGATCTGGGTCGCCACCGGGCAGCCGTTGAACAGCGCACCGCTGCGGGCGGTGGCCACCAGACCGGTGCCCTGGAGGATCGCCAGCGCCACCGTCAGGTAACGCGTGTACTGCGTGATCTTCGCCGTACCCGCCTGGCCCTCCTTCTTCAGGGCCTCCAGGCGGGGGATGACCACGGTCAGCAGCTGGAGAATGATGCTCGCCGTGATGTACGGCATGATGCCCAGCGCGAAGACCGTGATCTGCAGCAGCGCTCCGCCGCTGAACATGTTGACCAGGCCGAACAGGCTCTGGTTGCCCTTGTTGGCCACGTCGATACAGGTCTGGACGCTCTTGTAGTCGACGCCGGGGATCGGGATGTGCGTACCGACCCGGTACACCACGATGATCGCGAGCGTGAAGAGCAGCTTCTTGCGCAGGTCGGGCGTCCTGAACGCCCGGGCGAACGCGGTGAGCACGGTGCCTCCTGCGACCCCCGCGCAACTGCGTCAAGGGTGACGGTCTTGAGATTCCGACTGGACAACGACATGAGAACGATCGACTGCCGCCCAGAGTGCCCGTACTGCGGCACCCTGTGAAAGTTGGCAGTGCAGGCCACCTTACCGGCGAGACTGCCCCCCTTGGAACGACCAACCGGGGATACCCCTTATGTGGGATATCCCCGGTCGGGATCGTTCAGGTCATCGAGACGCCCGAAAAATTCAGACGAGTTCGGTGACGGTACCGCCGGCGGCGGTGATCTTCTCCTTGGCGGAGCCGGAGACGGCGTCGACCGTCACCTGCAGCGCCACGGAGACCTCGCCCTGGCCGAGGACCTTGACGAGCGCGTTCTTGCGAACGGCACCCTTGGCCACCAGACCCTCGACGGTGACCTCGCCACCCTCGGGGTAGAGCGCGGCCAGCTTGTCGAGGTTCACGACCTGGTACTCGGTCTTGAAGGGGTTCTTGAAGCCCTTCAGCTTCGGGAGGCGCATGTGCAGCGGCATCTGGCCGCCCTCGAAGCGCTCCGGAACCTGGTAGCGGGCCTTGGTGCCCTTGGTACCACGACCGGCCGTCTTACCCTTCGACGCCTCACCACGACCCACACGGGTCTTGGCGGTCTTGGCGCCGGGGGCGGGACGAAGGTTGTGGATCTTGAGCGGGTTCTGCTCCGCCATGATCAGTCGACCTCCTCGACCGTCACGAGGTGGCGGACGGTGTGCACCATGCCGCGGAACTCGGGGCGGTCCTCCTTGACGACCACGGTGTTGATCCCCTTGAGACCAAGCGACCGCAGGGTGTCACGGTGGTTCTGCTTGCTGCCGATGTAGGACTTGACCTGCGTGATCTTGAGCTGCGCCATGATTACGCACCCGCCCCGGCACGCGCACGCAGAAGAGCCGCGGGCGCGATGTCCTCGAGCGGCAGACCGCGGCGGGCCGCGATCTCCTCGGGACGCTGCAGGCCCTTCAGGGCCTCCACGGTCGCGTGCACGATGTTGATGGCGTTGTCGGAGCCGAGCGACTTCGACAGCACGTCGTGGATACCGGCGCACTCGAGCACGGCGCGCACCGGACCACCGGCGATGACACCGGTACCGGGCGACGCGGGCTTGAGCAGCACAACGCCGGCAGCCTTCTCACCCTGGATCGGGTGCGGGATGGTGCCCTGGATCCGGGGGACCTTGAAGAAGTGCTTCTTGGCCTCCTCAACGCCCTTGGCGATGGCGGCCGGCACCTCCTTGGCCTTGCCGTATCCGACACCCACGGTGCCGTCACCGTCGCCCACCACGACCAGCGCGGTGAAGCTGAAGCGACGACCACCCTTCACAACCTTGGCGACGCGGTTGATCGCGACGACGCGCTCAACGTACGCGGTCTTCTCGGCGGCAGCTGCGCCGCCGTCACGGCCCTTCCGGTCCCGCCGCTCGCCGCCACCGGCACCGCCACCGCGGCGCTGGGGTCCAGCCATTGGATTACCTCTCTCTTTCCGCTAGCTACAAGCGGCTCAGAACTTGAGCCCGGCTTCGCGGGCGGCGTCCGCCAGGGCGGCGATGCGCCCGGCGTACTGGTTGCCACCACGGTCGAACACGACAGCCTCGACACCGGCGGCCTTGGCACGCTCGGCGACCAGGGCGCCGACCTGCTTGGCCTGCGAGGACTTGTCGCCCTCGCCACCGCGGACCGACGCGTCCAGAGTGGACGCGGAAGCCAGGGTGTGGCCCTTGAGGTCGTCGATCACCTGCGCCACGATGTGGCGGTTGGAGCGGGTCACGACCAGACGGGGACGCTCCGCCGTACCGGCGATCCGCTTGCGGATCCGGATGTGACGGCGCTTGATCGCGGCGCGCTTGTAGGCGTCGCCCTTGAGGATCTTCTGCCCGTATGCCATGGCTTACTTACCCGCCTTTCCGACCTTGCGGCGGATGACTTCGCCCTCGTACTTGACGCCCTTGGCCTTGTACGGGTCAGGCTTGCGCAGCTTGCGGATGTTGGCCGCAACCTCGCCGACCTTCTGCTTGTCGATGCCCTCGACCTGGAAGCGGGTCGGGGTCTCCACCTTGAAGGTGATGCCCTCGGGCGCCTCGACGGTGATCGGGTGGCTGTAGCCGAGAGCGAACTCGAGGTTCGAACCCTTGGCCTGCACGCGGTAACCGACACCGCTGATCTCGAGCTTCTTCACGTAACCCTGGGTCACGCCGGTGATCATGTTCGCCACCAGCGTGCGGGACAGGCCGTGGAGGGCCTTGTTCTGACGCTCGTCGTTGGGGCGGGTGACGTTGAGAACGCCGTCCTCACCCTTGGCGATGTCGATCGGCGCGACGATGGTGTGGGTCAGCGTGCCCTTGGGGCCCTTGACCGAGACCGTACGGCCGTCGATGGTGACGTCCACGCCGGCGGGAACCGTGATGGGGAGCTTGCCAATACGCGACATAGCTGTTTCCTCCGTTCCCTTCCGCTACCAGACGTAGGCGAGGACTTCCCCACCCACGCCCTTCTTGCCGGCCTGCTTGTCGGTGAGGAGCCCGTGCGACGTGGAGATGATCGCCACGCCGAGGCCGCCGAGCACCTTCGGCAGGTTGGTGGACTTCGCGTACACCCGGAGACCGGGCTTGGAGATCCGCTTGATGCCCGCGATGGAGCGCTCACGGTTCGGGCCGAACTTCAGCTCGAGGACGAGGTTCTTGCCGACCTCGGCGTCCTCGATCTTCCAGCCCGTGATGAAGCCCTCCTGCTGGAGGATCTCCGCGATGTGCGACTTGATCTTCGATGCCGGCATCGTCACGGAGTCGTGGTATGCCGAGTTCGCGTTACGCAGACGCGTAAGCATGTCTGCGATCGGATCAGTCATGGTCATGAATTGGCCTTCGGCCTCTCTCGCCGGGGTTTCCTGGTGCGCCATCCCTCTCCCCGATCCGAGACGGGACGGGTGCGGCGCGGTGGACCTACGGCGTAGTAAGTCGTACGGGCGGCAGACGCCCAACCCCACAAGCCTAAGGCATGTGAGGTGGGCCGCCTGCCGACCCAGATGCTTACCGAGAGCCCGGTATCAACCCAACTGGGCTGTTACCAGGAGCTCTTGGTCACGCCCGGCAGCTCGCCACGGTGAGCCATCTCACGAAGGCACACGCGGCACAGGCCGAACTTGCGGTACACGGAATGCGGACGGCCGCAGCGCTGGCAGCGCGTGTAGCCACGCACACCGAACTTGGGCTTGCGAGCAGCCTTAGCGATCAGAGCCTTCTTCGCCATCTCGCTCACGCCTCCTTGAACGGGAAGCCGAGGTGACGAAGGAGCGCACGGCCCTCAGCGTCGTTGGTCGCCGTGGTGACCACGGTGATGTCCATACCCCGGACGCGGTCGATCTTGTCCTGGTCGATCTCGTGGAACATGACCTGCTCGGTGAGACCGAAGGTGTAGTTGCCACGGCCGTCGAACTGCTTGGGGGACAGGCCGCGGAAGTCGCGGATGCGCGGCAGCGCGAGCGACAGGGTGCGGTCCAGGAACTCCCACATGCGGTCGCCACGGAGCGTGACGTGGGCACCGATCGGCTGACCCTCACGCAGCTTGAACTGCGCGATGGACTTGCGGGCCTTGGTGACGGCCGGCTTCTGACCGGTGATCGTGGTGAGGTCGCGGATGGCGCCCTCGATCAGCTTGGAGTCGCGGGCGGCGTCGCCCACACCCATGTTGACCACGATCTTGACGAGGCCCGGAATCTGCATGACGTTCTCGTACTTGAACTCGTCACGCAGCTTGGGGGCGATCTCGTCGCGGTACTTCTGCTTCAGACGCGGATTGGTGGTGGTAGTCATCAGATGTCCTCACCCGTCCGCTTGGCAACGCGGATCTTGTTGCCGTTCTCGTCGAAGCGGTAGCCGACACGCGTGACGACCTTCTGACCGTCCTTCTCCACGACCAGCTGAACGTTGGACACGTGGATCGGGGCCTCGGTGGTCACGATGCCGCCGGCCTGGGAGCCGCCGGCGGTCGGGCCGGCCTTGGTGTGCTTCTTGACCCGGTTGACACCCTCGACCAGGACACGCTCATCGCGCGGGTAAGCGGCAATGACCTTGCCCTGCTTGCCCTTGTCCTTGCCGGTGATGACCTGGACCAGGTCGCCCTTCTTGATCTTCATGCTTACAGCACCTCCGGAGCCAGCGAGATGATCTTCATGAACTTCTTCTCGCGCAGCTCACGCCCGACCGGGCCGAAGATGCGGGTGCCGCGAGGGTCGCCGTCGTTCTTCAGAATGACGGCGGCGTTCTCGTCGAAGCGGATGTACGAGCCGTCCGGACGGCGGCGCTCCTTGACGGTGCGAACGATGACCGCCTTGACGACGTCACCCTTCTTCACGTTGCCACCGGGGATCGCGTCCTTGACGGTGGCGACGATGACGTCACCGATGCCCGCGTAGCGGCGACCGGAGCCACCGAGCACACGGATGCAAAGGATCTCCTTGGCACCAGTGTTGTCGGCGACACGCAGTCGCGACTCCTGCTGGATCACGTCTATCTCCTGTTTGTCTGCCGGTTCCCCGGGGGCCGCCTCTCAGCGGCCCCCGGAGCCTGGCGGAACTGTCCTGCGGGTTTGCCCGCAGGAGAATTACTTGGCCTTCTCGAGGATCTCGACGACGCGCCAGCGCTTGGTCGCGGACAGCGGCCGGGTCTCCATCAGGAGGACACGGTCGCCGACACCCGCGGCGTTCTGCTCGTCGTGCGCCTTGAGCTTGTTCGTACGGCGGATGACCTTGCCGTACAGCGCGTGCTTGACGCGGTCCTCGACGGCGACGACGACGGTCTTGTCCATCTTGTCGCTGACGACGAGACCCTCGCGGGTCTTGCGGAAGCCGCGCGCCTCAGTGTTCTCAGTCACGTTGTTCTCGCTCATCAGGCGTTCTCCACCGTTTCGATGCCCAGCTCACGCTCGCGCATCAGGGTGTAGATCCGCGCGATGTCCTTGCGGACCGCCTTCAGACGGCCGTGGTTCTCGAGCTGGCCCGTCGCCGCCTGGAAGCGGAGGTTGAACAGCTCTTCCTTGGCCTCGCGGAGCTTGCCCAGAAGCTCCTCGTTGCCCAGTTCGCGCAGCTCGGACGCCTTGGTACCGGCCGACATCACGCTTCACCTGCCTCGCGCTTGACGATCCGGCACTTCATCGGCAGCTTGTGGGCCGCACGGGTCAGCGCCTCACGGGCGATCTTCTCGTTCGGGTAGGACAGCTCGAACATCACCCGACCGGGCTTGACGTTCGCGATCCACCACTCCGGCGAACCCTTACCGGAACCCATGCGGGTCTCGGCGGGCTTCTTGGTCAGCGGGCGGTCCGGGTAGATGTTGATCCAGACCTTGCCGCCACGCTTGATGTGACGGGTCATGGCGATACGAGCCGCCTCGATCTGGCGGTTCGTCACGTACGCCGGGGTCAGCGCCTGGATGCCGTACTCGCCGAACGCAACCGTCGTGCCACCCTTGGCAGCGCCATCGCGCTTCGGGTGGTGCTGCTTGCGGTGCTTGACCCTACGGGGGATCAGCATGTCGGTCAGGCCTCCGTTCCGGTGCTCTCAGCCGGAGCGGACGCGGGAGCCTCGGCCTTGGGGGCCTCGGCGCCGGCAGCCTGCTGCGGCTTGCGACCGCGCCGCTCGCCACCGCGGCCACCACGGGCCGGGCGGTCGGCGCCACCGCGGGCCGGGCGGTTACCCGCACGGGCGGCAGCGTTCTCGGCGCGGACCTCGGCGATGTTCTTGACGTCGCCCTTGTAGATCCAGACCTTCACACCGATGCGGCCGAAGGTCGTCTTGGCCTCGAAGAAGCCGTAGTCCACGTTCGCGCGGAGCGTGTGCAGGGGCACACGGCCCTCGCGGTAGAACTCCGAGCGGGACATCTCGGCGCCGCCGAGGCGGCCACCGCACTGGATCTTGATGCCCTTGGCGCCCGCCTTCATCGCCGACTGCATGCTCTTACGCATGGCGCGGCGGAAGGAGACGCGGGAGGAGAGCTGCTCGGCAACGGCCTGGGCCACGAGCTGAGCGTCGGTCTCGGGGTTCTTGACCTCGAGGATGTTCAGCTGGACCTGCTTGCCCGTGAGCTTCTCGAGGTCGCCGCGGATGCGGTCGGCCTCGGCGCCACGGCGGCCGATGACGATGCCCGGACGCGCGGTGTGGATGTCCACGCGAACGCGGTCACGGGTGCGCTCGATCTCCACCTTGGAGATGCCGGCGCGCTCCATGCCGGACGTCATCATCCGACGGATGGCGACGTCTTCCTTGACGTAGTCCTTGTACAGCTTGTCGGCGTACCAACGCGACTTGAAGTCGGTCGTGACACCGAGCCGGAACCCATGCGGGTTTACCTTCTGGCCCATTACCGGGTTCCTTCCTTGCTGCTGACGACCACGGTGATGTGGCTGGTCCGCTTGCGGATCCGGTAGGCACGGCCCTGGGCACGCGGACGGAACCGCTTCAGGGTCGGGCCCTCGTCGACGTAGGCCTCGGAAACGACGAGGCTGTCGACATCGGTGTGGTCGTAGTTGTGCGCGGCGTTGGCAATGGCGCTGTCGAGCACCTTGCCGACCGGTACCGAGGCTGCCTGCGGAGCGAATCGCAGAACAGCCTGGGCCTCCGTGGCGTCCATGCCACGGATGAGGTCCACCACACGGCGGGCCTTCATGGGCGTGACGCGGATGTACCGCGCCTGGGCCCTGGCTTCCATGGTTGTCCCTTCAGAGTTACTTACGTGTCTGAATGCGATCCGCGGTTAGCGGCGCTTCGACTTCCTGTCGTCCTTGACGTGACCCCGGAAGGTGCGCGTCGGCGAGAACTCGCCGAGCTTGTGGCCGACCATCGACTCGGTGACGAACACCGGGATGTGGGTCTTGCCGTTGTGCACCGCCAGCGTGTGACCCAGCATGGCCGGGACGATCATCGAGCGGCGGGACCAGGTCTTGATGACGTTCTTGGTGCCGGCTTCGTTCTGGGCGTCCACCTTCTTCATGAGGTGGTCGTCGACGAAGGGCCCCTTCTTCAGGCTACGAGGCATCTCAACCCGTCCTTAGCGCTTCTTGTTCGTCTTGCGGCGGCGGACGATGTACTTGTTGCTCGCCTTCTTGGCGGAACGAGTACGGCCTTCCTTCTGACCCCACGGGGACACCGGGTGGCGGCCACCGGAGGTACGACCCTCACCACCACCGTGCGGGTGGTCGACAGGGTTCATGACCACACCACGCACGGTCGGGCGGACGCCCAGCCAGCGCTTGCGGCCGGCCTTGCCCCAGTTGATGTTGCTCTGCTCGGCGTTGCCGACCTCGCCGACGGTGGCGCGGCAGCGGACGTCGACCAGGCGGATCTCGCCGGACGGCATGCGCAGGTGGGCGTAGGCGCCCTCCTTCGCGAGCAGCTGCACGGAGGCACCGGCCGAGCGGGCGAACTTGGCGCCGCCGCCCGGACGCAGCTCGATGGCGTGCAGGGTCGTACCGACCGGGATGTTGCGCAGGGCAAGGTTGTTGCCCGGCTTGATGTCGGCCCCGGGACCGTTCTCGACGCGGTCGCCCTGGTTCAGGCCACGCGGCGCGAGGATGTAGCGCTTCTCGCCGTCCGCGTAGTGCAGGAGCGCGATGCGCGCGGTGCGGTTGGGGTCGTACTCGATGTGCGCGACCTTCGCCGGCACGCCGTCCTTGTCGTGACGACGGAAGTCGATCACGCGGTAGGCGCGCTTGTGTCCGCCACCCTGGTGGCGAACGGTCACACGACCGGCGTTGTTACGGCCGCCCTTGCTGTGCAGGGGACGGACCAGCGACTTCTCCGGCGTGGACCGCGTGACCTCGACGAAGTCGGCGACGCTGGCGCCACGACGGCCCGGCGTAGTCGGCTTGTACTTGCGGATTCCCATTTCTCAGTCCTCGTCCGATATCGGACGATCCGACCCGCTTACGCGGTCGGACCGCCGAAGATGTCGATACGGTCGCCCTCGGCGAGGGTCACGATCGCGCGCTTGCTGCCGGCACGCTGACCGAAACCGGTCTTCGTGCGCTTGCGCTTGCCCTGGCGGTTGATCGTGTTGACCCCGGTGACCTTGACCGAGAAGACCGCCTGGACGGCCTCCTTGATCTGGGTCTTGTTGGCGCTCGGGGCAACGATGAACGTGTACTTGTTCTCGTCGAGGAGCGCGTAGCTCTTCTCCGACACGACCGGCTTCAGTAGGACGTCACGGGGGTCCGTGTACGCCTTGCTCGCGGGGGTGACGACGGTGTTCTTGCCCTCGGCGGCGTGGCGACGCGCCTTGGCGACGCGCGCGGCCTTGGCGGCCTTGGCGGCCTTCGAGGCAATGGCGGGGTGACGGATAGCCATCAGGCCTCGCTCCCTTCGGTGTCGTTGGCCTTCGGGCCGGACACGAAGGACTCGAAAGCGGCCTGGGTGAAGACCACGTCGTCGGAGACGATCACGTCGTACGTGTTCAGCTGGCCCGGCTCCAGGATGTGGACCTGGGGCAGGTTGCGAGCGGACAGCAGGGCCTTCTCGTTCTCGCGCTCGACGACCAGCAGCACGTTCTTGCGCTCGCTGATCTTGCCGAGGAGAGCCTTGGCGGCCTTGGTGGAGACGTCCGACTCGACCACGTCGGTCACGACGTGGATGCGGTTGTTGCGGGCCCGGTCGGTGAGGGCGTGGCGCAGGGCCGCGGCCTTCATCTTCTTGGGGGTCCGCTGCGAGTAGTCGCGCGGCACGGGACCGTGCACGACGCCACCACCGGCGAACTGCGGCGCGCGGGTCGAACCCTGGCGGGCGCGACCGGTGCCCTTCTGGCGGTACGGCTTCTTGCCGCCACCACGGACCTCGCCACGCGTCTTCGTCTTGTGCGTGCCCTGGCGGGCAGCGGCCAGCTGCGCGACGACGACCTGGTGGATCAGCGGGACGCTGACCTTGTCAACGCCGAAAATCTCCGCGGGGAGCTCGACGGAACCGGCCTTCTCGCCCGCCGGCGAAAGGATGTCAACAGTGCTCATCGGTTACCTCAGGCCCCCTTGGCCGCGGTGCGGACCAGGACGAGGCCGCCGTTCGGACCGGGAACCGCGCCCTTGATGAGCAGCAGACCCTTCTCCGCGTCAACGGCGTGGACGGTCAGGTTCTGGGTGGTGACCCGCTCATTGCCCATGCGACCCGCCATGCGGAGGCCCTTGAACACACGGCCCGGGGTGGCGCAGCCACCGATCGAACCGGGAGAGCGGTGCTTGCGCTGGGTGCCGTGTCCGGCGCCGAGGCCCTTGAAGTTGTGACGCTTCATGACACCGGCGAAGCCCTTGCCCTTGCTCTTGCCGGTGACGTCGACCTTCACACCGGCCTCGAACACCTCAGCGGTGATCTCCTGGCCGAGGGTGTACTCGGAGGCATCCGCCGTGCGGATCTCGACGAGGTGACGACGCGGGGTGACGTCCGCCTTGGCGAAGTGGCCCTTGAGGGGCTTGTTCACCTTGCGCGGGTCGATCTCGCCGAAGGCGATCTGGACGGACTCGTAGCCGTCGACGTCGTTCGTACGAACCTGGGTCACGACATTCGGCCCGGCCTTGACGACGGTCACGGGAACGACGCGGTTGTTCTCGTCCCAGACCTGCGTCATGCCGAGCTTCTCGCCCAGGATGCCCTTGATCTGCTTAGCCATTCTCAGATCACCGGCCTCAGAGCTTGATCTCGATGTCGACACCGGCCGGGAGGTCGAGTCGCATCAGAGAGTCAACGGTCTTGGGGGTCGGGTCGAGAATGTCGATCAGGCGCTTGTGCGTGCGCATCTCGAAGTGCTCGCGCGAGTCCTTGTACTTGTGCGGCGACTTGATGACGCAGTACACGTTCTTCTCAGTGGGCAGCGGCACCGGGCCCGCGACCGACGCACCAGTGCGGGTCACCGTCTCGACGATCTTCTTCGCCGAGGAGTCGATGACCTCGTGGTCGTAGGCCTTGAGCCGGATGCGGATCTTCTGTCCCGCCATGGCTACTTCGTAGTCCTGTCTCTTCTTACGCTCTGGAACCCGGCGTTCCAGCCCCTCTTGTCCGACCCACGCGGTCGGGCGTGTCGCGCCCCCGCTGACATGGATGTCCCTTGTCCGAACATCCCTGTCGGAGATTGCGTACGGCCCTGCCGGAACCGTGGGACCGGGGGCTGAGAGCCCACCGGGTGCCTGGCCGGTGCCGCGCCCACACTTCCCGGAAGATTCCCGTACGTCCGTCCCAGCGCTGCCGTGAGGCAGTTAGGACGACGAGTACTGTGGGACTCGCTTCCGGTCCTCCCGGCGGGAGGCGCGCAGCATCAACACTCGACCGAGCAACCCCGCTAGTCTGCCATACGGGGCGGGGGCCTGGCCAATCGAGCCGTAGAGATTACCCCCGGAGTGACCAGGGTCAAACCCTGGCACCCGTCCGGCCCTGCGCCGTCGCGCGTCCGCCCGGCAGCTCCGCCTCCCCCTGGGGGCCGACGAGGCCGGTGAGGACCGGGGAATGGGTGCCGTTCCGGTCGCCGGGGCCCCCGTCGTCCTGACCGGGAGCGGGGGTGCCGCCCTGACCCGGCGCGTGGGGGCAGCGCCAGATGCAGTACCCGCAAGGGGGCGCCCCCGCCACACCGGACGCGGGGATACCCGCAGCACCCGCGTCGTCGTCGCGCTCCTCGGCAGGCGCGTACCCGAACGTGATGGTCCCGACGCCCTGAGCGAAGAGCCGATACTGCCGGTCCGTCTGCTCTCGCAGTCTGCGCTGGCCGCGCCCCCGCAGATAGCTCGTGAACCGCTGGAAATAACTGTCCCTGCAGCGCTCGAACGTCGCGTCCAGTGCCGCCAGGGCCGCCTCCAGGCGGGGCAGATCACGCCGGCGGACCTGAGCGACCTGCCTCGGCGACGGCGTCCGGGCCAAGGCGTCGATCCTCTCGCCCAGCTTTCCCAGCGCCCGCAGGAAGGTGTGAATGCCCTCCTCGTAGCTGCGAAGCTCGGCGCGCAGGGACTCGGCGACCTGCTCGTCAGGCCGCGCGTTCTCCGCCTTCTCCCGGAAGAGCCGGTCCCGCTCGCCGGCCGTCCGCTCGACCGGTGCCGACGCCCTCCGCAGGAGCTCCAGCGCCTCCTGGCAGTCCGTCACCGCGGCCTGGGCCACTGCTCTGACCTGACCGCAGTAGGCGCTCAGGGCCATCAGGGGTTCCTTGTAGTCCTTGTGGCTCTTGCGGCTTCCGCGCTCGCGCGCGAGGGCCGCCGCCCCGAGAACGCCCACAGTGGTGATCAGAGTCCCGACGATCTCGCCCTGCACGGTTCCCCTTTCGCGCAGCCGAGCGGTGTCACGGCCTTCCCGCATGGTAGGTGGACGGCGGGCTCCTGGGACAGATGGCGGCGCGGGTGCCGGGAGTGCGCAGGGGGAGGACCCTCGGTGCCATCGCGGCAGAGAACGCGAAGAGGCCCGTACGACCGGAGTCGTACGGGCCTCTTCAGGTCAGCGGGTGACCCTCAAGCAAGCGGTACTTACTTGACGATCTTGGTGACCTGGCCGGCGCCCACCGTGCGGCCACCCTCACGGATGGCGAACTTCAGGCCCTCTTCCATGGCGACGGGCTGGATGAGCTCCACCTTCATCTCGGTGTTGTCACCCGGCATGACCATCTCGGTGCCCTCGGGGAGGGTCACGACGCCGGTCACGTCCGTCGTGCGGAAGTAGAACTGCGGACGGTAGTTGTTGAAGAACGGCGTGTGGCGGCCACCCTCGTCCTTGGACAGGATGTAGGCCTGCGCCTCGAACTCGGTGTGCGGGGTGACCGAGCCCGGCTTGATGATGACCTGGCCGCGCTCGACGTCCTCGCGCTTGATGCCACGGAGGAGCAGACCGACGTTCTCACCGGCCTGGCCCTCGTCGAGCAGCTTGCGGAACATCTCGATGCCGGTGACCGTGGTGGTGGTCTTCTCGGTCTTGATGCCGATGATGTCGACGGTCTCGTTGACCTTGAGGATGCCACGCTCGATACGACCGGTGACGACGGTGCCACGACCGGTGATCGTGAAGACGTCCTCGATCGGCATCAGGAACGGCTTGTCGACGTCGCGCTCCGGCTGCGGGATCGACTCGTCGACGGCGGACATCAGGTTGAGGACGGAGTCCACCCACTCCTTCTCGCCCTCGAGGGCCTTCAGAGCGGACACCTTGACGACCGGAACGTCGTCGCCCGGGAACTCGTACTCGGTGAGGAGCTCACGGACCTCGAGCTCGACGAGCTCCAGGATCTCCTCGTCGTCCACCATGTCGGCCTTGTTCAGGGCGACGACGATGTACGGAACGCCGACCTGGCGGGCCAGGAGCACGTGCTCCTTGGTCTGCGGCATCGGGCCGTCGGTCGCGGCGACCACCAGGATCGCGCCGTCCATCTGCGCGGCACCGGTGATCATGTTCTTGATGTAGTCCGCGTGACCCGGGCAGTCAACGTGGGCGTAGTGACGCGACTCGGTCTGGTACTCGACGTGCGCGATGGAGATGGTGATACCGCGCTGACGCTCCTCGGGCGCCTTGTCGATGTTGTCGAACGGGGTGGCCTCGTTCAGGTCCGGGTACGCGTCGTGCAGCACCTTGGTAATGGCGGCCGTGAGGGTCGTCTTACCGTGGTCGATGTGACCGATGGTGCCGATGTTGACGTGCGGCTTAGTCCGCTCGAACTTCGCCTTCGCCACTGGGGTCCTCCTGTGGAGTGGTTCTGTACGCCTTACTCATCGGCGCCAGGTGATCTTTGCTGGGGTGCCGCCCGCCGGGGTCCTTCGCGAGGAAGAACCCCCGGCGGTCGGTGTCAAGCCTAAAGCGTGTAAACGGGGTGCGTTACTCGCCCTTGGCCTTCGCGATGATCTCCTCGGCGACGTTCCGCGGAACCTCGGCGTAGGAGTCGAACTGCATCGAGTAGCTCGCGCGACCCGACGTCTTGCTGCGGAGGTCGCCGACGTAGCCGAACATCTCCGACAGCGGAACCAGGCCCTTCACGACACGGGCGCCGGCACGCTCCTCCATGGCCTGGATCTGGCCACGGCGGGAGTTGATGTCACCGATGACCTCACCCATGTAGTCCTCGGGCGTGGTGACCTCGACGGCCATCATCGGCTCGAGCAGCACGGGGCTGGCCTTGCGGGCGGCCTCCTTGAAGGCCTGTGAACCGGCGATCTTGAATGCCAGCTCGGAGGAGTCGACCTCGTGGTAGCCACCGTCGAGCAGGATGACACGCACGCCGGTCATCTCGTAACCGGCGAGGATGCCGAACTGCATGGCCTCCTGGGCACCGGCGTCGACCGAAGGGATGTACTCCTTCGGGATACGGCCACCGGTCACCTTGTTCACGAACTCGTACGAGGTGTCGCCGGCCTCGAGCGGCTCGATCGCGATCTGCACCTTGGCGAACTGGCCGGTACCACCAGTCTGCTTCTTGTGCGTGTAGTCGACGCGCTCGACGGTCTTGCGGATCGTCTCGCGGTAGGCGACCTGGGGCTTGCCGACGTTGGCCTCGACCTTGAACTCACGGCGCATACGGTCGACCAGCACCTCGAGGTGCAGCTCGCCCATGCCACCGATGATGGTCTGGCCGGTCTCCTGGTCCGAGTGGACCTGGAACGACGGGTCCTCCTCGGCCAGGCGCTGGATCGCGATGCCCAGCTTCTCCTGGTCGCCCTTCGACTTGGGCTCGATGGCGACCTGGATCACCGGCGCCGGGAAGTCCATGGACTCCAGGATCACCGGGGACTTGTCGTCGCACAGCGTCTCGCCCGTCGTGGTCTGCTTCAGACCCATGACGGCGACGATGTCGCCGGCGCCCACCGACTCGATCTCCTCACGCTTGTTGGCGTGCATGCGGTAGATCTTGCCGATGCGCTCCTTCTTGCCCTTGACGGAGTTCAGCACCGAAGAGCCGGACTCCAGGCGGCCCGAGTACACCCGGACGAAGGTGAGCTTGCCGAGGTGCGGGTCGCTCATGATCTTGAACGCCAGCGCGGCGAGGGGCTCCTCGTCGGACGGCTTGCGCTTGACGACCTCCTCCGCGTTGCTGACGGCGTGGCCCTCGATGGCCTCGACGTCGAGCGGGGAGGGGAGGTAGCGCACCACCGCGTCGAGCAGGGGCTGAACGCCCTTGTTCTTGAACGCGGTGCCGCAGAACACCGGGGTGACGGTGGTGCCGCTGGCCTTGCCGGACGCGATGGTGATACGACGGATCGCCGCGTACAGCTGCTCCACGGAGGGCTCCGAGCCCTCCAGGTACAGCTCCATCAGCTCCTCGTCGTTCTCCGCGACGGCCTCGAGCAGCTTGCCGCGCCACTCCTCGGCTGCCTCGGTGTGCGTGGCCGGGATGTCGACGGTGTCGTACATCTCGCCCTTGGTCGCCTCGGCGGACCAGACGAGGGCCTTCATCGTCACGAGGTCGATGACGCCCTTGAAGTCCGCCTCCGCACCGATCGGCAGCTGCATGACCAGCGGCTGCGCACCCAGGCGGTCGGAGATCATGTCGACGCAGCGGTGGAACTCGGCGCCCGTGCGGTCGAGCTTGTTGACGAAGCAGATACGCGGAACGCCGTAACGGTCCGCCTGACGCCACACCGTCTCGGACTGGGGCTCGACACCGGCGACGCCGTCGAACACCGTCACGGCACCGTCGAGCACGCGCAGCGAACGCTCCACCTCGACGGTGAAGTCGACGTGGCCCGGCGTGTCGATGATGTTGATGGTGTGGTCGACGTCCTCCAGCGGCCAGTGACAGGTGGTGGCAGCAGAGGTGATCGTGATGCCACGCTCCTGCTCCTGCTCCATCCAGTCCATGGTGGCAGCGCCGTCGTGGACCTCACCGATCTTGTACGAAACGCCGGTGTAGAACAGGATCCGCTCGGTGGTGGTCGTCTTGCCCGCGTCGATGTGGGCCATGATCCCGATGTTGCGGACCTTGGCCAGGTCAAGTGAAGTGGTAGCCATAAGGCTTCAGTCTTCTCTCGGTCTCGATGTGGGTAGCGACTACCAGCGGTAGTGCGCGAAGGCCTTGTTGGACTCGGCCATCTTGTGCGTGTCCTCGCGCTTCTTCACAGCGGCACCGAGGCCGTTGGAGGCGTCGAGAAGCTCGTTGAGCAGACGCTCGGTCATGGTCTTCTCGCGACGGGCGCGGGAGTAACCGACCAGCCAGCGCAGCGCGAGCGTGTTGGCACGACCGGGCTTGACCTCGATCGGAACCTGGTACGTCGCACCACCGACACGGCGGGACTTGACCTCGAGGGTCGGCTTGATGTTCTCCAGTGCGCGCTTCAGCGTGATGATCGGGTCGTTGCCCGTCTTCTCACGCAGACCCTCCATGGCGCCGTAGACGATGCGCTCGGCGGTGGAGCGCTTGCCGTTCAGCAGCACCTTGTTGATGAGGGAGGTCACCAGAGGAGAACCGTAGACCGGGTCGATGATGACCGGGCGCTTCGGGGCGGGGCCCTTACGAGGCATTCTTACTTCTCCTTCTTGGCGCCGTAACGGCTGCGAGCCTGCTTGCGGTTCTTGACACCCTGGGTGTCGAGCGAACCGCGGATGATCTTGTAGCGAACACCCGGCAGGTCCTTCACACGGCCGCCGCGCACGAGCACGATGGAGTGCTCCTGCAGGTTGTGTCCCTCACCCGGAATGTAAGCGGTGACCTCGATCCCGCTGGTCAGACGCACACGCGCGACCTTACGCAGGGCCGAGTTCGGCTTCTTCGGGGTGGTCGTGAACACACGCGTGCAGACGCCACGACGCTGAGGGGATCCCTCGAGTGCGGGCGTCTTGTTCTTCTCGACCTTGTCCTGCCGGCCCTTGCGGACCAGCTGCTGGATCGTAGGCACTACTTCTCCGGTTTCTGTGTGCCGATAGTAAAGCTAACCTGGAACTTCGCCGACCCACGCGGTCGGGTGTGTCGAATCCGGCAGACTCCCGCCGCAAGGCGTAAAGGGCGCAGATTACGGTGGCCGGTCACGACTCCGTGTGCGGTTTGAAGGCACGCACGAAAGCCAGGGCACACCCCAGGCACAAGGTCTGAGCGTACCTACCGCACGGACTTCGGTCAAAACAAATGGAGTCCCCCGCGACACGCCGGACTTTCCACCTCGTCGCCCGGGTTCCCTCCCCTTGCCCCCGGTTCCGGGCCAAGGCGGCGCGGCCGGTGGAGCGGCAGGTCGGGAGCCACCCTGGGCCCTTCGGACACGCATGGCCGAATCGCGCCCTTCCCCGCCACGCGGTCTTGCGCTTTCAGTACGTTGATCCGTCCGCTGGGGCGAGGAATCGGGGATGGGGATGGCGACGACACCGGGGGCACCGACGGCGGCGTACTCGCCGGACGACGGCGGTCTGGACGACCGCGTGCCCTTCCTGGCGCGCCTGGAGGCCGAGGACCGCTCGGCGCTGCTGGCGCTCGGCCGTGAGCTGACCTTCGGCCCGCGCATGGTGCTGGTGCACCAGCACGAGCCCTCGTCCCACGTCCTCTTTCTCGTGCGCGGCTGGACGAAGGTCACCGCCTCGGCGGCCAACGGCTACGAGGCGCTGCTCGCGCTGCGCGGGCCCGGCGACATCGTGGGCGAGTCGGCCGCGCTGACCGGGCGGCCGCGGTCGGCGACGGTGACCGCGCTGGAACCGGTGCGGGCGACGGCCGTGGAGCATGAGCGGTTCAAGGACTTCCTCAACCGCTCCCCCGCCGTCTCGTTCGCCCTGCTGGGACTGACCGCGGACCGCACCCGCGCGGCCGACCGGCGCCGGCTGGAGTTCGCGTCCATGAGCGTGCGGGAGCGTTTCGCGGTTCTCCTGCTGGACCTCGCCCGGACCCACGGCCGCCGCACGGCCGACGGCATCGAGCTGTCCGTACCGCTGAGCAAGCAGGAGCTGGCCGGCTCGGTGGGTGCCTCGCGGGAGATGGTGCAGCGGCTGCTGCGCGAGCTGCGCGACCGGGAAGCGGTGGCCACGGGCCGCCGCACGCTGCTGATTCGCCGTCCCGACCTGCTTCGTCGTATCGCGGCGGCGGGACCCACCCCGGACGGCTCCTGACCGCGGGGGCGCCGAAGGGTGGCGGCACTGGCGCCCGGCACTCACGGAACCGGCCCGGGTGCCGGCACCCGCGCTCGGGAACCGGCACCCCGGCCCCCTCCGGTGTCCCGTCCGGCGCTCTGTGCACACGGTCACACTCCAAGTGCGTCATCCGCCCTCACCACGGAGGAATCCGCGCGGCCAGTCTTCTGCCCTGCACCGCGTTCCCCCTCGAGAGGCGACCATGACCGATCCCGTGAGCCGCACGATCCTGTTGCTGGACATCGAGAGGTTCAGCGACCGGGACGACGTGGAGCAGGCGTATCTGCGGCGCATGCTCTACGACATCACCGACCGCACGCTGGAGTCCGCCGGCATCGACGAGACCCGGCGGCTGCGGGCCGACCGCGGTGACTCGGTGATGGAACTCATCGACGCGGGCGCCCCGGTCACCGCCCTGCTGCGGGCCCTGCTCACGGACGTTCCGGCGCACCTGCGGACGGTCAACCGCATGGCGTCCCGCTCCGCGCAGATCCGGCTGCGCGGCGTCGTCGCCACCGGTTTCGTGGCGGTCGACGAGCTCGACGGCTGGGTCGGCTCCGATCTGAACCACGCCTGCCGGCTGCTGGACGCCCGGCTGCTGCGTGACGCACTGCGCGAGCGCACCGACGACTTCGCGCTGTGCGTCTCGGACGCCCTGTACGCCGGGGTCGTGCGCCACGACCACGCCGGCATCCCGGCCGCCGACTTCCACCCGGTGAGGGTGGAGAGCAAGAACGGCCCCCTGAAGGCGTGGCTGCACGGACCGGTACCCGGCGCCACGGCCGCGGAGGGCCGAAAGGACCACGGTGACACGGGGGTGGGGGAGGCGCCGGGCGGTTCGGGGGGCCGCCCGGCGCCTCGGGTGCCCCCGCGGGGCGAGGCCCCCGAGGACCGCCCGGCGCCGGCCGGATCGGGGGGAGCCCCGGCGCCGGGCCCTGTCGTCAACATCCAGGGCTCCACGTTCAGCGGCGGCCTGATCGGCGGCCACCAGTACGGCGGCATCAGCGGCGGCCACTTCTCCGGTGACGTCGTCCTCGGCGAGGGCGGCGACCGCGAGCGGGGCGAGCGCGCATGAGCACACCCGAGACGGGGGCTCCCCCACACCCGGCACCCGGCACCGGGACCCCGGCGAAGGACCAGCCCCCGGGCGGCCCCGCCCCCGCCCCCGACGACACCGCACGCGACGACGGGGAGTCCGAGGAGCGCGACCAGCCGCAGAACGCCTGGTCGGCCCGGCGGGATCTGGTCGACCACAGCCCGCGGTCCATGAACGTCGGCGCCCGGGCCCGCTTCAGCGGCGGGCTGCTCGGCGGCGACCAGCACGGCGGCATCAGCGGCGGCCGCTTCTCCGGCGATGTCTTCCTGGGCAGCAAGACGGAGATCTACCAGCTCGCGGTCCCCGGGCCCACCGCGGCCGCCGCCTCCGGCGAGGTCCCGGGGGCCACCCTGGAGGAGCTGGCGGGACGGTTCGTCGCCGACGAAGAGCTGATGTCCCGTCTGCTGGACCGGCTGCGCGAGGACCGCGTCCTGGTGCTGTCCGGCGGCCGCTTCACCGGCCGGCGCTCCGCCGCCCTGATGCTGCTGCACCGCCTCGGCGCGCTCCCGGTGCGCACGCTGGTCCGCGACACCAGCCCGAGCGGACTGGCCGACCGGGTCGGCGGCGAACAGGCCCGCGGTCACCTCCTGTGCGACCTCGCCCCGCGCCGCGACGAGCCGCTGCGCTGGACCCACCTGCTCGCGGCCCGCGACCGCCTCGCCGAAAGGGACGCGTACCTGGTCGTCACCCTCGACCCCGGCGCGGCCCTGGACGACGTGACCGCCGAGGAGTGGCGCCCGCCGGCCGCCGCCGACGTCCTCGCCGCCCATCTGCGGGCCCGCGCCGACGAGGAGACCGCCGCCAAACTGCTGGGCCTGCCGCAGGTGACCGACTTCCTGGAGCGCAGCCACCAGCCGCGCGAGGCGGCCGCCTTCGCGCAGCTGCTCGGCCGCTACGCCGCCGGGGAGGTCGCCGAGGACGCGGTCGCCCAGTTCTCCCTGGTCTCGCTGGAGGGCCAGGTCCAGGAGTGGTTCGAGGAGGACGAGTCCTCTCTCCATCTGCGGGACAAGGCGTTCCTCGTCGCGCTGGCCGCCTTCGACGGCAGCCCGTACGCGCTGACCGCCGAACTCAGCGACCTGCTCTACCGCTTCCTCCAGGAGACCGAGAATCCGGCCCGTGTGCCGGAGGTCCCCGTCTTCGGCACCCATGTCGGCAAGCGACTGCAACGGGCGCGCGCCGAGAAGTACTTGGACGACGAGCACACCGAGTGGGGCCCGGTCACCCAGCAGAAGGCCCGGTTCCGCGACGAGCGGGCCTCCCTGGTGCTGTTGCGGGAGGTGTGGACCGGGCATCCGTCCGCCCGCCCGGCCCTCATCCGCTGGCTGCGCCGGCTCGCCGACGACGGCCGCCCCCTGGTTCGTACCCGCGCCGCCTCCACCGTCGCCGTCCTCGCCCGCACCGACCTGCCCTCGGCGATGGCACTGGTCATCGAGCCATGGGGCACCTCCAAGCCGTTCCGGCACCGGCTCGTCGCCGTCAACGCCCTCACGCTCGCCCACCTCATCGACACGCCCAACATCCCCCGCATCCTCGACACCTGGTGCGAGGGCGGCGACCCGCGGCTGCGGTGGGTGGCCGTGCGGGCGTACGGGCTGATCGGCCCGGAGCGCCCGGAACAGGCCCTGGCCGCACTGCGCGGCGCCGTACGGCGGCTGTACGCGGACGCGCCCGACGACATCGACGGCGAGCTGGCGCGCGAACTCGCGGAGGCGGTGGAGCTCCTGCTGCTGTCGTCCGCGAGCGAGACGGTCCTCAGGGAGCTGCGCACCCACCTGGACGACGACCGGGCGGTGCACGACCTCACGCTCGGCGGCTTCGTCGGCGCCTGCAAGCGCACCGAGAACGACGACGAGCGCTACGGCACTCCGCTGATCCTCGGCTGGTACGCCCGTTCGACGGGCGGGGGCGGGCCGGCCGCGCAGGACATCCCGTACCTGTGGCGAGCCGCACTGGCCGATCCGCGCACCACCCGGCACGCACTCCACACCCTGCGCGAGTGGGTGCTGATCGCCGATCGGTCCACGGCGGTCGAGTGGGCGCTGGCCGCGCTGCTGCCCACGCTCGTCACCACGTCCGCCGAGCACCAGCGGCTGAACCATCTGCTGCGGACCATGCCCGGCGAGGACGGCGCTCCCCCGCCACTGGTCGCGGCCCGTCTGCTGACCACGCTGCCCACCCGCTGAGCCCACCCGCACATCCGCCCACAAGTCCCGTCCGCACTTGCGCCCATACGTCCGTCCGCACGTCCCTTCGCACGTCCACCGGTACGTCCCGAGGAGCCACACGCACCATGCCCACTTTCCACCGCCAGCCCGAGTGGCAGCAGTCGGCGGACCGGCACACGCAGCTGGTCGACCCGGTGCTCACCGTCCGCCAGCTGTCGCGCTTCGAGTTCAATCTGAGACAGCTGGTCCGCATCGACCACGCACTCGTCTTCTCCACCCCGAAGGGCTCCTACGAGGCGTACCTGCCGCCTCGGCGCCCGACGCGCGCCGAGGTCGCCGCGAACCGGTACACGGCCGTGTACGAGGTGGACATGGGCGTCCATCCGTGGACCGCCGAACTCGCGCTGCCCAGCGACAACGACGCCTTCGAGTTCACGGCCGAGGTCGACCTCTCCTGGCAGGTCCTGGACCCCGCCCGGTTCGTGGCGAGCGGGCACCGGGACGTGCCGGGACTGATCCTCGGCGAACTCCAGCAGGCCGCCCGGCCGGTGACCCGCCGCTTCGGCATCACCGACAGTGCGGCGGCCGAACAAGAGCTGCTCCAGGCGGTCATCGTGCTGGGGCCGCTCGGGGCGTCGGCAGGACTCCAGGTCACCTGGACCCTGCGTATCAAACGCGACAAGGCCAACATCGAGCACCAGCAGCGACTGCAGTCCATCGACCACTCCGCCGCCGAACAGATCCGCGTGACCCAGCGGGGCATGGACATCGACGCCGAGGCGGACCGCCGCCAACGTCAGCAGGACGCCCTCCAGATCGAGCGGGCGACGGCATACGGCGTCCATCAGCAGGAACTGACGCTCCAACAGCAGCGCTGGCAGCATGAGCAGGCCCTGCTGCACAGCGGACAGCAGCACCAGCTCGCTCTGCAACAGGGACAGCAGCAGCTGGAGCTACAGCAGTTGGAGGCCCAGAAGATCGCCTTCTACCAGTGGCACCTCCAGCAGGGGGGCGTCCATGCCTGGGCGCTTCACCTCGCCCAGCACCCGGAGGACTCGCGACTCGTCATGTCCAGCATGCGCGAGGACCAACTCCGCATGATCCAGGCCCAGATGGAGCTGGTAGGGCAGCTGCTGAACGGGGACGCGGCGGAAGGCTACGAACTGGAGGGGCCCAAGCAGCTGGCCCTCCGTACGGTCAACGACATCCTCACCCAACGGCTCCCCCGGCGTCCCCCAGACCCCGCCCCCGCTGCCCGAGGGAACAGGGCCGGCCTATCCGGGGGCGGCCGAGCCGTCGCAAGGCCGGGAGACGGCATCGCAGGGCGGAGCTCCGTCGGGCGAGACCCCGAGCGGACCTTCCTTCGCACCACAGATGCCGACTGCCGCCCCGTACTCCCCACCGGTCCCGGGCGCGCCGTCGTACACACCGCCGGTCCCGGGCGTCCCACCCTTCCCGCCGTCGGCCTCGACCGCCGCCCCCTTCACACCGCCGCTCCCGGGTAGCCCGCCCTTCCCGCCACCGGTCCCGGGCGCGCCGGGGTCCTGGCCAACGGCCGCACCGTACGGAGCCGGTGGCGCACCGCAGGGCGCACCACAGGGTGCGTACGGCCCGCAGGCCCCGGCCTGGCAGCCCCCGCCCGGCTACGGCACCACGCCCACCATGCCCGGCCGACCGGACCCGGCGAACCCGGCCCACGCCACGGTGCCGGGCGGTGCCGAGGGTCTGGAGAACACCGGGGACCCCGATGACACCGCAGGCGCCGACCCGTGGGGGCCGCCCGGTGAAACCGGGAACGGAACCGGGAAGGACGGCACATGACCGCCCCCGCCCCCGGCCCCGCGCCCGCCCCGCCCGCCGGGGGCTCCGGCGCCGACCCCGCCGCACTGCCCCGGCTCTGTGAGCGACTCCTCACCGAACTGCGGGCCGAGATCGCCCGGGCCGACAGCAAGGCGTCGGTCCTGGTCGCCGCCCTCGGTATGACCGCCGGTGTCTTCAGCGGACTGCTCGCCGGACGGAGGTGGACCCCGACGGCGCTCTCCGGACCGGGCACCGTGCTGTGGTGGGCCGGAGCCGTCTGCCTCGCCCTGTCGCTGTTCGCCCTGCTGCTCGCCGTACTCCCCCGCTACCGCTCCGGGACCTGGGCGCCCGGCCTGCCCCTGTCCTACTTCGGCGACATCCAGCAGGCCGTCCGGCAGGGCCGCTTGGAGAGCGCGCTCGCCGACACCGAATGCCTTCCCACGGCCGGCCTGACCAGGGCGCTCACCGAGACGAGCCGGATCGCCGCGCGCAAGCACCAGTGGATCCGGGCGGGCCTCGTCACCTTCGGCGCCGGCACGGTCCTCCTGCCCGCCTCCCTGCTGATCGGCTGAACCGCCGCATCGCAGCCGTCCCCGCACCCGCACGTGAAGGAAAGAGCGACCATGTCCCAGCCGCCACCGGTCCCGCCGGAGTATCCCGGCTCCCCGGCCCAGGCCACCGCCCAGCAGCCGACAGCGCAGCCGCAGTACGCCGAACAGCCTCCCGCCTACCCGCAGACGGGCCCGGCCCCGCAGTACCCGCAGACGGCCCCGGCCCCTCCGTACCCGGATTCGGGCCCCGCCCCGCAGTACGGCCAGGTCCCGGAGCCCCCGCAGTACCCCCGGACGGCAGCCGCGGCCCCGTACCCGTCATCCGACCCGGCTCCGAGCCCACCGCCGTACCCGCAGACGACCCCGCCCCCCTACCCGCAGACAACGCCACCGCCGCACTCCGCGCACGCCGGTCCGACTCCCTCCTATCCGCAAGCGGCTCCGCCCTTCGCATACCCGGAAGCGGCTTCCGCTCCTGCGTATCCCGAGGCCGGCGTCACTCCCCCGTATCCCCAGCCCGCCTCCACTCCGCAGCATCCCCAGCCGGCCCCGCCCCCCTCCCCCGACGACCCGGCGCACCCGCATCACATCAGCACCGATCACGGTCGGGTGCACCTGTCGAAGGACCAGCGCCGCACCGACGCCACCGCCGTCGGCAGCCTCCTGCTCCACCTGCCGAACTTCCTGTGCAGCCTCTTCGTGGTCGCCCTGATCTCCGTCTTCTTCGGCGATTTCGCGTTCTTGGTGATCCTCGCCTGGCTCGCCAGCGGCGCACTCGTATTCCACCGCCCCACCGAAAGCGCCGTCGCGCGCCATCTGCTCCGCCTGCGCTACCCCACTCCACAGGAACGAGCCAAACTCGAACCGGTGTGGCGCATGGTCACGGCCCGGGCCGGTATCGAGGGCCGCGCCTACGAGCTGTGGGTGGAGGACAGCGAGAGCCTGAACGCGGTCGCCGCGGCCGGCCACATCGTCGGCGTCACCCGGTTCGCCATGAACCAGCTGCCCAACGGCGAGCTGGCCGCCGTACTGGCGCACGAGCTGGGCCACCACGTCGGCGGCCATGCGTGGTCCTCGCTGCTCGGCTACTGGTACGCGCTGCCCGGCCGGGTGGCCTGGCGACTCCTCAAGGCGTTCTCCGGCTTCGTGTTCAAGGTGTCCCGGGCGTTCGGCTGCTTCGGCGTCGCCTTCGTGGTGCTGTTCATGGGCGGCATCGCCCTGGCGACGATCAGCACCCTCTACGGACTGCCGCTGCTCCTCCTGGGCGTCCCCTACGCGCTGGCCGCCGTCGGCCGCCGCTCGGAGCTGCGCGCCGACGAACACGCGGCCGCCCTGGGCTTCGCCCCGATGCTGGCCGCCGTGCTGGACAAGCTGCACCAGCAGGAGCAGCGGACGGCGGCCGAGCTGGCCGCTCGCAACGGGGGCGTCCCCGTGGAGGAGGACGCCCTCGCCAAGCTGCTCTCCTCGCACCCGGACCACCACACCCGGCTGCACCACCTCCAGCCGTACCTCCAGCCGCAGCGCTGAAATCCCGCCCGCGGGCCGGCCCCCGGGCACGCCGAAGGGCGGTCACCCCGCAAGGTGACCGCCCTTCGGTTCAGGCTGCTCGCTTACTGGTTGTACGGACCGTAGTCGTAGTCCTCCAGCGGCACGGCCTGGCCGGAGCCCGCGCCGAACGGCGAGTAGTCGATGTCGTCGTAGCCGACGGCCGAGTACATCGCGGCCTTGGCCTCCTCGGTCGGCTCGACCCGGATGTTGCGGTAGCGGGACAGACCCGTACCGGCCGGGATGAGCTTACCGATGATGACGTTCTCCTTGAGGCCGATCAGGGAGTCGGACTTGGCGTTGATCGCCGCGTCCGTGAGGACCCTGGTCGTCTCCTGGAAGGACGCCGCCGACAGCCAGGACTCGGTCGCCAGCGAAGCCTTGGTGATACCCATGAGCTGCGGACGACCGGAGGCCGGGTGACCACCCTCCTGGACCACACGACGGTTCTCGTGCTCGAACTTCGAGCGCTCGACCAGCTCGCCGGGCAGCAGCTCGGCGTCGCCGGACTCGATGATCGTCACACGGCGGAGCATCTGCCGGATGATGATCTCGATGTGCTTGTCGTGGATCGACACACCCTGCGAGTTGTACACCTTCTGGACCTCGCCGACCAGGTGAACCTGGACGGCACGCTGGCCCAGGATGCGCAGCACGTCGTGCGGGTTGGTGGCACCCACGGTGAGCTTCTGGCCCACCTCGACGTGCTCGCCCTCGCTGACCAGGAGTCGGGCGCGCTTCGAGATCGGGTAGGCCGTCTCGTCGCTGCCGTCGTCCGGCGTGATGACGATCTTCTTGGTCTTCTCGGTCTCCTCGATCCGCACGCGGCCGGAGGCCTCGGAGATCGGGGCGACACCCTTCGGGGTACGGGCCTCGAAGAGCTCGACGACACGCGGCAGACCCTGGGTGATGTCGTCACCGGCCACACCACCGGTGTGGAAGGTACGCATCGTGAGCTGGGTACCGGGCTCACCGATGGACTGGGCGGCGATGATGCCGACCGCCTCACCGATGTCGACCAGCTTGCCGGTGGCGAGCGAGCGGCCGTAGCACATGGCGCAGGTACCGACGGCGGACTCGCAGGTCAGGACCGAACGCGTCTTGACCTCCGAGACTCCACGGGCCACCAGTTCCTCGATGAGGACGTCACCGAGGTCGGTGCCGGCCGGGGCCAGGACCTGACCGTCGACCACGATGTCCTCGGCGAGGCAGCGCGCGTACACGGACGTCTCGACGTTGTCCGCCTTGCGCAGCACGCCGTCCGCGCCCAGCTCCGCGATGTGGAGCTTGAGGCCACGCTCGGTGCCGCAGTCCTCCTCGCGGATGATGACGTCCTGGGAGACGTCGACCAGACGACGGGTGAGGTAACCCGAGTCGGCGGTACGCAGAGCGGTGTCCGCCAGACCCTTACGGGCACCGTGCGTGGAGATGAAGTACTCCAGCACGGACAGGCCCTCACGGAAGGACGCCTTGATCGGACGCGGGATCGTCTCGTTCTTCGCGTTCGACACCAGACCACGCATACCGGCAATCTGACGCATCTGCATCATGTTGCCTCGGGCACCCGAGTTCACCATCATGAAGATCGGGTTGGTCTTCGGGAAGTTGTCGTTCATCGCCTCGGCGACCTCGTTGGTCGCCTTGGTCCAGATCGCGATGAGCTCCTGCGTGCGCTCGTCCTTGGTGATCAGACCGCGCTCGTACTGCTTCTGGACCTTCTCGTCCTGCGCCTCGTAGCCCTTGACGATCTCCTTCTTCGCCTCGGGAACGACGACGTCGGAGATGGCGACGGTGACGCCGGAACGGGTGGCCCAGTAGAAGCCGGCCGCCTTCAGGTTGTCGAGCGTCGCCGCCACGATGACCTTCGGGTAGCGCTCGGCGAGGTCGTTGACGATCTCGGAGAGCTGCTTCTTGCCGACCTCGTAGTCGACGAACGGGTAGTCCTCGGGCAGCAGCTCGTTGAAGAGCGCACGGCCCAGCGTGGTCCTCAGACGGAAGCTGTCACCCTGCTGCCACTCCGGCTCGCCCTCCTCCTGGGCCGGCGGGGTCCAGCCGCGCGGCGGGATGGTGCCCACCGGGAAGCGGATGTCCACGCGCGACTGGAGCGAGAGCTCGCCGGCGTCGAACGCCATGATCGCCTCGGCCACGGACGCGAAGGAGCGTTCCTCGCCCTTCACGTTCCGCATCTCGCCGTCCGTGGTCAGGAAGAACAGACCGAGGACCATGTCCTGGGTCGGCATCGTGACCGGGCGGCCGTCGGCCGGCTTGAGGATGTTGTTCGAGGACAGCATGAGGATGCGGGCCTCGGCCTGCGCCTCCGCGGACAGCGGCAGGTGCACGGCCATCTGGTCACCGTCGAAGTCCGCGTTGAACGCGGTGCAGACGAGCGGGTGGATCTGGATGGCCTTGCCCTCGACCAGCTGCGGCTCGAAGGCCTGGATGCCGAGGCGGTGCAGCGTGGGCGCACGGTTCAGCAGAACCGGGTGCTCCGCGATGACCTCTTCCAGCACGTCGTACACGACCGTGCGGCCGCGCTCGACCATGCGCTTGGCCGACTTGATGTTCTGCGCGTGGTTCAGGTCGACCAGGCGCTTCATCACGAACGGCTTGAACAGCTCCAGCGCCATCGCCTTCGGCAGACCGCACTGGTGCAGCTTCAGCTGCGGACCGACGACGATCACGGAACGCGCCGAGTAGTCGACACGCTTGCCGAGCAGGTTCTGACGGAAACGGCCCTGCTTACCCTTCAGCATGTCGCTGAGGGACTTCAGCGGACGGTTGCCGGGGCCCGTCACCGGGCGGCCGCGACGGCCGTTGTCGAAGAGGGCGTCAACAGCCTCCTGAAGCATGCGCTTCTCGTTGTTGACGATGATCTCCGGGGCACCGAGGTCCAGGAGCCTCTTCAGACGGTTGTTGCGGTTGATCACACGGCGGTACAGGTCGTTCAGGTCGGAGGTCGCGAAGCGGCCACCGTCCAGCTGCACCATCGGACGCAGGTCCGGCGGGATGACCGGCACGCAGTCCAGGACCATGCCCTTGGGGCTGTTGGACGTCTGCAGGAACGCGGAGACGACCTTCAGACGCTTGAGGGCGCGGGTCTTCTTCTGGCCCTTGCCGGTGCGGATGATCTCGCGGAGGCGCTCGGCCTCCTCCTCGAGGTCGAAGGACTCCAGGCGCTTCTGCAGCGCCGCGGCACCCATCGAACCGTCGAAGTACGTACCGAAGCGGTCCCGCAGCTCACGGTAGAGCAGCTCGTCGCCCTCGAGGTCCTGGACCTTGAGGTTCTTGAACCGGGTCCACACCTCGTCGAGACGGTCGATCTCGCGCTGCGCACGGTCGCGCAGCTGCTTCATCTCGCGCTCGGCACCCTCGCGCACCTTGCGGCGCACGTCCGCCTTGGCGCCCTCGGCCTCGAGCTCGGCCAGGTCGGTCTCGAGCTTCTTGGCGCGGGCCTCCAGGTCGGCGTCCCGGCGGTTCTCGATCTGCTGCCGCTCGACGGAGACGTGCGCCTCCAGGGAGGGCAGGTCACGCGTGCGGCGCTCCTCGTCGACGTACGTGATCATGTACGCCGCGAAGTAGATGACCTTCTCCAGGTCCTTCGGGGCGAGGTCGAGCAGGTAGCCCAGCCGCGACGGAACGCCCTTGAAGTACCAGATGTGCGTGACGGGAGCGGCCAGCTCGATGTGGCCCATCCGCTCACGGCGCACCTTGGCGCGCGTGACCTCGACGCCACAGCGCTCGCAGATGATGCCCTTGAAGCGGACGCGCTTGTACTTGCCGCAGTAGCACTCCCAGTCCCGGGTGGGGCCGAAGATCTTCTCGCAGAAGAGGCCGTCCTTCTCGGGCTTGAGGGTGCGGTAGTTGATGGTCTCGGGCTTCTTGACCTCGCCGTGGCTCCACTGACGGATGTCGTCAGCGGTGGCCAGGCCGATCCGGAGCTCGTCGAAGAAGTTGACGTCGAGCACTATGCGTCAATCCCTCTCAGGGTCGTAAGTCTTTGGTCTGAAACGGGGGCCTGGGGGTCGGCGGGGCCCTGTGGGTGAGGGCCCCTCCGGACTCCCGTCAGACCTCTTCGACGCTGCTCGGCTCGCGCCGGGACAGGTCGATGCCGAGCTCCTCCGCAGCGCGGAAGACGTCCTCGTCGGTGTCACGCATCTCGATGGACATACCGTCGCTGGACAGCACCTCCACGTTCAGGCACAGGGACTGCATCTCCTTGATGAGCACCTTGAAGGACTCGGGGATGCCGGGCTCGGGGATGTTCTCGCCCTTGACGATGGCCTCGTAGACCTTCACGCGGCCGGTGACGTCGTCGGACTTGATGGTCAGCAGCTCCTGGAGGGCGTACGCGGCGCCGTAGGCCTCGAGGGCCCACACCTCCATCTCGCCGAAGCGCTGGCCACCGAACTGAGCCTTACCGCCCAGCGGCTGCTGGGTGATCATCGAGTACGGCCCGGTCGAACGGGCGTGCAGCTTGTCGTCGACCAGGTGGTGCAGCTTCAGGATGTACATGTAGCCGACGGAGATCGGGTCCGGGAACGGCTCACCGGAGCGGCCGTCGAACAGCCGCGCCTTGCCGGACGGGAGGACCAGACGGTCGCCGTCGCGGTTCGGGATGGTGTGCTGGAGCAGACCCGCCAGCTCGTCCTCGCGGGCACCGTCGAAGACCGGGGTCGCGACGTTGGTCCGCGGGTCGACCTGGTCGGCGCCGATCGCCTGGAGGCGCTGCGCCCACTCGTCCGCGAGGCCGGAGACGTCCCAGCCGCGGCTGGCGAGCCAGCCGAGGTGGATCTCCAGGACCTGTCCCGGGTTCATTCGGGACGGCACACCCAGCGGGTTGAGGATGATGTCGACCGGAGTTCCGTCCTCGAGGAACGGCATGTCCTCGATGGGCAGGATCTTGGAGATGACACCCTTGTTGCCGTGGCGGCCGGCGAGCTTGTCACCGTCGGTGATCTTGCGCTTCTGCGCGACGTAGACGCGAACCAGCTGGTTCACGCCAGGCGGCAGCTCGTCGCCCTCCTCGCGGTCGAAGACGCGCACACCGATGACCTTGCCGGTCTCGCCGTGCGGCACCTTCAGCGAGGTGTCACGGACCTCACGGGCCTTCTCACCGAAGATCGCGCGCAGCAGACGCTCCTCAGGGGTCAGCTCGGTCTCACCCTTCGGGGTGACCTTGCCGACGAGGATGTCACCGGCGATGACCTCGGCACCGATGCGGATGATGCCACGCTCGTCGAGGTCGGCGAGGACCTCCTCGGAGACGTTCGGGATGTCCCGGGTGATCTCCTCGGGGCCGAGCTTGGTGTCACGGGCGTCGACCTCGTGCTCCTCGATGTGGATCGAGGAGAGGACGTCGTCCTGCACGAGGCGCTGCGACAGGATGATCGCGTCCTCGTAGTTGTGACCCTCCCACGGCATGAACGCCACGAGCAGGTTCTTGCCGAGCGCCATCTCGCCGTTCTGGGTGGCGGGACCGTCGGCGAGGACCTGGCCCTCGATGACGCGGTCGCCCTCGTTGACGACGACCTTCTGGTTGACCGAGGTGCCCTGGTTGGAGCGGGCGAACTTGGCCAGGCGGTACGTGATGTACGTGCCGTCGTCGTTGGCGGTGGTGATGTAGTCCGCGGAGACCTCCTGGACCACACCGGCCTTCTCGGCCTTGACGACGTCGCCGGCGTCCACGGCGGAGCGGTACTCCATGCCGGTGCCGACGAGCGGGGCCTCCGACTGGATCAGCGGAACGGCCTGGCGCATCATGTTCGCGCCCATGAGGGCACGGTTGGCGTCGTCGTGCTCGAGGAACGGGATCATGGCGGTCGCGACCGACACCATCTGGCGCGGCGAGACGTCCATGTAGTCCACGTCCTCGGGAGCGACGTAGTCGACCTCGCCGCCACGGCGGCGCACCAGGACGCGGGCCTCGGCGAACCGGAGGTCCTCGGTCAGCGGCGCGTTGGCCTGGGCGATGACGAAGCGGTCCTCTTCGTCGGCCGTGAGGTAGTGGACCTCTTCGGTGACGACACCGTTCTCGTCGACCTTGCGGTACGGGGTCTCGACGAAACCGAACGCGTTGACCCGGCCGTAGGTGGCGAGCGAGCCGATCAGACCGATGTTCGGGCCTTCGGGGGTCTCGATCGGGCACATGCGGCCGTAGTGCGAGGGGTGCACGTCACGGACCTCGAAGCCGGCCCGCTCACGGGAGAGACCACCCGGGCCGAGCGCGGACAGACGACGCTTGTGCGTCAGCCCGGACAGCGGGTTGTTCTGGTCCATGAACTGGGACAGCTGGCTGGTGCCGAAGAACTCCTTGATGGAGGCGACGACCGGCCGGATGTTGATCAGGGTCTGCGGCGTGATCGCCTCGACGTCCTGGGTGGTCATGCGCTCGCGCACGACGCGCTCCATACGGGCCAGACCCGTGCGGACCTGGTTCTGGATGAGCTCGCCGACGCTGCGCAGACGGCGGTTGCCGAAGTGGTCGATGTCGTCCGTCTCGACGACGATCGTCTCGCCGGAGTCGCCGACCGTCTCGGTCTCGCCCGCGTGCAGCTTGACCAGGTACTTGATCGTCGAGATGACGTCCTCGACGGTCAGGATGCCCGCGTCGAGCGGAGCGTCCGCACCCAGCTTCTTGTTGACCTTGTAGCGGCCGACCTTGGCGAGGTCGTAGCGCTTCGGGTTGAAGTACAGGTTCTCCAGCAGCGTCTGCGCGGCCTCACGCGTGGGGGGCTCGCCCGGACGCAGCTTGCGGTAGATGTCGAGCAGCGCGTCGTCCTGGCCCTGGGTGTGGTCCTTCTCCAGGGTGGCGCGCATCGACTCGTAGTCGCCGAACTCCTCGAGGATCTGCTCGGTGGTCCAGCCGAGCGCCTTCAGGAGGACGGTGACGGACTGCTTGCGCTTGCGGTCGATACGGACACCGACCATGTCGCGCTTGTCGATCTCCATCTCCAGCCAGGCACCCCGGGACGGGATGATCTTGGCGGAGAAGATGTCCTTGTCGGACGTCTTGTCGATGGTGGAGTCGAAGTAGACACCGGGGGAACGGACCAGCTGCGACACCACGACACGCTCGGTGCCGTTGATGACGAAAGTGCCCTTGTTCGTCATGAGCGGGAAGTCGCCCATGAAGACGGTCTGGGACTTGATCTCGCCGGTCTCGTTGTTGGTGAACTCGGCCGTGACGAAGAGGGGCGCGGCGTAGGTGAAGTCGCGTTCCTTGCACTCGTCGATCGAGTTCTTCGGCGGCTCGAAGCGGTGGTCCCGGAAGGTCAGCGACATCGACCCGGAGAAGTCCTCGATCGGGGAGATCTCCTCGAAGATCTCCTCCAGACCGGACTTGGTGGGGACGTCCTGACCGTTCTCCAGAGCCTCCTCGACGCGAGCCTTCCACGCGTCGTTGCCGAGCAGCCAGTCGAAGCTCTCGGTTTGCAGCGCGAGAAGGTTCGGAACCTCGAGGGGCTCCTTGATCTTTGCAAAGGAGATGCGCAGCGGGGCGGTGCTGGCGCCGTTGTTCGTATTCGCGGTCGAGGCAGTGCGCGAGGCGGCCAAGAGGGGGTCCTTCCGAGGGCTCGGACTCACTACGCGCGTACCGGTCCCCACCAGGCACAGAGATGGAAAGCCTCAGGTCGGAGACTCTTTATCGTCGGTGCTCAGGCGGGGGGCATGCTCCTGGTGACGGGCAGGAGGCAGCTAACAGGCAGCGCAAAGGGTCAGTGTAGCCACTTGGCACACTGATGTCCAGTGCGGGTTTGCAGGCTCACGACAGAGGCCCTCGTTCTCCCTCAACACCTGCGGCAAGCCACGCCCTCGATGCACATCGATACTGCCCTCTTCGTCGTCGATCCATGCCTCGGATCCGGATCGTTGTGACGACGCGTCCTGAGAATTGCGCGCTGCGTGCAGTTCGTCAAGGCCCCCATGGCCGAACCGGATGCTGCCATCGTCACTTGCAGCGGTCACCACGGCCCTCGGGAGGCACGACGAAGATCACCATACTCCCCGCGGCGACAGCCGCAAGGCAGCCGCCACCGGACCCCCCTGAACGGCGAAGAGCGACCACCCGGATGGATGATCGCCCTTCGCCGTGTTCGCGTTACAGCCCTACGAGTGAGCCGCGACCGGAATCCCGGTGGTGCCGGCTGCGGCGTTCGAGTGAACCGTGGCCCGAGCACGCGAAAGGGCCGTACGGAGCGAAGCCCCGTACGGCCCGGTGAGCCCTGTGCGGGCCCGTGGATCCCTGTGGGGACCCTAGGAGGTGTTACTTGACCTCGACGGAGGCGCCGGCGCCCTTGAGGGCCTCGGCGGCCTTCTCGGCCTGCTCCTTGTTGACCTTCTCCAGGACCGGCTTCGGGGTGCCGTCGACCAGGTCCTTGGCCTCCTTCAGGCCGAGGGAGGTCAGCTCACGCACGACCTTGATGACCTGGATCTTCTTCTCGCCGGCGCCGGTGAGGATGACGTCGAACTCGTCCTTCTCCTCCTCGGCCTCGGCGGCCGGGGCACCCGGGGCACCGGCGGCGGCGACGGCGACCGGAGCGGCGGCGGTGACGTCGAACTTCTCCTCGAACGCCTTCACGAACTCGGAGAGCTCGATGAGGGTCATCTCCTCGAACTGCGCGAGCAGGTCTTCCTGGCTGAGCTTCGCCATGATGGGCGATCCTTCCAATAAGTCGGCTGGTGCCGGATGTACATGTGTGGCGGGCGTACGTTCGGCCCGCTACGACCGTCGCCTCGGGCGGCGGTCAGTGCGCGAGCCGAATTACTCGGCACCGCCCTGCTCGGCCTGCTTGGCGCGAAGAGCGTCCACGGTGCGGACGAGCTTCGACGGCAGCGCCTGGAAGAGCGCGGCAGCCTGCGACTGCTTGCCCTTCATGGCACCGGCCAGCTTGCTGAGCAGAACCTCGCGGGACTCGAGGTCCGCAAGCTTCTTGATCTCGTCGGCGGACAGCGCCTTGCCTTCAAGGACACCGCCCTTGATGACGAGGTTCGGGTTGTCCTTGGCGAAGTCACGAAGACCCTTCGCCGACTCCACCGGGTCACCGGTGACGAAGGCAACCGCCGTCGGACCGTTGAACAGGTCGTCGAGCGTCGTGATCCCGGCCTCGTTGGCCGCAATCTTGGTCAGCGTGTTCTTCACCACGGCGTACTGGGCGTTCTCACCGAGCGAACGACGCAGCGTCTTGAGCTGCGCCACGGTGAGACCCCGGTACTCGGTCAGCACGGCGGCGTTCGAGCTGCGGAACTGCTCCGCCAGCTCGGCTACCGCGGCAGCCTTGTCGGGCCTTGCCATAGAGCGTCGGCCTCCTTCCGGGTGATGAGGACCGCTCGGAAGGGGCTGGGCAAAAACAAACGCCCCGGCGCAGGCGCACGGGGCGGACTCGACCGGCCGCACGCGCGGATGACGCACGTACTCCGGGAGTTCTTCCACAGTCACCTGCGCGGGTCGTCCGCAGTGCAGCGGATCCTTCGGCCACCGCACCCTCATCCGAGCGCACGGCAACGACCAGCGGTCTTTGGCTTCTGTAGGAGAGTACGGGAACGGATCGCCGGCAGGCAAATCCGCTCCCGGGCGCTACGGGGCTCAGCCCTGCTGGGCGCCCTTCATCATCTCGGCGAGGTCGGCCGTGTCCTTGGCGGACGGGGCCGTCACCGTCACCGGCTTGTTGTAGTCGAGGAAGGTGATGGTCATGTCCAGCGGGCCCTGGGCGGCGTCACCGCGCATCCGGAACTGCTTGGTGTGGTTGCTGCCGTCGATCCACATGTCCATGGACATCTTGTCGGCGCCCATCTTGGCGTACTGGTCGAGGCTCTTCTCGCGCTGCTTGAGAGTGGCCTCGTCCAGCTTCTGGGCCTTGAGGTAGGCGCGCATGTCCGCGAGGGTGAGGTCGCCCTTGTAGTGGGTCGTCTTCACGCCGCCGACGGTCTCGACGCCGACCTTCGTCACATGCTTGGAGCTGGTGAGGAAGGTGGAGTCCTGGGCCGGGTTCTGGCCCGCCTGACCGGCCCCGAGCTGCTGCGTGTTCAGCTGCTTGTCCGCACCGAGCGCGGCCAGGTCGAACTTGATCCAGTGCTTGCCGCCCATCTCCTTGGCGGCCTCGGCACCCCCGCCGATGTACATCGCCTTGTCGACGAGCCGGATCTCGACCGGACCCGCGGTCTTCTGCTCCGACGCCGTCATCTTCATGCTCATGGCGAGCGGCTTCATGCTCATCCGGGCCTCGGCCTGCACCTGGCCCGCGCCCGGCACCTTACCGGTCATCCGGTAGTGCAGGGACGTGATCTGCTGGGCGGTCTTCGCGGCCTCGGCGACGGCCGCGGCGGGCGTCATCTCCGGCGACTTCTCCTCGGTGCCCTTCGAACAGGCGACCGCTCCGCCACCCAGGACCAGGGCCGCGATCACGGCACCCGCCGCTCCGCGCTCCACCCGGTTCCGCACTGCAAAGGTCATGATTCCCCCCAAGAGAACCCATGGCTGATCCATAACAAGACCGCGAGCTTATCCCGAAGGGCTGACAGTGGCGCGTCAATTCCCGGTAGCAGGCGTCGAACTGGAGTGTGCTATGAGCCCCGGCCGCTCATCAGTTCCTTGAAGTCGACGGTGTCCGTCGCCGCGGGCCGGCCGGCCGAGACCTTCACGCCGTAGTCGCGGTAGTAGGCCGTGGCGGCCATCCGACCGCCGGCCAGCTCGCCCTTCTCCACCTTCTTGACCAGCAGGCCGCGGTCGTCCACCCAGATGTCGACGGTCTCCGCGGTGACCTCGGCCTGCTCCAGCTGCTCCTTCAGAGCGGCGGCGTCCTCGCCGGTGAGGGCCGCCGGGTCGACCGTGCCCGAGTAGTGCGTGGTGTGCCGTCCGCGCACCGTCTCCTCGCCCACCCTGCGCACGTTCCCGCAGGCGCGCAGCAGCCGGACCGGCTGGAGCGGCGCGGTGTTGCGCAGCTGGTCCGTGAGGGAGGCGCCCGAGCCGCCTGGCAGGGCCGCCAGATCGCCGTAGCCGTAGCGGATCCAGTGCCGGCCCCGAAGGCGGCGGGCGAACGTCTCGCCGACCCGGGCGTAGTAGGCGTCGGGCAACAGCCGCGCCTCCATGGAGGTGCTGCTCAGCTCGTGCATGGTGGATGCGAGCTGTCCGCCGGTGTAGGTGATGCGCAGGGTGCCGACCGGGTCGCCGGACCAGCCGAGCGCGCCGTTCGTCTTCAGGGAGAGCATCGCGCCCATCGCGGTGGAGGACTCGATCCTGGCGGACCCGGCCCTGACGGTGGCCTGCTCGACGGCGCGCAGGGCGGCGGCCGACCGGGGGTCGACGCGGCCGGCGCGGCCGCCGGAGGGCGCCGCGGAGCCCTTGGAGGAGCCGTTGTCGCCGGAGAGGCTGCACCCCGCCACGGCGGACAGCGCGGCGAACGCCGCGACCTGGAGGATCCCGCGCCTGACGATTCTGTCCCTCATCCGTTCCCCCCTCGAGCGCTCAGTGATCTTCACGCTAACTCCGACCGGGGGAAACGGCGCGCACCTGACGTGAAACGGCATGTGCCCCTTGCCGGACTCACCGGGGCTTCCGGGCCTTCCGGGGCTCCCGGGGCTCCCGGGGCTCCCGGGGCGGAGAACATACGAAAACGCCGGGCCCCGCACCTGCGAAGGTGCGGGGCCCGGCGTCGGCTGCGCGTGCCCGCGGCTTTCGTCGGATCAGACGGCGGCCGGGTCCTCCTCGACGAGGAGGTTGCGGGTGCGGTTCGGGTCGACCGGAACGCCGGGGCCCATCGTGGTGGTGATGGCGGCCTTCTTGATGTAGCGGCCCTTGGCGGCGGACGGCTTCAGACGGAGGATCTCCTCCAGCGCCGCACCGTAGTTCTCCACCAGCTTCGTGTCGTCGAAGGACACCTTGCCGATGATGAAGTGCAGGTTCGAGTGCTTGTCGACGCGGAACTCGATCTTGCCGCCCTTGATCTCGGTGACGGCCTTCGTCACGTCCGGGGTCACGGTGCCGGTCTTGGGGTTCGGCATCAGACCACGGGGACCGAGCACGCGGCCGAGGCGGCCGACCTTGCCCATGAGGTCCGGGGTGGCGACTACGGCGTCGAAGTCCAGACGGCCCTTCGACACCTCGTCGATCAGCTCGTCGGCGCCGACGATGTCGGCGCCCGCGGCACGAGCGGCCTCGGCACGGTCACCGGTCGCGAAGACCAGGACCCGGGCGGTCTTACCGGTGCCGTGCGGGAGGTTCACGGTGCCACGGACCATCTGGTCGGCCTTGCGCGGGTCGACACCCAGACGGAAGGCGACCTCGACGGTGCCGTCGAACTTGGTCGTGGAGGTCTCCTTGGCGAGACGGACGGCCTCGAGCGGGGCGTAGAGCTTCTCCCGGTCGACCTTGGCGTCCGCAGCGCGGAGAGCCTTGCTGCGCTTGCTCACAACTGCTCCTGTGTGTTCTGAAAGGAGTCGTGGTACGGGCCGAGCAGGCCCTGCCACGTGCGGCTTTCTACGGCCGCATGATCTACGAAGGTGAGGGTCAGCCCTCGACCGTGACGCCCATGGAACGCGCGGTACCGGCGATGATCTTCGCGGCGGCGTCCAGGTCGTTGGCGTTGAGGTCGGGCATCTTGGTCTGGGCGATCTCGCGGACCTGCGCCTCGGTGATCTTGGCGACCTTGGTCTTGTGCGGCTCGCCGGAGCCCTTCTCGACGCCCGCGGCCTTGAGGATCATCTTGGCGGCCGGCGGCGTCTTGGTGACGAAGGTGAAGGAACGGTCCTCGTAGACCGTGATCTCCACCGGGATGACCCAACCACGCTGCGACTCGGTCGCGGCGTTGTAGGCCTTGCAGAACTCCATGATGTTGACGCCGTGCTGACCCAGCGCCGGACCGACCGGCGGGGCCGGGTTGGCGGCACCGGCCTGGATCTGGAGCTTGATGAGCCCCGTGACCTTCTTCTTCTTGGGAGGCATTGCTCTCTCCGGGTCCTTAGTGAGAGTTTTTCGCCATCCGATCCGGATCATCCGGATGGAGGCATACCGCACAACGATAACGGGTACCGTCGCGGGGCCAAAAACCGAGCAGGTCAGACCGGCTTTCGCAGCCTGCCTGACCTGATCGGAAGCGGTTGTACCAGAAGGGTTAGTTCTTCTGGATCTGGTCGAAGCTCAGCTCGACCGGCGTCTCGCGGCCGAAGATCTCCACGAGGCCCTTGACCTTCTTGGAGTCGGCGTTGATCTCGTTGATGGTCGCCTGGAGCGTGGCGAACGGGCCGTCGGTGACGGTGACCGAGTCGCCGACCTCGAAGTCCAGCACCTGGACCTCGACCTTGCGCTGCGGAGCCGGCTTGCCCTCGGCCTCGGCGGCCTCGCGCGCGGCCTTCTCCTCGGCCTCCGGGGCGAGCATCTTGACGATCTCGTCCAGGGTCAGCGGGTACGGGTCGTAGGCGTTGCCCACGAAGCCGGTGACGCCGGGCGTGTTGCGGACGACGCCCCAGGACTCGTTCGTCAGGTCCATGCGCACCAGGACATAGCCCGGGAGCTTGTTCTGGCGGATGGTCTTGCGGTCGCCGTTCTTGATCTGGACGACCTCTTCCTGCGGCACCTCGGCCTGGAAGATGTAGTCCTCGACGTTCAGCGAGACGGCACGCTGCTCGAGGTTGGTCTTCACGCGGTTCTCGTAGCCGGCGTACGTGTGGATCACGTACCACTCGCCGGGCAGCGAGCGCAGCTCCTCACGAAGGGCCTCGACGGGGTCGACCGGCGCGGCCTCCTCGGCGGCCTCGTCCTCGGCGGCCTCGTCCTGGTCGGCGGCCTCATCCTGGCCGACGGCCTCGTCCTCGTCCACGACGCGCACGGCGGCCTCCTCGGCCGGCTCGCCCGCCTCGGCTTCGGCAGCCTCGAACTCGTCCCGCTCGTCCGCGCCCTCGACGATGTCGAGCTCGTCATCCACGGACTCGGCGGACTCGCCGCGTGGCTCAACGGCGTCGTTCAGGTTCGGGTCAGACACGGTGGCTGCTTCTTCCTGGATACATAGGGGTGGAACACGCGAAAGGGACGCCGGGCACCTCGGCGTCCTTCGCTCTCGGCTCAGCCGAAGACGTACTTGGCGGCGTGGCTGAGTCCATAGTCAATCAGAGTCACCAGGGCGATCATGATCGCGACAAAGAAGATCACCACTGTGGTGTACGACGTCAGCTGGTTCCTGGTCGGCCAGACGACCTTGCGGAGCTCCGCGACGACCTGGCGGTAGAAGAGGGCAAGGCGCTTCAGCGGGCCCTTCTTGGCTCGCTTGCCGCCCTTGCGCGACTTCTTCTTCGACTCCTGCACCTCATCCTGGGCGTCAGGCATGTCGATGGAGCCCACGGCGTCCGTCACTCGTCCTCACCTGATTCCCGGGTCGTGGCCGTGCCGCGCCCGGTGGAGCCGCACGGCGAGTGCAATACATACGTACTGTGCGCACACTTCCTGATCGGGGAGTGTGTAGCAGGGCCGGAGGGACTTGAACCCCCAACCGCTGGTTTTGGAGACCAGTGCTCTACCAATTGAGCTACGACCCTTTGTTGTGTACCCCAACGTACCGCATCCGGCCGGGTGCTCGGTGTGCACCGGCACGATCGCCGCCGCTGGAGGCCAACGAGGTGAGAGTGTACGTGGTCCGCGGCCGGTCGTCGAACAGAAAGCACCCGTACGGACTTTGCCCGCCGAAGATCGGCCAGGCCACCGCGCGGATCCGGACTGGTGTCCAGTCGTCGGCCCGGGGTGGTTCAGTCTGTGAAACCCGTGTGCCGCGTGCGTTTCCGGTCTGGAACGATGGGGTCCATGAGCGCTGCAACCCCTCCCACCGAGCGTCGGGTCTCCGCCCGGATCGGCGCGATCTCCGAGTCCGCCACCCTCGCCGTGGACGCCAAGGCCAAGGCCCTCAAGGCCGCCGGGCGCCCGGTGATCGGCTTCGGCGCGGGCGAGCCCGACTTTCCGACGCCGGACTACATCGTCGAAGCGGCCGTCGAGGCCTGCAAGAACCCGAAGTACCACCGCTACACGCCGGCCGGCGGCCTGCCCGAGCTGAAGGCCGCGATCGCCGCCAAGACGCTGCGCGACTCCGGCTACGAGGTGGACCCCTCCCAGGTGCTGGTCACCAACGGCGGCAAGCAGGCCATCTACGAGGCCTTCGCCGCGATCCTGGACCCGGGCGACGAGGTGATCGTCCCGGCGCCGTACTGGACGACCTACCCGGAGTCGATCCGACTGGCCGGCGGCGTCCCGGTGGAGGTCGTCGCGGACGAGACGACCGGCTACCGCGTCTCCGTCGAGCAGCTGGAGGCCGCCCGCACGGAGAAGACGAAGGTCGTGCTCTTCGTCTCACCCTCCAACCCGACCGGCGCGGTGTACTCCGAGGCGGAGACCGAGGCCATCGGCCGCTGGGCCGTGGAGCACGGCCTGTGGGTGCTGACCGACGAGATCTACGAGCACCTCGTCTACGGCGACGCGGTCTCCGTGTCCCTGCCGGCGCTCCTGCCCGAGCTGCGCGACAAGTGCATCGTGGTCAACGGCGTCGCCAAGACGTACGCGATGACGGGCTGGCGTGTGGGCTGGATCATCGGCCCCAAGGACGTGGTGAAGGCGGCGACGAACCTTCAGTCGCACGCGACGTCCAATGTGTCGAACGTCGCTCAGGTGGCGGCCCTGGCGGCCGTTTCCGGCGGCCTCGAGGCGGTCGCGAAGATGCGCGAGGCCTTCGACCGGCGCCGCAAGACCATCGTGCGGATGCTGAACGAGATCGACGGCGTGCTCTGCCCGGAGCCGGAGGGCGCGTTCTACGCGTACCCGTCGGTGAAGGCGCTGATCGGCAAGGAGATCCGCGGCAAGCGCCCGCAGAACACGGTGGAGCTGGCCGCGCTGATCCTGGAGGAGGCCGAGGTCGCGGTCGTTCCCGGCGAGGCCTTCGGCACCCCCGGTTATCTGCGGCTGTCCTACGCCCTCGGTGACGAGGACCTGGTCGAGGGCGTGAGCCGGATCCAGAAGCTGCTGGCGGAGGCCCGGGACTGACGTCTCCGAGGCCGGGGACCGACGTCTCGAGGCCTCACGCCTCGAGGGGGCGCGGTGGGTGGACGTACCCGCCGCGCCCCCTTCATTTGTGCGATCAAGACCACGTACGGGGAAACCGCTACCGGGACGCCCGGGAGGTGCGGCAGGATCCTGGGATGGAGCACGTACGTGATGTCTCTGAGCTGCCGAAGGCCCATCTCCATCTGCACTTCACCGGGTCGATGCGGCCCGCCACCCTCCTGGAACTGGCCGACAAGTACGGCGTACGGCTGCCCGAGGTCCTGACGGACGCGCTGGTCAGCGGGGAGCCGCCCAAGCTGCGGGCGACGGACGAGCGGGGCTGGTTCCGCTTTCAGCGGCTGTACGACGCGGCGCGCTCATGCCTGAGAGAGCCGGAGGACATCCAGCGGCTGGTGCGGGAGGCCGCGGAGGAGGACATCAGGGACGGGTCGGTGTGGCTGGAGATCCAGGTCGACCCGACGTCGTACGCGCCGCGACTGGGCGGTCTCATCCCGGCGCTGGAGATCATCCTGGACGCGGTGGACACGGCGATGCGGGAGACCGGGCTCGGGATGCGCGTGCTGGTCGCCGCGAACCGGATGAAGCACCCTCTGGACGCCCGCACCCTGGCGCGCCTGGCGGTGCGCTACCGGGACCGCGGCGTCGTGGGCTTCGGTCTGTCGAACGACGAACGCCGGGGCATGGCCCGGGACTTCGACCGCGCCTTCGCCATCGCCCGGGAGGGCGGGCTGCTGTCGGCCCCACACGGCGGCGAGCTGACGGGGCCGTACTCGGTGCGCGACTGCCTGGACGACCTGCACGCCGATCGGGTGGGCCATGGGGTGCGCGCGGCGGAGGACCCGCGGCTGCTGAAGCGCCTGGCGGACCGCGGGGTGACGTGCGAGGTGTGCCCGGCGTCGAACGTCGCGCTGGGCGTCTACGAGAAGCCCGAGGACGTCCCCCTGCGGAGGCTGTTCGAGGCGGGCGTCCCGATGGCGCTGGGCGCGGACGACCCGCTGCTGTTCGGCTCGCGCCTCGCGGCGCAGTACGAGATCGCCCGCCGGGACCACGGCTTCACGGACGCGGAACTGGCCGAACTGGCCCGGCAGTCGCTCCGCGGGTCGGCGGCCCCCGCGGAGGTGAAGGCGAAGCTGCTGGCGGGGGTGGACGCCTGGCTCGACGCACCGGCCGCGTGACGGGGCGCGGCTCTGGGCGCGGCCGACGGAGGGGCTCCCGGCACGGCCGCCGGGGGGAGCCGCACGGCCGTCACGGGCTCTCGGTCACGGAGATCCCGCCCAGCAGCGTCCGCGCGAGGCGGCGTGCGAAGTCCTCCACGGGCGGCCGCGCACCGGTCTCCGTCGCGTCGTAGGCGAAGGCGCGCTGTGCACAGGCGCCGAGGAGGAGGGACGCGGCCGCGAAGGTGTCCGCGTCGGCGTGGACCCGCCCGGCGCTCTGCTCGGCCCTCAGATAGGCGGCGACGCCCTCGATGGGCACGTGCGGCCCCGCCCCCATCTGCCGCATCGCCTCGTCGTGCCGCCGCTTGAGCTGGGTCTCCGCGTACAGCGAGGCCGCGATCGGAAAGCTCTGCTCGTAGAAGAGGGCCGCCCGGCGGGCGATCTCGGTGAGGTTCTCCTCCAGGGTGCGCTGCCCGGGCTCGGCGGCCAGGCTGCGCAGCAGCGGGGTGAGCCGCGGCAGGCGCTCGTGCAGGACCTCGATGAACAGTTCTTCCTTGCTCGGGAAGTACTTGTACAGCGCCGCCTCGGAGCAGCCCGCCGCCTTGGCGATCTGCTTGGTGGTGGCCCGCGCCAGCCCGACGGTGAGCATCAGGTCGTGGGCGGCGTCGAGGATACGGACCCGGGCCGGCTTGGGCTGCGTCTGCTGCATGGGCACCAAGGATTCCATGGCCGCTCCCGGGGCTTGACGGGTGGGTGAGTACTTACCCACCCTAGAAGGCGACGTGGGTGAGTAAATACTCACCCACCCATCTCACCTGGACAACGGCGTACGGGAGTACCCATGAAGCTCACCGTTTTCGGTGCCACCGGAGGCATCGGTCAGGAGATCGTGCGGCAGGCGCTGGACGCGGGACACGAGGTCACCGCGGTGGTCCGGGATCCGGCGCGGCTCACCGTGACGGGGGCGAACCTGAAGGTGTTCCGCGCCGACCTGTCCGCCACGGACGAGGTCCGTCCCGCCGTCGCCGGCCGCGACGCGGTGCTGTCCGGGCTCGGCGCGCGCAGCCGCAAGGACGCCGGGGTCGCCACCCGGCTCACCCGCACGGTGGTGAGCGCCATGGAGGCCGAGGAAGTGCGTCGACTGCTCGTGGTCAGCGCCGGTCCGGTCGGCCCGGAGCCCGAGGGGGGCGGGATGCTCGACCGCACGGTGCGCGGTGTCGTCTCGGCGTTGCTCAAGGACGTCTACGCCGACCTGAGGGAGATGGAGGCCGAGCTGGCGCGCAGTGCCACGGACTGGACGGTCGTCCGCCCGCCGCGTCTCCGGAACAAACCGCTCACCGGCTCCTACCGCACGGTCGTCGGCGGCTTCCCGCGCGGGGGCCGCTTCATCGCCCGCGCCGACGTGGCCCACGCGATGCTGGCGATGACCGGCGACCCGGGGACGGTGAAGCAGGGGGTGGGACTGGCCTACTAGGACCCCGGCCGGGACGGGAGCGCCTCAGAGGCTGACGCCCACCGTGACCGGCTCGTTGACCAGCGTGATCCCGAAGGCCTCCCGGACGCCGGCCACGACCTCACGGGCCAGGGCCAGCAGGTCCTCGGTGGTCGCGCCGCCGCGGTTGGTCAGGGCGAGGGTGTGCTTGGTGGAGATGCGGGCGGGCCCGGTGCCGTACCCCTTGGTGAAGCCCGCCTTGTCGATGAGCCAGGCCGCGGAGGTCTTGGTGTGGCCGTCACCCGCCGCGTACGCGGGCGGCTCCGCGTCCTCGCCCAGCCGCTCCTTCACGCGCGCGTGGAAGGCGGCGAACTCCTCGTTCGTGAGGATCGGGTTGGTGAAGAAGGATCCCGCCGACCAGGTGTCGTGGTCCTCGGCATCCAGCACCATGCCTTTTCCCGCACGCAGCTTGAGGACCGTCTCACGGGCCCTGGCCAGCGGCACCCGCCCGCCCGGCTCGACGCCGAGGGCGCGGGCCGTCTCGGCGTACCTGATCGGCCCCGACAGTCCCTGCGCGTCCTCCAGTGCGAAGCGGACGCGCAGGACGACATAGCGGTCGGGGTCGGCCTTGAAGCGACTGTGGCGGTACGAGAACGCGCACTCGGCGTTCGTCAGCGTGACCGTCTCGCCCGCCTCGCGGTCGTACGCGACCACCTCCGTGATCGAGGAGGAGACCTCCTGGCCGTACGCCCCCACGTTCTGAATGGGGGTCGCCCCCGCGGAGCCGGGGATTCCGGAGAGGCACTCGACTCCGGCGAGTCCCGCCTCCACCGTGCGGGCGACGGCGTCGGTCCACACCTCGCCGGCGGCCAGCTCCAGCGCCGTGCCGTCCAGGGAGAACCCCTTGGTGGCGATGCGCAGGGCGGTGCCGTCGAAGCCCTTGTCGCCGATGACCAGGTTGGATCCGCCGCCGATCAGCAGCAGCGGGGTACCGGAGTCGTCGGCCTCGCGGACGGCGGCGATCACCTCGGCATCGGTGGTGGCGGTGATCAGGCGGGTCGCGGGGCCGCCCAGCCGGAAGGAGGTCAGCGGGGCGAGCGGGGCGTCGTGGAGTTCCTGCACGCGCCAAGACTACGAGACGCCACCGGCAGCCCCGACACACCCGTACGCGGTCCGCGTACGGGTGGACGAGGCGTCGGGAGGCGGCTCAGCCGTCGGCCGTGAGGTTCGGTCGGCCGTTGCCGCACGCCGTCAGGCCAGTCGTACGACCGCCCGGGACATGCCCAGCACCTTCTGGCCGGCGCTGGTCGCCGTGAGGTCGACGCGGACGGTCTGGTCGTCGAGCTTGGCCGCGACCTTGCCGCTGACCTCGATGAGAGCGCCCTGGTCGTCGTTGGGGACGACGACGGGCCGGGTGAAGCGGACCCCGTACTCCACGACCGCGCCCGGGTCGCCGACCCAGTCGGTCACCACACGGGCCGCCTCGGCCATGGTGAACATGCCGTGCGCGATGACGTCCGGCAGGCCCACCTCCTTGGCGAACTTCTCGTTCCAGTGGATCGGGTTGAAGTCTCCGGAGGCTCCCGCGTACCGCACGAGCGTGGCGCGGGTGACGGGGAAGGTCTGCGTCGGCAGCTCCGTGCCGACCTCGACGGTGTCGTACGCGATCTTCGCGGTCATGTGCGTCACGCCTCCTCTTCCGGCGCCCGGGCCACGAGCTTGGTCCAGGCGGTCACCACGTGCTCGCCCGCCTCGTCGTGCACCTCGCCGCGGATGTCCAGGACGTCGTTGCCGGCCAGCGACTTGATCGACTCGATGGTCGAGGTCACGCTCAGCCGGTCACCGGCACGGACCGGACGGGTGTACGTGAACCTCTGGTCACCGTGCACGACCCGGCTGTAGTCGAGGCCGAGTCGGGGGTCCTGGACGACCTGGCCCGCGGCCTTGTAGGTGATCGCGAAGACGAAGGTCGGCGGGGCGATCACATCGCAGTGGCCGAGTGCCTTGGCGGCCTCCGGATCGGTGTAGGCCGGGTTGGCGTCCCCGATCGCCTCCGCGAACTCGCGGATCTTCTCCCGGCCCACCTCGTAGGGCTCGGTGGGCGGGTAGGACCGCCCCACGAAGGACTGGTCGAGCGCCATGGGCTCGGCACCTCCTGGTTACTCTGCGGATCCGGCCTCACCGAGGCCGCCGACGCCGTCACGGCGGGCGCTTCGCCCGGCCGGTGCGGCGCGGACCATTCTCCCGTCCGGCCGGCGTGAGGCGTGGCTCCGGCGGGCGTAACGCCGCGAGGCCGCCCCTTCAGGCTGAAGGGACGGCCTCGCGTACGAGCCTGATTTATCGCGTCTCGCGGTGCGCGGTGTGCGCGTTGCAACGCGGGCAGTGCTTCTTCATCTCAAGACGGTCCGGGTTGTTACGCCGGTTCTTCTTGGTGATGTAGTTCCGCTCCTTGCACTCCACGCAGGCCAGCGTGATCTTCGGGCGGACGTCGGTGGCAGCCACGTGAGTGCTCCTTGACGAACGGGTAGACGAGTTTAACGCAAGAAAGAGTAGCCGATCGAAGGACCGACCCCACAATCGGCTACTGTGAGTAGCGGTGACCGGACTTGAACCGGTGACACAGCGATTATGAGCCGCTTGCTCTACCGACTGAGCTACACCGCTGTGATGCGATCGGACCCCGCCTGACGGCGGGAACCTCTCACACCAGAGCCCCAATACGGAATCGAACCGTAGACCTTCTCCTTACCATGGAGACGCTCTGCCGACTGAGCTATTGGGGCGAGCGATGAAGACATTACACGGTTGCCCGCCGTTCGCCCAAATCCATTGCACGGCCCCCGTCCGCGGCCGTGTGGGGCCCCGCACAGGCAAGCACCACACCGGTACGACTATTGCGCTCCTCCCCGTCCCGGCCCGGTCGTCACCCTAGGCTCGACTCACTCTCCGTGATCTTGCCCGTGCCTTTGCCCCTTGGTGCGCAGCCGCCCCGAGCCACAGGAACGCGATGCCCGACCGACCGCAGCCGCCCCACTCCTCGCCCCCGACGCCGGGACCGGCCGACCCGAACGCGCTTCTGCTCTGCGGGGCGCGGCTCACCGACGGGCGGACGGTGGACGTACGGCTGGGCGGCGGGCGCATCGAGGCCGTCGGCACCGCGGGCAGCCTGGCGGTGGGGGCGTCCGGCGCCCGCGTCGACCTGCGCGGCTATCTGCTGCTGCCGGCCCCCGCCGAGCCCCACGCGCACGGGGACACGGCCCTGTCCGCGGACGACGACGGGCCGGTCTCGCACCACCCCGAACAGGTCCAGCGGCGTGCCACCGAGGCCGCGCTGCTTCAGCTCGGACACGGGGCCACGGCCCTGCGCTCACACGTCCACATCGGTGACGTCCAGGGGCTGGAGGGGCTGGCGGCGGTCCTGCGGGCGCGGCGCTCGCTGAGCGGGCTCGCCGAGCTGACGACGGTGGCGATGCCGCGGGTGCTGACCGGGGCCGCCGGGGCGGACGGGCTCGCGATGCTGCGCGACGCGGTCAAGATGGGCGCGGCGGTGGTGGGCGGCTGCCCGGACACGGACCCCGATCCGACCGGATACGTGGAGACCGTCCTCGAACTGGCGTCCGAGCACGGCTGCCCGGTCGACCTGCACACGGACGCCGACGACCCGGCACGTCTCGCCCGGATCGCGGCGATGGCGGGCGGATTGCGCCCGGGAGTGACGCTGGGCCCGTGCGGCGGTCTCGCGCGGCTCCCCGCCGGGGCGGCCGCCCGCGCCGCGGACCGGCTCGCCGCCGCCGGGGTGACGGTGGTCTGCCTGCCGCAGGGCGGCTGCGGTGGCGTCGAGCGGCGCGACACCGCTCCGGTACGGCTGCTTCGTTCGGCCGGGGTACGGGTGGCGGCGGGCAGCGGAGGGCTCAGGGACGTGGCGAACCCGGTGGGGCGCGGGGACCCGCTGGAGGCGGCGTATCTGCTCGCGTCGCGGTACGGACTCCGGCCCGAGGACGCGTACGACACGGTGAGCGCTTCGACGCGGGCCGCGCTCGGGCTGCCCGAGGTACGCGTCGAGGCGGGCTTTCCGGCGGAGCTGCTCGCCGTGCGCGGCCAGCAGCTGGCGGGGGCGCTCTCGCTCGCGTACAGCCGGATCGTGGTGCACCGAGGGCGCGTGGTCGCCCGTACGAGCGCGGTGCGGGAGTACTGCGGTTCGGCGGCGGTGGCCCTGGACCTGCCGCGCCAGGGACGGGCCCAGCCTTCCTGACGTCCCGCCCGGAGTGAACACGACGTCAGTGCCGGGGCCGGACGTCGGTATCGAGCCACGCGTGGGATCGTGCGGCGAAGGCGTCCCTGCGGGCGTACGGTCGGAAACATGCGCATTGTCATCGCTGGTGGTCATGGTCAGATCGCGCTGCGGCTGGAGCGGCTGCTCGCCGCGCGTGGTGACGAGGTCGCGGGAATCATCCGCCGCGCGGAACAAGCCGACGATCTGCGGGCGAGCGGCGCCGAACCGATCGTCTGCGACCTGGAGTCGGAGTCCGAGTCGGTCGAGGAGATCGCCGCGCACCTGGAGGGAGCCGACGCGGCCGTCTTCGCGGCGGGTGCGGGCCCGGGCAGTGGCGCGGAGCGCAAGTACACCGTGGACCGTGACGCGGCGATCAAGTTCGCGGACGCGGCGGAACGAGCCGGCGTACGCCGTTTCATCGTCGTCTCCGCGATGGGCGCGGACCCGGAGCACCCGGGCGACGAGGTCTTCGACGTGTATCTGCGGGCCAAGGGCGAGGCCGACGCCTACGTACGCGCCCACAAGTCCCTGGACTGGACGGTCCTGCGTCCCGGCGCGCTGACGAACGACGCCGGCAAGGGCCTGGTGCGTCTGGAGGCCCACACCGGGCGCGGTGAGATCCCTCGCGACGACGTCGCCGTGGTCCTCGCGGAACTCGTCGACACGCCCGCGACAGCCGGTCTCACCCTGGAACTCATCGGCGGCTCGACCCCCGTGTCGGTGGCCGTGAAGTCCGTGGCGGGGAACTGACCCGCGCCGGAGGCGCCCTTCCGACACCGACGCCGCGACGGCGCAACACCGCAACACCGCAACACCGACATCGACGTCTCAGAACAGCGGCAGTTGATCCGGGAACTCCGGTACGACATACCCGTCCAGGGTGGGCTGGGCGGCGTCGGCCTGCGCGAGCCGGCGGGATCCCCCGCACGATGCGAGCACCCCGTCGGCGCGCGCCCCCGGCGGATCGTGCCGCGCGAACCGCCCTGCCACGACGGCGATTTCCCGATGGCACTCGGGGCAACTCCTGCGCGGCGACGACATGCCGTCAGCGTACGAGAACCCGACGGAACAGGCAGACGAGTGGACGAGTGGACGGGTGGACGAGTGGACGGGTGGACAACGGAACCGGTGGACAGGTGGACGGGTGAGCCGGAGGAAGGCCGGACGGGCCGACCGCCGAGCAGGGCGAACGGGCAGGCCGTGCGCTGAAGTGGGCGGACGGGCGGGTGGGCGGACGGCTCAGCCGATGTAGGGAGCGCGCCGGCTGTCGTCCATCGCGTGCTCGATCCTCAGCCGCATGGTGGGGTGCACATCCAGACTCTCGAGGTCCGCCGGGTCCACCCAGCGGACCTGCGTCGTCTCGGAGCTGGTCCGCAGCCGCCCGCCGACCGGGCGCGCCCGGAAGCAGAGGCTGAACTGCTGGCGGACCTCCCCGTCGTCGTACCGCATGACATGCCCGGGGTCGGTGTAGATCCCGCTGAGGCCGACGACCTCCACCTCGATCCCGGTCTCCTCCCTCACCTCACGAACAACGGTGTCCCCGATGGTCTCCCCGATGTCGTGCCCTCCACCCGGCAGCGCCCAACGGCCGTTGTCCGACCGCTGAATCAGCAGCACCCGCCCTGCCTTGTCCCGCACGAAGGCCACGATCGAGGGAACGACGGAGTTGGCGGGCGGAGCGTCCGGATCATGCAGATAGTCGATACGACCCATGGCTCGGGCTCCCCGGGACAGCGGCGACGGACAGACTTGTGGATCGCCCCAGGGCCGCGTCGCCCACGCGTGCGGCGCCACGACCAAAGGTCACGTCCGACGATAACGGCGATGTCCGGACCTGGGCCGGTACCCCGCGCCACCCCGCAGCCGACACCCCCGAAACTGTCAGCCCAGCAATGCGGCGACCACCACCAACACCGGCACCGAAACCACCGTGGACAGCAGAATCGCGTCCCTGGCGAGCACCTCGCCCACCTCGTATGTGCCGGCGTACGTGTAGAGGTTCTGCGCGGCCGGCAGTGCCGAGGTCACCGTCACGTCGAGCAGTGGCGCTCCGTGCAACCCGAAGACGTTTGCCGCCAGGATCCAGGCGACGACCGGCTGGCCCACCGCTTTCAGGGCCACGGCGAGAAACACGGGGTGGCGGTCCCGGCCGCGGCCGGGCAGGGCACCTCCGCGCAGGGAGATACCGAACGCGAGCAGGACCGCCGGGACGGACATGTTGCCGATGAGGGTGATGGGGTCCATGACCGGGCCGGGGACATGGACGCCGGCCGCCGAGACCAGGACACCGCTCAGCGAGCCCACCGCGATCGGATTGCGCAACGGCGTCAGCAGGCGCCGCCACCACGGGCCCTTCTCACCCATGCCGGAGAGGTCGAGGATCGTCAGGGCGATGGGGGTCACCATGACGACCTGGAAGAGCAGCACCGGGGCCACCAGGGACGCGTCGCCCAGGACGTACACGGCGATGGGGATACCGAGGTTGCCGGAGTTGACGTAACTGGAGCACAGGGCGCCGATGGTGGTGCGGCCCACGCCCCAGTGGCGTACGACACCGACCGCGACGAAGACGCCCGCCGCCGCGGCCGTGCTCATCGCGGTCACCAGCAGCCGGCTGGAGAAGATCACCGACAGGTCGGCGTGGGCGAGCGTAGTGAACAGCAGGGCGGGTGACGCCACATGAAAGGCCAGCTTGGTCAGCACCTCCCGGCCGCGCTCGCCGAGATGGCCGCCGCGACCGAGGACGTAACCGACGGCGATGACGACCGCGATGACCGCGAACCCGCTCAACACCCCCTGCACGGAGCCTCCTGGGCGGACCGGAGGCCGTCGGGTATCCAGGGCGGTGCTGATCCCGAGGATCTATGGTGCATGCAGCCAACCCTCCGGGGAGGGCCGGACCGGGTCAATGTGATCTTCGCTGCTCCCGCCGGCGGGCTCCGCTCACCCCACCGACGAGTCCTGTCCGCCCCGCGGTCCACAGGACATGGACCCCGCGACACCGCGCGTACTCGTGCTGCCCGGCCCCGCCCGCCGGGGCGGGGTGCCGGGCCGGCCTTGGAAGTCGACGGCTGCGGCATCTACCGGCACTTGTTCGTCACACGCCCGCACCGCGGACACGTCCTTGAACGGCGATGTGCCCCGCATGACCTTCTGCCGCGATAACCGCGTCTCGTCGGCAGTTCCCGCCTTCACCGAATTCCGCTCAAATCCGGGTCCGGAGAGCGGCACCAGCGACAGCCCAGGTCTCATCGGCCCCCCGCTTGAGGAGTTCGTACGTCGCCATTGCGGGCGCGGCGCCCCACCGCCGCGTTGCTCCCAGCCGCGGAACAGGCCGGCTCCTGCATGCCCGAGGAGGCCGCGCGCTTCTGGTCCGTCCAACTCCGGCCGCACCCGTGCCGCAATACCGCGACGACCTCATCGCGATCGCCGGGCTGGCGTGCCCTCCGATGCCCTCTCAGCGCGAAGACAGGGGAAAGCATTGTTACGTGCATGCTCAAGTGAAGCTCAAGAATGCGGCCACCGCGCATTCACACCTCCTCCACTTGCGCCACAAGATCCATATCCGGTACTAATGGTGAGGCCGCGCCGCTCAGTGCACAACACGAGTCGCCTGTGTGCGGATGCCGCTCCCTGACCAGGAGTTGCTCAAATTTTCACGGGGGAAGTCACATGTACCGGCGCGTGCCGTCGTCTTGTTCCGGGCTGCCGCCGACTGTCGGCGTGGTAATGCCACATCGGCGTCGTACGCGGAATTCGTAACATTCTTTCTTTGGCCTCGCTCAGGCATTTCCTGCCCAGCATTCCGTATGGGCGAGGCTGTATGGCGCCTGTTTCCATGACCAGTGACAGGCGAAGAAACAAGGGAAAAGCAACATGAGACTGTCTACAGCTGCGCAGCGTCCGGCTTCGCAGACCAGCCGCGGGGGAATACTGCGCGCAGCCGCCATCGCGGCCACTGTCGCCGTAGCGTTGGGGGCTGCGGCCCCACTGGCGGAGGCATCCGAGGCGCAGGACACCACGCCGGTAGTGCCACAAACCCTGGTCGCGGGGACTGCGGCGACGCCGTCAGACATGGCGATCACCGCTGCCGAAGTGCGCGACCTCATCAAGCAGATGAAGGCTGATGGTGCGGACTCCGCTGAGATCGCGCAGTTCGAGCTCTACGCGCATTCCCTGGAAACCGGCAAGCCTGGAAGCTCGTTCCTCGGTCAGGGAACGATCATGCGGAAGCTGATCTGCGCCGCTTTCCGGCACGGCGGCACGTGGCTCGGCAAGGTGCTCAAGCACGTCCACCCGAAGGCAGCCAAGTACGCGGGCAAGTACGGCGGTAAGATCGCCGACGCCATCGAGGGTGTGGAGGGCTGGGGGGAGCACGCTCTGGTCATCGCCCTGGTCAGGGCAGGAGTCCCCACTGACGTGGCGAAGGATCTCGCCATGGCCATCATGCTGGTCGCGTTCTAGCGCCGATCCGGGTCTCTGGGACATGGCCGGGCACTCGCGGCCTGTCCCAGGCCCCACCACCAACGGAGAAAGCCGAAGCGGAGCCTTGATGGAGAAGCCGTCCATACCCGCGGATGACACCAATGGCGACGACGAGCCGAAGACCTTCGGTGAGAAACTCCTGGCCGGAGCCGTTGTCGGCGGATTGACGCTGTTCGCGGTTGTCCCCGTCGGCCTCGTATACCTCCTGATCCTGCTCGGCACCGCTGCCGTCTTCCCGCAGGCGATCGAATTCGAGGGGACAGCGCCCGTGTTCTGGGCGTTGCTGCTCCTGGCTCCGTGTGTGTGCCTGGCGATGGCCATCACGGTGCCGGTGCGGCATCTCGCGCGTGCCTCGCTCCGTCCCTCGCCCGCCGCCGGCAACATGCTGGACGCTGCCTGCAGTTGGCTGACCTGCTTCCTCGTTGGTCTGATGCTTCTGACGTGGACGCCAGGAGTGCATGCCCACTCGATGATCCCAGCAGTGACCGTGGCCACCGCCAGCGTCGTGGTGGGTCTGCTGGCCGAGCGGCTGGGTTTCGGCCGCGGCAACGACGTGCACAAGGACCGCTGACAACCGGCCCGGACATCCGGCGGTACCGCGTCCTGGCAACCCGCGGAACGGAGCAGGTCCCTGCTGTTCTCCTTCGTTCCGGCAGGGCGGTGCCCCCGCCGGCAGCCCGCCCCAACCCCCGTGGGGCGGGCCTTCCCTGCTTTCGGGAGTCCTGTGTGTCCAGATATGCACAGACACAGGCACAGGTGAAGGTAAAGGTGAAGGTGAAGGTGAAGGTGAAGGTGATCACTCGCGCCGAAGCACCTCCATGCCGACGTCGCTACGCCGACCTTGCGCCTCGGCAAGGGGCCGAAAGGAGGCTCTAGTCCACACCGGGCGGCACGAGCGTGGCTTGGTGGTAGTACATCCGCCAGCCCGCCTTTCCGTCTGCCTTGCGCCAGATCGAACTGTGCCTGGTCCTGCGGTCGCCGAGTATGGCCTCGAACGTCAGATGCACCAGGCCCGGTGCAAGGAGGACTCCCGATATGTCTGAGGGCTCGTAGCGGGGAGCGTCGGTCGAACTGCCTTCATGATCGGCGAGTGTGGCGAGCATCGACTCGTACGTCCACCGCCGCCCCGACCCGCCGACCTCTACGAACTCCGGGTCGAGGAGTTGCCCGGCACGTTCCCGCGAAGCGCGTACCTGCGGATCCATGAGCTGCAACTCGCACGCGATCGCCTGCTTTACATCGTCCATTGGGCTGTCCACGGATAGATCCTCGCAGGACTCGACCGAGCGTGGCCGTCAATGATCTCGCGACCAGGCTGGGAACCGACGGCTACCTACCGATCATGAAGGGTGGTCCCCCGATGGCAAAGGTGATCAGTGATGACGAGCTTGCGGACCGGTGATCACTCGGATGCCCGCGGCTGGAGTTGCCGTGGCGGACAACTCGCCGGCTGAGACTCCACCGACCGCGTGATCATGGTCACCGTGTCGTGCTGTGAGCATGCCGGATCGAGGGGGAACCGTGGGGAACGATGGGCGGAGGGGATGGGCTGAAACGAGAGCGGCCCCCGACCAAACTTGCTGGTCAGGGGCCGATTCCCACTAGCGTGGCGGCGCCAGGATTCGAACCTGGGAAGGCGAAGCCGGCAGATTTACAGTCTGCTCCCTTTGGCCGCTCGGGCACACCGCCGGGGGTTGCTGCCGTGGAGCCGCTTTTCTGCGGTGCTCCCTGGCAACGACGTAAACGATACCTGATGCACGGGGGTGCTTCGCCACCCGATAGTCGGCACCTCGAGCGGGACGGGATGACTAGGCTTGAGCGGATGCGGCCCGGGGTCGAACCCGGGCCAGGCGGCCGCGCTCCCGCACGCCGATACGCACCCCGATCCATCCCGATACAAGGAGCCACAGGACATGGCCGACTCCAGTTTCGACATCGTCTCGAAGGTAGAGCGGCAGGAGGTCGACAACGCCCTCAACCAGGCCGCCAAGGAGATCTCGCAGCGCTACGACTTCAAGAACGTCGGTGCCTCGATCGCCTGGTCCGGCGACAAGATCCTGATGCAGGCCAACTCCGAGGAGCGTGCGAAGGCCATCCTCGACGTCTTCGAGTCGAAGCTGGTCAAGCGCGGGGTCTCCCTGAAGTCGCTGGACGCCGGTGAGCCGCAGCTCTCCGGCAAGGAGTACAAGATCTTCGCGTCGATCGAGGAGGGCATCTCCCAGGAGAACGCGAAGAAGGTGGCGAAGATCATCCGCGACGAGGGCCCGAAGGGCGTCAAGGCACAGGTGCAGGGCGACGAGCTGCGCGTCAGCTCCAAGAACCGCGACGACCTGCAGGCCGTGATCGCCCTGCTGAAGGGCAAGGACTTCGACTTCGCGCTGCAGTTCGTGAACTACCGGTAGGCCCCTGCGGCCCGTCGTCCGGTACGAGGAAGGGTGGGCACCCCGAGCGGGGTGCCCACCCTTTTCCGCTGCCGGCTGCGGCTTCAGGGATGCGGTCAGCGCCGTGAGTCGCCGAACAGGACGCGGTAGATGATCAGCAGCACCAGGGAGCCGCCGATCGCGGCCGCCCACGTCGGGCCGTCGTAGAAGTGCTTGCTGATCGGGTGGTGGAGCCAGCGGGCGGAGATCCAGCCCCCGAGGAAGGCGCCTGCGATACCGATGAGGGTCGTACCGAAGAACCCTCCGGGGTCCTTGCCCGGCAGCAGGAATTTCGCGATGGCGCCCGCCAACAGCCCCAGAATGATCCAGCCGACGATGCTCATGCCCTGACCCTGCCTCTCCACGCTGTGCCTGTGCTGCGCTCATGCTCCGGCCAGGCTGTTTGCATGCGTTGACGCCGCCTGATGCTGCTGGTCTCGCCGATTCCTGCGGTCGTGAGCGTCATCGGGGAGGACGCCCCCGGGCTGTCGGCGGTTGCGGGTCAGTAGGGTGCGGTCCATGACACAGTCGGGAGCGCGATCGCCCGGAGGCGTTGGGTTGCGCCGGACCCTCGGGCTTGGTGACGCCGTCGTCATCGGACTCGGATCGATGGTCGGGGCCGGGATCTTCGCCGCCCTCGCCCCGGCGGCGCGCGCGGCCGGGTCCGGGCTGCTGCTCGGGCTGGCGGTCGCGGCCGTGGTCGCCTACTGCAACGCGACGTCCTCGGCACGGCTGGCCGCCCTGTATCCCGCCTCGGGCGGCACATATGTGTACGGGCGGGAACGGCTCGGCGCCTTCTGGGGGTATCTGGCGGGCTGGTCGTTCGTCGTCGGGAAGACCGCCTCCTGTGCGGCCATGGCGCTCACCGTGGGCGCATACGTCTGGCCGGGCCAGGCGCACGCCGTGGCGGTGGCGGCCGTGGTGGCGCTCACCGCCGTGAACTGCGGCGGCATGCAGAAGTCGGCCCTGCTGACACGGCTGATCGTGGCGCTGGTCCTGGCTGTCCTCGCTTCCGTGGTCGTCGTGTGTCTCGGGTCCGGGGCGGCCGACGCGTCGCGGCTCGACGTGGGCCGCCCGGGCGGCGCCGGGGTGTTGCAGGCGGCCGGGCTGCTCTTCTTCGCGTTCGCGGGATACGCGCGGATCGCGACCCTCGGCGAGGAGGTCCGGGATCCGGAGCGCACCATCCCGCGCGCGATCCCGCTGGCACTGGGTATCGCGCTGGTGGTGTACACGGCGGTGGCTGTCGCCGTCCTTTCCGTGCTGGGTCCGGATGAGCTCGGGCGTGCGGCGGCACCGCTGGCGGACGCGGTGCGGGTGGCAGGCGTGCCCGGTCTCGTACCGGTGGTGCGGGTGGGCGCCGCAGTGGCCGCGCTGGGCTCGCTGCTGGCGCTCATCCTGGGTGTCTCGCGGACGACGCTGGCCATGGCCCGGGACCGGCATCTGCCGGGCGGCCTGGCGGCCCTGCACCCGCGGTTCCAGGTGCCGCACCGGGCCGAGCTGACCGTGGGCGTGGTGGTGGCCGCGCTCGCCGCGACGGTGGATGTCCGGGGCGCGATCGGCTTCTCCTCCTTCGGGGTGCTGGCGTACTACGCGATCGCCAACGCATCCGCCTGGACACTGAGTCCGTCGCCGGCTTCGCGTGTCGTACCGGCGGTCGGACTCGTCGGCTGCGTCACCCTGGCGTTCGCGCTGCCCGCCGTGTCGGTGGGTGTGGGCGCGGGGGTGCTGCTTCTGGGCGTGGCGGCGTACGGCGTGCGGCGGCGGGGTGCCGCACGGTAGCCATCGGCGCGTCGGAGGGCACGCCCGAGGTTGTCGGGAGTCTCCGAGGGTGGTGGTTCGGCAGTCTCCGGCGACGGTGGTGTGGGAGCCTCCGGCGGTGGCAGTGGGGGGCCTCCACTGGTGGCGGTGGGAGCGCGCCCGGCTATGCCGCCCGTGCGACGGCCGTGCGTATGGGGAAGTCCGGCCACGGGGCCAGGTCCGCTCCGTCGTTGGACTCCTCGTACCAGCCCGTGCCGTCGAGCCAGGTCCGGAGCCACTCCGCGAGGTCGGGGGTGTCCACATACCAGGCGTGGTCGGCGTCGTCGGCGTTCGGCTCGTAGAGCAGAACCATGCCCCGCGGCGTGCGGCAGTCCACGCACGCGTACATTCCGCAGCCCCAGTGGGATATCGGCAGTACGCCCTCGGGCCAGGCCCACTCAGGGTCCTTGCGGCCGCTCTGGCGGTTGGCGAGGTACTGCGGGACGGCGGCCGGCTCGCCGGACGGAGGGCTGTCGAGCAGGGGCAACAGGCCGTAACCGGGGCCGAATCCGCCATCCCCTACCCGGTACAACTCGGCGAGCAGCGGTGGCAGGGAAAAGCCCAGGGCCTTCTCGGCGCGGGCGATGGCGTCCTTCTCCACGGGCTCGGGCAGCGAAGGCCAGCCCCACGGGCGGGTGTTGCGGGCCCGCTCCGCCACCCTCTCCAGCAACTGCTCCATCTCGGTCATGGGTTCATGATGCAGGGCGCCACCGACAATCGGGCGGCCTGTGGACAACCGCCCCCGTCACTGTGGGGCACCGGGCCGCCGGCGGCCCGGCGGCCGTCCGACGTGGGCAGCGTGTGGCTCCGGCGGCATCCGCCGCCCGGACCCTCAGCGCGCCGTGAAGGGCTCGTCCGTGCGGACGATCTCCCGCCCCAGAGGCAGCAGGGAGACCGGGATGAGCTTGAAGTTGGCGATGCCGAACGGAATGCCGATGATCGTGACGCACAGGGCGATGCCCGTGACGATGTGGGCGAGGGCCAGCCACCAGCCCGCCAGGACCAGCCACAGGACGTTGCCGATACAGGAAGGAGCGCCCGCGTCACCACGCTCGACCGTTGTGTAGCCGAAGGGCCACAACGCATAGACACCGATACGAAACGCAGCGATGCCGAACGGTATCCCGATGATCGTGACGCACAGCAGCACACCCGCGAGCAGGTAGCCCAGGAACAGCCAGAAGCCGCTCAGCACGAGCCAAATGACGTTCAGGATCGTCTTCACCGGTGGCGACCTGCCATCTGCTCGAGCCGGGCGATGCGTTCCGCCATCGGCGGGTGCGTGGAGAACATCTTGGCGAGTCCCTGGCCCGGGCGGAAGGGGTTCGCGATCATCATGTGGCTCGCGGTCTCGATACGCGGCTCGGGCGGCAGCGGGAGCTGCCTGGTACCCATCTCGAGCTTGCGCAGGGCGCTCGCCAGCGCGAGGGGGTCGCCGGTCAGCTGGGCGCCGGAGGCGTCCGCCTCGTACTCCCTGGAGCGGCTGATGGCGAGCTGGATGACGCTCGCGGCGAGCGGGCCCAGAATCAGGATCAGCAGCATGCCGAGGATGCCGGGGCCCTCGTCGTCGTCCGAGCGGCCCACGGGGATCAGCCAGGCGAAGTTCACCAGGAACATGATCACCGAGGCGAGGGCCGCGGCGACCGACGAGATCAGGATGTCGCGGTTGTAGACGTGGCTCAGCTCGTGCCCGATGACGCCGCGCAGTTCGCGCTCGTCCAGGAGGCGCAGGATGCCTTCGGTGCAGCACACTGCCGCGTTGCGCGGGTTGCGGCCCGTCGCGAACGCGTTCGGCGCCTCCGTCGGCGAGATGTAGAGGCGGGGCATGGGCTGGCGGGCCTGGTTGGAGAGGTCGCGGACCATGCGGTACAGCGCAGGCGCCTCGAACTCGCTCACCGGTCGCGCGCGCATCGCGCGTAGAGCCAGTTTGTCGCTGTTCCAGTACGCATACGCGTTCGTGCCGAGTGCGATGACGACGGCGACGATCAGGCCCATGCGCCCGAAGAAGCTGCCGATGACGATGATGAGTGCGGACAGTCCCCCGAGGAGTACTGCGGTCCTGAGCCCGTTGTGCCGGCGGTGCACGGTACGCCCTCCAAATGGTGCGGCAGGGGAACCCTTTGTCTGCTGATACTGCTGACTCCACTTCTCAGTGGACCCTCCCGCACTGGTCAACGCCAGGCGGGGAGCACGAGTTCCCTGGTGCGGGCACCGGGGCGCATAGGCCGTCCGGGTGAGGCGACGGCCTCCTCACGCGCGCGTGAGGAGGCCCCACGCGCGCGTGCCGAGTCTGGGTGCCCGCTCGGTGAGGGCGTCGGTCAGAACAGGCCGGTGGCGGAGAAGCGGAGCACCAGCTGCGGTGCTCCGGACAGGGCGATGCCCAGGACGGCGGTGAGGGCGATGGCGGCCGTGAGCGGGGCCGGCACGCGGTGTTTCTCGGGCTCTCCGTCGGGGGCCCGGAAGAGCAGGGCCGTCCACTGGAGGTAGTAGAAGAGCGCGATCACCACGTTGACGGCCATGACCACGGCGAGCCAGCCGAGTCCGGCGTCGACGGCCGCGGAGAACACGGTGACCTTCGCGAAGAGGCCGATGATGCCGGGCGGCAGGCCTGCCAGGCAGAGCAGGAAGAACGCCAGCAGCACGGCGGCGAGGGGGTGGGACGCGTACAGGCCCCGGTAGTCGGTGATCCGGTTCAGGGCCCTCACCCGGCCCACGAGCGCCGCCACGGCGAAGGCGCCCATGTTCACCGCTCCGTACATGAGGGCGTATGCCACGGTGGAGCCGATCGACTTCTGGGCGTCCCTGGAGTAGGCGGCCGCGGCGATCGGCACCAGGAGGTATCCGGCCTGGCCGACGGAGGACCAGGCGAGCAGGCGTACGGCGCTGTACGCGCGCGTGGCCTGCTGCCGCAGGGCGCCGACGTTGCCGACGGTCATGGTGAGGGCCGCCAGCGCGGCCAGGGCCGGGCCCCACACGTCGGAGTACGAGGGGAGGGCTACCACGGTGACGAGGATCAGGCCGGAGAAGCCGACCGCCTTGCCGACGACGGACAGGTAGGCGGCGACCGGCAGGGGCGCACCCACATAGGTGTCGGGCACCCAGAAGTGGAACGGGACGGCGGCCGTCTTGAAGGCGAAGCCGACGAGGGTGAGAACGACACCCGCCTGGGCGAGCGTGTGCAGCTGACCGTCCACGTGCTGGATCCGGTCGGCGATCCGGACGAGGTACAGACTGCCCGTGGACGCGTACACGAAGCTGATGCCCATGAGGGACACCGCGGTCGCGGTGACCGACGACAGGAAGAACTTCAGGGCCGCTTCGGAGGACTTCCTGTCGCCGTGCCGGATGCCGACGAGGGCGAACGCCGGCAGGGACGCGACCTCCAGGGCGACGACGAGGGTCGCCAGGTCGCGGGAGGCGGGCAGCAGGGCGGCTCCGGCCGCGGAGGAGAGCAGCAGGAACCAGAACTCCCCTTCGGGGACCTCCTTGCGGGCGTCCTTCAGGGCGGTGACGGACAAGAAGGCCGCGAGGAGGGCGCCGAGCAGGACGAGGAGCTGGATGACAAGGGTGAAACGGTCCACCGTGTAGCTGCACAGACGCGGATCGCCCGTCAGGCAGAAGGTGGCGCGGTCGCCGTCCAGGAGGGGCAGCAGCATGAGCGTCGCGGCGGCGAGCCCCGCGACGGAGACCCAGCCGAGGAGGGGCCTTCTCCGCTCTTCGACGAAGAGGTCGGCGACGAGGACGACGAGTCCGACGACGGCCGTGATGGTGGGCGGCGCGATTGCCAACCAGTCGACGGACTGGACGAGGGAGCTCATCGGGTGCCTCCTGCGAGGAGCTGCTGCACGGCCGGGTCGGTCAGGCCGAGGAGGGCCCTGGGCCACAGGCCTGCCACGACGGTGAGGACGACGAGTGGCGTCCAGGCCGCGAATTCGTAGGCATGCACGTCGGCGAGGCTCGGCGCCTCCTGCGGTACGGCCCCCATGCACACCCGTCGGACCACGACGAGCATGTACGCGGCGGTGAGGAGCGTGCCGAACGCGGCGATCGCCATGAAGGTGAGGAAGGCCGGGCGGCTGAGGTCGGCGGCGGGTTTGAAGGCGCCGAACATGGCGAGCATTTCCCCCCAGAATCCGGCCAGGCCCGGGAGGCCGAGCGAGGCGACGGCGGCGAAGGCGAGCAGGCCGCCGAGGCGGGGTGCCTTGCCGTAGAGGGCGGCGCCGGTCTCCTCGGACAAGGTGTCGAGGTCGGTGGTGCCTGTGCGGTCTTTCAGCGCCCCGACCAGGAAGAAGAGCAGACCGGTGATGAGGCCGTGGGCGATGTTGGCGAACAGCGCGCCGTTCACTCCGGTCGGGGTGGTGGTCGCGATGCCGAGCAGCACGAAGCCCATGTGACCGACGGAGGAGTAGGCGATGAGCCGCTTGAGGTCGCCTTTCGCGCCCCGCTTGGCGAGGGCGAGGCAGGCCAGGGATCCGTAGATGATCCCGACGACGGCGAAGGCGGCGAGGTAGGGCGCGAAGGTGTGGAATCCCTCCGGCGCGACCGGCAGGAGGATACGGACGAATCCGTACGTACCCATCTTCAGTAGAACGCCGGCCAGCAGGACCGAGCCGACGGTGGGTGCCGCGGTGTGGGCATCGGGCAGCCAGCTGTGCAGCGGCCACATCGGCGTCTTGACCGCGAGCCCGATCCCGATTGCCAGAACGGCGATGACCTGCACGGATGTGGTGAGCGACCGGCCGTTGTCAGTGGCGAGTGCCACCATGTCGAACGTGCCCGCCTTGAGTCCGATCAGGAGCAGGCCGAGCAGCATGACGACGGAGCCGAGCAGCGTGAAGAGGATGAATCGCCACGCGGCCCTGGTCCGCCCCTCGCCGCCCCAGCGGGCGATGAGGAAGTACATCGGGATGAGGACCATCTCGAAGGCGAGGAAGAACAGCAGCAGATCGAGGACGGCGAAGGCGGCGAGGGTGCCGGACTCGAGGACGAGCAGCAGGGCGACGAAGGCCTTCGGGGACGGGCCCGCGGGCAGCTTGAAGTACGAGTAGAGCGCGCAGAGGAAGGTCAGCAGCGCGGTCAGGACCAGAAGGGGGAGGGAGATGCCGTCGATGCCGAGGTGGATCCGTACGTCGAGTGCGGGGATCCAGCTGATGTCGGTCGTGGCCTGCATCTTCGACGGGTGGCCGTGGTCGAAGCCGAGCGTGAGGACGACAGCGGCGACGAGGACGGCGCCGGTGACGGTGACACCGTGCCGCAGCACGGCCTGCTCGGGCGACTTTCCCTTCAGCCCGGGCGGGGCCGGCAGGAGAGCGGCGAGCGCGCCGATGAGCGGCACGACGACGATGAATGCCAGAAGGAACTGCATCACGGACTCGCTGATATCGATCACGTCTGCTCACACTCCCGTGGCGACGAGGAGGGCGGCCACCGCCAGGACGACGGTGCCGGCGAGCAGCGCGCTCACATAGGTCTGCACATTGCCGGTCTGGGCTCGCCGTACGGCGGCGCCGAGCAGGCGGGGCAGGGCTCCCGCGCCCCGGACGTAGGTTTCGACGACCTCGCTGTCCAGGAACCTGACGAGGCCGGCCCCGGCCCTGACCGGCCGGACGAAGAGCGCGTCGTACACGGCGTCGAGGTGGAAGCCGACGGCCGCGTGGCGGTGCAGCGGGCCGAGCAGCAGACGGCCCGGGTCCGCGGGGTCGGGTGCGGAGGCCACATCGCCGTACGCGGGCGCGTGGCTGGCGATGGCCTCGGCCTCGACCAGACCGGCGTCCCCCTCGGGGTGGGCCGCGACCGCACCCAGCGGGACACGGGCCGCGAGGGCGGTGGTGTGCCGCCAGGCCCCGTAGGTCACGAGGCCGCCGACCAGGGCCAGGCCTGTGCCGAGGACCGAGGTGGCGAGCGCCGGAGTGAGGGAGCGGCCGTCGAACCAGTCGGGCAGGACGCCGTAGGCGAGGCCGAACACGAGCGACGGAACGGCGAGCACCCACAGCACGGCATTCATCGCGAGGGGTTGCTTGCCGTGGTCGGGTGCCTCGGTGCCGTGGCCGCGGAAGGCGAGCAGCCACAGGCGGGTTGCGTAGGCGGCGGTGAGCAGGGCGGTGACCATACCGGTGACGAGGACGATCCATCCCGCGGCGTCGGGTGCGTGCCCGGTGTGACCGGTTGCGACGTGCTCGGCGGCCCCGAGGACGGACTCCTTGGAGAAGAAGCCCGCGAAGGGCGGGATCGCGGCGAGTGACAGCAGCGCCACGGTCATCGTCCAGTAGGCGTCGGGCACGCGGGCCCGCAGGTCCTTCATCCGAGACATGGCGGCCAGCGAGTTGGTGCCGGCGGCGTGGATGATCACGCCGGCGGCGAGGAAGAGCAGTGCCTTGAAGGCGCCGTGCGACAGGAGGTGGAAGACGGCGGCACCGCGGTCGCCGACGGCGAGGGCGCCGGTCATGTAGCCGAGCTGGCCGACCGTCGAATAGGCGAGGACGCGTTTGACGTCGTCCTGGGCGAGCGCGGCGAGCGCCGATCCGGCCATCGTCACGGCGGCCATCACTGCGAGGACCACCATCGCGGCCGAGGAGGCCTCGAAGACCGGGAGGATGCGGCCGATGAAGTAGACACCGGCGGCGACCATGGTCGCCGCGTGGATCAGTGCGGAGACGGGGGTGGGGCCCGCCATCGCGTCGGGGAGCCAGGTGTGGAGCGGGAACTGCGCCGACTTGCCCGCCACGCCGGCCAGGAGCAGCAGAGCGACCAGGGTGGGGTGGTGCAGTCCGCCGCCGGCGACGGCGCCGAGGACCTTGGTGATGCGGAAGGACCCGGCGTCGGTGCCGAGCGCGAACAGCCCGATGAGGAAGGGGATGTCGCCGAGCTTGGTGACCAGGAAGGCCTTGATGGACGCGGCGCGGGCTTCCGGGGTTTCCCAGTAGTGGCCGACCAGGAAGTAGGAGCAGATGCCCATGACCTCCCAGCCGACCAGCAGCACGATCAGGTCGCCCGAGTAGACGACCAGAAGCATCGCGGAGGTGAACAGGGAGACGAGAGCGGCGTATGAGGGGTAGCGCGGGTCCTCGCGCAGATAGCCCGTCGAGTAGATCTGCACACAGGTGGCGACGACGCCGACCAGGACGGCGACGAGGGCGGCGAAGCCGTCGATGTGCACGGCGAGTTCGATGGGGACGGAGCCGGTGGGGGTCAGCTCGGTCGCGGAGTCGAGGGCCCGGCCGCCGCCCTGGCGTGCGGCGACCAGCACCGCCAGTACCAGAGAGGCGAGCGTCGGCAGTACGGCGAGCGGGCGCGCGAACCCGGGGGCTGTGCGGCCGAGCAGCAGGACGGCTGCGGCACCGAGGAACGGAAGAAGGGGGACGAGAACGGCGAGGGTTGTTGTGGTCACGCGGTGGCCTCAGCCTTCTCGGCCGCAGGGGTGTCGCCGTCGTGGCCCTCGGCGGTGTCGCGGAGCCGGTCGATGTCCGAGGTGCCGCGGTTGCGGTAGACGGCGAGGACGATCGCCAGGCCGATACCGATCTCCGCGGCGGCGATGGCGATGGTGAACAGGGTCAGGGCCTGGCCGGAGTGCAGCGTCTCGCGGGCGGTCCTGCTCAGCCAGACGTCGAAGGCGACGAGGTTGAGGTTGACGGCGTTGAGCATCAGCTCGACCGACATCAGGACGAGGATCGCGTTGCGGCGGGCGAGAACGCCGTACAGGCCGGTGCAGAAGAGGAGGGCGGAGAGTACGGCGGGATAGGCGAGGTGCATCAGCGGACGCCTTCCTTCTCGCTCCTGCTGCCCGGGACGGCCGGAGTGGTCGCGGTGTTCGCCGCGTTCGCCTTGGCCTTGCGGGACAGGACGATCGCGCCGACCAGGGCGGCGAGGAGGAGAACGGAGAGGGCCTCGAAGGGGAGGACCCAGTTCTGGAAGAGGCTCGCGCCAGTGACCTTGGTGGAGCCGGAGGCGGCGCCGTCGAGGTCGATCCACGTCGTGCGGAAGGCGTCGACGACCACCCACACCAGCGCGGCCGCGGCGGCGACGGCCACGGTGAGGGCGGCCAGGCGGTTGCCGGAGTCGGCGTCCGGGGAGCGGCCGATGGGTGCCTTGGTGAGCATCAGACCGAACAGGAGGAGGACGACGACGGAACCGACGTAGATGAGGACCTGCATCCAGGCGATGAACTCGGCGGTGAGCAGGAGGTACTCGACGGCGAGCCCACCGAGGGTCGCCACCAGCCACAGGGCGGCGTGGACCAGCTGCCGGGTGGTGACGGTGACGAGCGCGGCGCCGAAGGTGGCCAGCCCGACGAGGAGGAAGGCGACTTCCACGCCGGTCGGGGAGAGGAAGCCGTGCGTGGAGGCGGCGGCCGTGGTCGCCGTCGCGAAGGCGAGGCTCACGACGCTCCTTCCTGCGGATCGGCGGGCTCGGTCGACTCGGTCGGCTCGGTCGGCTCGGCCTGGGCCGCGGCCAGCTTCTCGGCGGTCTTGCGGGCGGCGGCGATTTCCTTGGGCTCCTCGGCACTGGGGTCGAGGGCGGGCGGGGCCGGCACGGTCCACATCCACTCGCGGAGCTTGTCGCGCTCGTGGGTGAGGTCGCGGATGTCGGTCTCGGCGTACTCGAACTCCGGGGACCAGAACAGCGCGTCGAAGGGGCAGACCTCGATGCAGATACCGCAGTACATGCAGAGGGAGAAGTCGATGGCGAAGCGGTCGAGGACGTTACGGCTGCGCTCGCGGCCGCCGGGGGCGGCGGGCGGGACCGTCTCCTTGTGGGAGTCGATGTAGATGCACCAGTCCGGGCACTCGCGGGCGCACAGCATGCAGACGGTGCAGTTCTCCTCGAACAGGCCGATGACGCCGCGGCTGCGCGGCGGGAGGGCGGGCTGGGCGTCCGGGTACTGCTCGGTGACGGACTTCCTCGTCATCGTGCGCAGGGTGACGGCCAGACCCTTGGCGAGCCCGGAGCCGGGAATCGACAGGCGGGGCCGCCCGGAGGGCGTCGTCGAGGAGCGGTGGTCGGGCGACGGGCGGGACATGGTTAGGAGATCACCACCTTGACGATGCCGGTGAGGGCGATCTGGGCGAGGGAGAGGGGGACGAGGAGGGTCCAGGAAAGCTTCTGGAGCTGGTCCTCGCGCAGGCGGGGATAGGTGACGCGGAGCCAGATGACCACGAAGGCGAGGATCGCGGTCTTCAGGAGAGTCCAGAGCCAGCCGAGGCCGTCGGCGCCCCACGGACCGTGCCAGCCGCCCAGGAACAGGACGGTGGTCAGACCGCACAGAACGACGATTCCGGCGTACTCGGCAAGGAGGAACAGGGCGAAGCGGAGGCCGGTGTACTCGGTGTACGCGCCGAAGATGATCTCCGAGTCGGCGATGGGCATGTCGAACGGCGGACGCTGGAGCTCGGCGAGGCCCGCGACGAAGAAGACGAGCGCTCCGACGATCTGCCAGGGCAGCCACCACCACCGGAAGGCGTCGACGATGCCGGGGAGCGAGACGGTGCCCGCCGCCATGGCCACGGAGGCGGCGGCGAGCAGCATGGGGAGTTCGTAGGCGAGGAGCTGGGCGGCGGTGCGCAGGCCGCCGAGGAGGGAGAACTTGTTCGCGGAGGCCCAGCCGGCCATGAGCGAGCCGAGGACGCCGACGCCCATGACGGCGAGGACGAAGAAGATGCCCGCGTCGATGACCTGGCCGACCGCGCCCTCGCTCGGCCCGATCGGGATGGCGAGGAGGACGAGGAGGTAGGGCAGCAGGGCGACGGCAGGGGCGAGCTGGAAGATACGGCGGTCGGCACCCGCCGGGACCACATCCTCCTTCTGGGCGAACTTCACGCCGTCGGCGACGAGCTGGGCCCAGCCGTGGAAACCGCCGGCGTACATCGGACCGAGGCGGCCCTGCATATGCGCCATGACCTTGTGCTCGGTCTGGCCGACGATCAGGGGGAAGGTGAGGAAGACGACGAACACGACGAGAAGTCGCAGGGCGACGTCTAGAGCGCCGTTCACTGCGTGCCTCCGGAGGGGTCGTCGGGGGTGGTCTCGTCCGAGGTGGTCTCGTCCGGGTTGGGCGGCTTGGGACGCTGGGCGTCGCCGGGGCGCGCCTTGCCGGGTCCGCTGTCGCCGGGGCGGTCTTGGGCGGAGCCGGTGTCGCCGGAGCCGGTTCTCCCGCCGGTTGCGTCGGGCTCCGTCGCGGGCGCGACGTTCCCCTCTGCGGTCGCGGACTCGGCTTCCGCGGAAGGCTCGGCCGCGGCTCCGGCCTGGGTTCCGGCCTCGGTCTGGGCCACGGTTCCGGCCTCGGTCTCGACCACGGTTCCGACCTCGGTCTCGGCCGCGGAAGGCTCGGCCGGGGTCTGCGGCTTCGTGGACGGCTCGGAAGCGGTCTGCGGCTTCGCGGAAGGCTCGGGCGCAGTCGGCTCGGACTCGTCGAAAGCCGGGCGGGCGTGGTGCCACGGGGCGTCCGTGCTGCGCGGGGCGGCGGCGCGCTCGGCCGCGCGCTGCGAGGCCGAGCCCTCCGAAGCACTCCGCGCACGGCGGGGACCGGCTGGGGCAGCCGTCGCACCGGTGTCAGCTTCGGCGCGCTGCGAAGCGGAGCCCTCCGAGGCGCTCCGGGCGCGGCGCGGACCTGCCGGAGTCGCAGGCTGCGCCGGCTCCGCCCGGCGCTGCGATGCCGAGCCCTCCGAGACGCTGCGGGCGCGGCGGGGTGCGGGCGTGGTCTCCGCGGGTTCGGCTGCTGCCGGGGCCTGGCTCGCCGAGCCCTCGGCTGTCGTGCGGGTGCGGCGTACAGGGCGGTCGCCCGCCGCACGGCCCGCGGCTCGCGCGGGGCGTGCGGGAGCCGGGGGCAGCTGCCCCTTGAGAGGGCCCCACTCGTTCGGGTCGGGGACGCCCGGAGGCAGCATCTGACGGCGCTTGGGTCCGCCGTGGTCGGACTCCCCCGGCTCCTTGGCGCCGGGCCAGGCCTTGGCGACCCGTGCCGCCAGCACGAAGTCCTTGCGCAGGGGGTGGCCCTCGAAGCCCTCGGGCAGGAGCAGGTGGTCCAGCGCCGGGTGGCCCTCGAAGGTGATGCCGAACATCTCGTGGGTCTCGCGTTCGTGCCAGGCGGCGCCCGCGTAGATCTCCACGGCAGAGGGCAGGGTGGGGGCCTCGTGCGGGACCGTGGTCCGCACAAGGAGACGGCGAACCGGAGACAGGGCCACCACATGCGCCGAGACACGCAGGCCGGTGCCCGGTTCGTCGACCGCGCTCAGCCAGTCGAAATAGGTGCAGCCCAGCTCGTCGCGCGCGACCCGCAGCGCCGCGGTCCAGCCCGTGGGCGGCACGTCGACCGTCAGGACCTCGTACGACTCCTCGGCCGTGGCCTCCGGGCCGAAGAGGTCCTCGACGGATACGGGCAGCCAGCCGATCGTGGTCATCGCGCCACCCCGGAATCCAGGCCCGCCTCCGGGCCCTCACCGGAACCCGGGCCCGTGGCCGCAGTGGCCGCAGTGGCCGACGGCGGCTGGACGAGCCCGCTCTGCAGGGCGGCGGTGGACGGCCTCTGGGAGCCGTACCGCTCCCCCAGCGACTCGCGCGCGATCTTCTCCTGGAGCTTGAGGATGCCCTGGAGCAGCGCCTCGGGGCGCGGCGGGCAGCCGGGGACGTACACGTCCACCGGGATGATCTGGTCGACGCCCTTCGTGACCGAGTACGAGTCCCAGTAGGGCCCGCCGCAGTTCGAGCACGCGCCGAAGGAGATGACGTACTTGGGCTCGGGCATCTGTTCGTACAGGCGTTTGACCGCCGGCGCCATCTTGTCCGTGACCGTGCCGGACACCACCATCAGGTCGGCCTGGCGCGGGCCGGGCGCGAAGGGGATCACCCCTAGGCGGATGAAGTCGTGCCGGGCCATCGACGCGGCGATGAACTCGATCGCGCAGCACGCGAGTCCGAAGTTGAAGACCCACAGCGAGTAACGGCGGCCCCAGTTCAGGATCACCTTCATCGGCTCGGGAGCGAGGCGTGCGAGCGCGCCGAGCCGCTTGGGCTCGGGCAGGAGCACGGGCTCCGGAGCCTGGGAGGCCGAGGCAGCCGAGGGGTTCACGTCCATGTCAGGACGCCCTTCTTGTATGCGTACAGCAGGCCCACGGCCAGGAAGCCGAGGAAGATGAACATCTCCACCAGCGTCGCGGCGCCGTAGCCGGGGGCGGCGAAGACCGTCGCCCAGGGAAACAGGAAGATCGAGTCGACCGCGAAGATCACGTACAGGAAGGCGTAGACGTAGTAGCGGACCTGTGTGTGGGCCCAGCCCTCGCCCACGGGGTCGACGCCGCACTCGTACGTCAGGAGCTTCTCCGGGGTGGGCACGACAGGGCGCAGCAGGCGGCCCGCGCCGAAGGCGACGGCGACGAAGAGCACGCCGACGGCGGCGAGCAGCCCGACGACGGAGTAGGAGTGGAAGTAGCCCGCCGCGATGACGTTCCCGGCGTTTCCGGCGGTCCCCGCGCTCCCGGTCTCCGCCATGACAGCGACGGCGGTCGGATCCGGCACGTCAGCCCCTCGCTCCCTGACCTCGTGACCTTGGTGAACCCTGCGAACCTTGTGTTCGACGATCTGTACGCACGGGAGTCTAGGCCCTGCTAAAGAGAAGGTAAGCAGCCCGTCACACCTCGAGACGCGCTGGTACTTCCCGTGCGCTCCGATCACGTACCCCTGGCGCGACTCCACTCACGCCCCACGCGAACCCGGAACCGTCCCCGACGGGACTCGGAAACCATCCTGACGGGACTCGGGAACCGCCCCCGAGGGGACTCGGGAGCTGCTTTTGGCGGGACCCTGTGCTCTGCTCCTTTCTGCTCCTTACGGAACCCGGGGAGGTGGGGTTTCCCCCACTGGAACGCGGCGGCCCGCCTCATGGTGTTGCGGCAGGCGGCGCGGCAGGCTGAGCGACATGACCGAACGAGGCCGGCAGATATGACCGAGCGCATGACGATCCACGGCGTCCGGGACGGCGACGAGCGTCCGCCACCCCCGCGTCTCGCCCTGGACGGGCACACCTGGCGGGAAATCGCGTATCTGCTCGCGAATCTGCCGATGTCACTGATCGGGTTCACCTACGTGGTGACGGTGCTGGCCACAGGTGCGGGGCTGACGGTGACCGTGATCGGTTTCCCGCTGCTGGCGGTCGGGCTGGTGGGCGCGCGGCAGCTCGGCAAGCTGGAGCGAGCGCGGGCCAGGGCGCTGCTCGGGCTGCGGGTGGAAGAGCCGACACCGCTGCCCCTGCTCAGGAGAGGCGGGCCGTCCCGGCGACTGTGGCTGGCGCTGAAGGATCCCGTGGGCTGGCGGACGATCCTGTACGACTTCATCCGGCTGCCCTGGGGGATCCTGACCTTCACCGTGACGCTGGTGTCGCTGTTCCTGCTGTGGCCGGTGCTGCCGTTCCTGGCGCGCGGCCTGGCGAACGTGGACCGGGCGATGGTGCGGGGCCTGCTGTCCCCCTCGGACGAGCTGGAGCGACGCATCGCCGAGCTGGAGTCCGACCGCGGGGTGGTCGTGGACACGGCGGCAGCCGACCTGCGGCGCATCGAGCGTGATCTGCACGACGGGGCGCAGGCCCGGCTGGTGAACCTGGCGATGGGGCTCGGACTGGCCAAGGAGAAGCTGCTGGAGGATCCGGACACGGCGGCGGCGATGGTCGAGGAGGCACACGGCGAGGTGAAGCTGGCGCTGCAGGAGCTGCGGGACCTCGCGCGGGGCATTCATCCGGCGGTGCTGACCGACCGGGGCCTGGACGCGGCGCTGTCGGCGGTCGCCACGCGCTGCACGGTGCCGGTGAAGGTGACCGTGGACCTGGAGAGAAGACCGGCCGCGGCGATCGAGGGCATCGCCTACTTCACGGTCTCCGAGCTGCTGCAGAACATCAGCAAGCACAGCGGGGCCAAGTCGGCTTCCGTCGATATCTGGCGGGCGGAGGAGCGGCTGCTCATCCAGGTGCGGGACGACGGTCGCGGTGGCGCCCGCCTCGACGGCGGCACCGGCATGGCGGGGCTGGCCGAGCGGCTGGGGGCGGTCGACGGCCTGTTCGTCGTGGACTCTCCGGTGGGGGGCCCTACGACGGTCACGGCGGAGCTTCCGTGGCGGGACCGGGCGGAAGAGGTGGCCGGGCGGTAAGGACCCGGGGGCGTAGCGGTGCGGGAGGCGGCCGCGCGCGGGAGTGTGCGGCCGCCTCCGCGTTCGCGGGGCCGTGTTCGCCTTCTCGGCACGGCGGCCGTGTCCGCCTGTCACGCGGGAGCCGTGTGCGCCGGCGGGGCGGGGTGGGGAAAACCCCCGTTCCAAGACGCCGACGCACTCCATGGTCGGAGGGGCGCGGGACCAGCACTGTGGAGGTACGAACCCGGAGAGGGCCGAGCAGGCCGGCACCGCCAGGGTGGACGACGAGGAGAACGGACGACACCGATGGCCACGCAGTACGGGCAGGAGTACGGAGAGTGGGACGGCCCGCGGGCACAGGGCGCCGGAAGGCGGCCGCACCGGCTTCCGGCCGTGCTGCGGGCACCGGTCGAGGGGCGCAGCTGGGGTGAGTTCTGCTATCTGCTGCTGAGCCTGCCGATCGGGATCGTGATGTTCACCTACAGCGTCACGATGTTCTCGCTCGGCGCCGGTCTGCTGGTGACGTTCCTGGGGATACCGGTGCTGGCGGCGGCGCTCGCGGGCTGCCGCGGCTTCGGCGCGCTGGAGCGGGCACGTGCCCGGGGGCTGCTGCGGCTGGAGATTGCCGATCCGGAGCCTCTGACGGCGAACCGGCGAGGGCCGATGGCCTGGGTCGGGGCGATGCTCAGAAGCGGGGTGTCGTGGCGGCACATGCTGTACACGGTGGTGCATTTCCCGTGGGCGGTCTTCTCGTTCACCGTCGGGGTCACCTTCTGGACGTGCGGGTGGGCGCTGCTCATGTATCCGCTGTGGTTCTGGGTGTTCCCCATGTACGGCGGTCAGGGCGGGCTTCAGCTGTACGGCGACGAGACGCACAGCGTCTATCTGGACAACCCGTTCGAGATCACGGTGGCCGCGCTGGTGGGTCTGTTGATCACGCTGGCCACGCCGTGGATCGTCCGGGGGCTGACGACCGTGGACCGGCTGCTGGTGCACGGGCTCCTCGGGCCTTCGCGGCTGGCCACCCGGGTGGTGGAGCTGGAGTCGGACCGGGGGGTGGTCGTCGACACGGCGGCGGCGGACCTGCGGCGCATCGAGCGGGATCTGCACGACGGGGCGCAGGCCCGGCTGGTGGCGTTGGCCATGGATCTGGGGCTGGCCAAGGAGAAGCTGGCGCAGGACCCCCGGGCGGCGGCGCAGATGGTGGAGGAGGCGCACGGCGAGGTCAAGACGGCGCTCCAGGAGTTGCGGGACCTGGCGCGCGGTATCCACCCGGCGGTGCTGACGGACCGGGGACTGGACGCGGCGCTGTCGGCGGTGGCCTCGCGATGCACCGTGCCGGTGCAGGTGGAGGTGGACCTGCCGTCACGGCCGGCGCCGGCCATCGAGGGGATCGCTTACTTCACCGTGTCGGAGCTGCTGCAAAACGTCAGCAAGCACGCACGGGCGTCGCGGGCGACGGTGGACGTGTGGCGGGTGGAGGACCGGTTGCTGCTGCAGGTGGTGGACGACGGGGTGGGGGGCGCGGATGCCTCCGGCGGGTCGGGGCTTACCGGGCTGGCGGGGCGGCTCGATGCGGTGGACGGGATCCTGGTGGTGGATTCGCCGCCCGGGGGCCCGACCCGAGTCACCGCCGAACTGCCGTGGCGATCATCCTGACGGGACCGAGCACCCGCGCAGACCCCCGAACGCCCGAGAGCTGACCGAGGACACCCGCCGCCTCCCGGCTGCCCCGGCACACGACGCCTGACGGCGCCACCGCCCCAGGCCGCCGCCGAGAGCCGCGCCTCCCCCTACCGCCCCACCCGCTGTACGCCGCGGAAACGCCCCTCAACACGGCCGCGGGGAGACTTGTCCACAGGCCCGGTGTGGAAGTGTGGACCGCGCGATACTGAGGTGCCGGAGGGGCGGGGGGCGTCGTACGTCCAGGACACCGCCGGACGCGTGGACGCACAGCCGAAGACGAAGGGCACGGGGGGCCGAGGATCGTGGAGGACAGGGTGCGGGTGGTCATCGCCGAGGATTCAGTGCTGCTCAGGGAGGGCCTGACACGGCTGCTGACCGACCGCGGACACGATGTCGTCGCCGGGGTCGGGGACGGGGGCGCGCTGATCAAGACCATCACCGAGCTCGCGGACCGCGACGAGCTGCCCGACGTGGTCGTGGCCGACGTCCGGATGCCGCCGACGCATACGGACGAGGGTGTCCGAGCCGCGGTCCAGCTGCGCAAGGCGCACCCCGGTCTGGGCGTGCTGGTGCTGTCGCAGTACGTCGAGGAGCGGTACGCCACCGAGCTGCTGGCCGATTCCAGTCGCGGTGTGGGCTATCTGCTCAAGGACCGGGTCGCCGAGGTGCGCGAGTTCGCGGACGCCGTGGTCCGGGTCGCCCAGGGCGGCACCGCACTGGACCCGGAGGTGGTCGCACAGCTGCTTGGGCGCAGCCGCAAGCAGGACGTGCTCGCCGCGCTCACTCCACGCGAGCGGGAGGTCCTGGGGCTGATGGCCGAGGGGCGGACGAATTCCGCGATCGCCCGGCAGCTGGTCGTGAGCGACGGGGCCGTGGAGAAGCACGTCAGCAATATCTTCCTGAAACTCGGCCTGGCGCAGAGCGACGCGGATCATCGGCGTGTTCTGGCCGTGCTCACCTACCTCAACTCCTGATCGACCGACACTGTGTCAGGCGACGGGAAGCCATGTGCGGACCCGACGGCCCCCGGGCGGGGGTCCACGCGCCCCGGCGCTGCGGCAGCACCCCGGAAGCACCAGCACCAAAGGATGAGCAGGGAGCGTTTTCCAGAGCAGCGCCGGAAGGCGGATAAATCATGGCAAAACAAGGCGTCGGACTGTCTCGCGGTGGTGTCCATCATGCGAACTACCCAGGGAAGGCGACCCTTACCGACGTAGGGTTGAAAGCGGGAAGGCCGACGGGACGGCCGCTCCCAGACAGCCGCCTCGAAGGAGGTCCAGTTCAGTGACCAGCCAGGTCAGCAGGACAGCGGAGCAGGCCGACGGAGCCGTCGTAGGAGAGCAGCGCAAACCGGCGGGCACGAAGGATGTGCGCAAGCTCGACCGGGTGATCATTCGTTTCGCGGGTGACTCGGGTGATGGGATGCAGCTGACCGGTGACCGGTTCACTTCGGAGACGGCGTCCTTCGGTAACGATCTGTCGACGTTGCCGAATTTTCCTGCGGAGATCCGTGCTCCTGCCGGGACGTTGCCGGGTGTTTCCAGCTTCCAGCTGCACTTCGCCGATCATGACATTCTTACTCCGGGTGATGCGCCGAATGTGCTGGTGGCGATGAATCCGGCGGCGTTGAAGGCGAATGTCGGGGATCTGCCGCGGGGTGCGGAGATCATCGTCAATACGGATGAGTTCACCAGGCGGGCGATGCAGAAGGTGGGTTATGCCCTCTCGCCGCTGGAGGATGGCTCGCTGGATGGGTACAGCGTCCATCCGGTGCCGTTGACGACGCTGACGGTGGAGGCGCTGAAGGAGTTCGACCTGTCCCGTAAGGAGGCCGAGCGCAGTAAGAACATGTTTGCGCTGGGTCTGCTGTCGTGGATGTATCACCGGCCCACGGAGGGGACGGAGAGGTTCCTGCGGTCGAAGTTCGGGCGAAAGCCGCAGATCGCGGCGGCGAATATCGCGGCGTTCCGGGCTGGGTGGAACTTCGGGGAGACGACGGAGGATTTCGCGGTCTCCTATGAGGTGGCTCCGGCCGCGAAGGCCTTCCCGGTGGGCACCTATCGGAACATCTCCGGCAATCTGGCTTTGGCCTATGGTCTGATCACGGCGTCGCAGCAGGCGGATCTGCCACTGTTTTTGGGTTCGTATCCGATCACTCCGGCTTCGGACATCCTGCACGAGCTGAGCCGGCACAAGAACTTCGGGGTGCGGACCTTCCAGGCGGAGGACGAGATCGCGGGGATCGGGGCGGCGCTGGGGGCGGCGTTCGGCGGTTCGCTCGCGGTCACCACGACCTCCGGTCCCGGTGTGGCGCTCAAGAGCGAGACGATCGGGCTGGCGGTCTCGCTGGAGCTGCCGCTGCTGGTGGTGGACATCCAGCGCGGTGGCCCCTCCACCGGTCTGCCGACCAAGACCGAGCAGGCGGATCTGTTGCAGGCGATGTACGGCCGCAACGGCGAGGCGCCGGTCGCGGTCGTTGCCCCCCAGACCCCGGCGGACTGTTTCGATACGGCGCTGGAGGCGGCCCGGATCGCGCTGACGTACCGCACGCCGGTGGTACTGCTCTCCGACGGTTATCTGGCCAACGGCTCCGAGCCGTGGCGGATCCCGGAGCTGGAGGAGCTGCCGGATCTGCGGGTGCAGTTCGCCTCGGGCCCCAACCACACACTCGAAGACGGCACCGAGGTCTTCTGGCCCTACAAGCGCGATACGCAGACCCTGGCCCGGCCGTGGGCGATCCCGGGCACGCCGGGCCTGGAGCACCGTATCGGCGGCATCGAGAAGCAGGACGGCACCGGCAACATCTCCTACGACCCGGCCAACCACGACTTCATGGTCCGCACCCGCCAGGCCAAGATCGACGGCATCGCAGTCCCCGACCTGAAGGTCGACGACCCACACGACGCAAAGACCCTGGTACTGGGCTGGGGCTCCACCTACGGCCCGATCACCGCCGCGGTGCGCCGGCTGCGCCGCGCCGGCGAGTCGATCGCACAGGCCCACCTGCGCCACCTCAACCCCTTCCCACCCAACCTCGCCCAGGTCCTCCAGCGTTACGACAAGGTGGTGATCCCGGAGATGAACCTCGGCCAGCTCGCCACCTTGATCCGGGCGAAATACCTGGTGGACGCCCGCTCCTACAACCAGGTCAACGGCATGCCGTTCAAGGCCGAACAGCTCGCCACGGCTCTGAAGGAGGCCATCGATGGCTAAGACGACCACCGACGGCACGAACACCCCGCAGGCACTGTCCCTGGTGCCCAAAGCCGCAGCGAGACAGTCCATGAAGGACTTCAAATCCGACCAGGAAGTACGCTGGTGCCCAGGCTGCGGCGACTACGCGATCCTTGCCGCCGTGCAGGGATTCATGCCGGAACTGGGCCTGGCACGCGAGAACATCGTCTTCGTCTCCGGCATCGGCTGCTCCTCCCGCTTCCCGTACTACATGAACACCTACGGGATGCACTCCATCCACGGCCGCGCCCCCGCCATCGCCACCGGACTGGCCACCTCACGCCGCGACCTGAGCGTATGGGTGATCACCGGCGACGGCGACGCACTGTCCATCGGCGGCAACCACCTCATCCACGCCCTGCGCCGCAACGTCAACCTGAAGATCCTGCTGTTCAACAACCGCATCTACGGCTTGACCAAGGGCCAGTACTCACCCACCTCCGAAGTCGGCAAGATCACCAAGTCGACCCCCATGGGCTCCCTGGACGCCCCCTTCAACCCCGTCTCCCTGGCCTTGGGCGCCGAAGCATCCTTCGTGGCCCGCACCATCGACTCCGACCGCGCCCACCTCACCGGCATCCTGCGCCAGGCCGCCGCCCACCCGGGCACCGCACTGGTGGAGATCTACCAGAACTGCAACATCTTCAACGACGGCGCCTTCGACGCCCTCAAGGACAAGCAGAGCGCCGAGGAAGCGGTGATCCGCCTCGAACACGGGCAGCCCATCCGCTTCGGACACGACGGCACCCGCGGCGTGGTCCGCGATCCGGACACCGGCGATCTGAAGGCCGTCACCCTCACCCCGCACAACGAGGCCGACGTCCTGGTCCACGACGCCCACGCCGCCTCCCCCGCCACCGCCTTCGCGCTCTCCCGGCTCGCCGACCCCGACACCCTGCACAACACCCCCATCGGCGTCTTCCGCTCCGTTGACCGGCCCGTCTACGACACCCAGATGGCCGACCAGCTCGACACCGCCATCGAACAGAACGGCAAGGGCGACCTCGCCTCACTCCTCGCCGGCGGCGACACCTGGACGGTGGTCGGCTAGCAGGCCGGAGTACCCACCGGCGGGCTCAGGTGCGGTTCGACGAGGCCCGGGCGCTGTGTGTCCGGGCCTCGTCGTATGTCCGGCGGGCGCGCTCGACGTCGGGCATGCGCTCCTGCGTCCACAGCGCCAGCGCACGCACCTGTTCGGCCGCCTCGCGACCCAGGTCGGTCAGGGAGTAGTCGACCCTCGGCGGGATCACCGGCTTGGCATCACGGTGCACAAGGCCGTCCCGTTCCAGGGTCTGGAGGGTCTGGGTGAGCATCTTCTCGCTGATGCGGGCGACCTGCCCGATCGCCCGGCGCAGCTCGCTGAAGCGGCGGGAGCCGGCCAGCAGCTCGATCAGGACGAGGACGCCCCAGCGGCTGGTCACGTGCTCCAGGACAAGGCGGTAGGGACACATCGCCGCATCGGCGTCCCATCCGCGGGCCGTCGGGGCGGTGGAGGGGTTCGAGGAACTTACCATCACGCCAGTACCTTACTTCAAAGTGGGTACTTTCCATCAGTTAGCGCCGCTCCTAGGGTAAGCGACAAAGACACCCACAAGGAGATTCCGTCATGAGCATCGTCGTCACCGGAGCAACCGGACACCTCGGCCGCCACGTGGTGGAGCAGCTGCTGGAGAAGGTCCCGGCCGAGCGGATCACCGCGGTCGTCCGCAACGCCGAGAAGGCCGCCGACCTCGCGGACCGCGGGGTGCGGATCGCGGTCGCCGACTACAACGTTCCCGAGACCTTCGACGGCCTCTTCGCGGCCGGCGACAAGGTGCTCCTGATCTCCGGCAACGAGTTCGACAAGGGCCGGGTCGGTCAGCACAAGGTGGTCCTCGACGCCGCCAAGGGTGCCGGAGTCGCACTGTTCGCCTACACCAGCGCCCCCGGCAGCCTGACGGCCTCCCTGGCCGACGACCACCGGGCCACCGAGCAGCTGATCGTGGAGTCGGGCCTGCCGTACGTACTGCTGCGCAACAGCTGGTACCACGAGAACTACACCGAGAACCTCACCCCCGTCCTGGAGCACGGCGCGGTCGTCCAGGCTGCCGGCGAGGGCCGGGTCGCCTCCGCCTCCCGCGCCGACTACGCGGCCGCCGCCGTCGCGGTGCTGACCGGCGAGGGTCACGAGAACGCCACGTACGAGCTGAGCGGCGACACCGCGTGGAGCTTCGCCGAGTACGCCGCCGAGGTGGGCGGGCAGGCCGGCAAGGAGATCGCGTACACCACCGTCCCGGTGGACACCTACGCCGGCATCCTGACCGGCGCCGGCCTGCCCGGGCCCCTCGCCGCGATCCTGGCCGGTGTGGACGTCTCCATCGAGAAGGGCGAGCTGGCCGTCACCACCGGCGACCTCTCCCGCCTGGCCGGCCGCCCGACCACTCCGGTCGCCGAGTCGATCAAGGCCGCACTCAAGGGCTGAACCGGTCGGCGGGTCCTCGATCAGCACGTCCCGCCCCCACCTGTCATGACCGTATGGCGATACGGCTATGACAGGCGGGGGCGCTCGGGTTACCTTCATGGATGCTGCACGGGAGCAGTCGGGCGAAAAAGGAGGGGGCTGTGGCCGGGAAGTCGAAGGGTGAGCGGCGGACAGGTCTGCTGAACGGCTTCGCGGCGTACGGGATGTGGGGGCTCGTACCCCTTTTCTGGCCGCTGCTCAAACCCGCCGGGGCGATGGAGATCCTCGCCCACCGGATGGTGTGGTCCCTGGTCCTGGTGGCGCTGGCGCTGCTGGTGATGCGGCGCTGGGCCTGGGCGGGCGAGCTGCTGCGGCAGCCCCGCAAGGTGGGGCTGATCACGGTCGCGGCGGCGGTCATCACCGTCAACTGGGGCGTGTACATCTGGTCCGTGAACAGCGGTCATGTGGTCGAGGCCTCGCTCGGCTACTTCATCAACCCGCTTGTCACCATCGCGATGGGCGTGCTGCTCCTGAAGGAGCGGCTGCGGCCCGTCCAGTGGGCGGCGGTCGCGGTCGGCTTCGCCGCCGTGCTCGTACTGACGATCGGGTACGGCCGCCCGCCGTGGGTCTCCCTGTGCCTCGCCTTCTCCTTCGCCACATACGGGCTGGTGAAGAAGAAGATCGGCCTGGGCGGTCTGGAATCGCTGGCCGCGGAGACCGCCGTGCAGTTCGTGCCCGCGCTGGGGTATCTGCTGTGGCTGTCGGCGCATGGCGGGGCGACGTTCGCCTCCCACGGCGCCGGGCACGCGGCGCTGCTCGCCGCCACCGGGGTGGTCACCGCACTCCCCCTCGTCTGCTTCGGCGCCGCCGCGATACGAGTGCCGCTGTCCACACTCGGCCTGCTGCAGTATCTGGCGCCGGTCTTCCAGTTCCTGCTGGGCATCTTCTACTTCCACGAGGCGATGCCGCCCGAGCGGTGGGCGGGCTTCGCGCTGGTCTGGCTCGCACTGACGCTGCTGACCGGGGACGCCCTGCGCACGGCCCGCACGGCGGCACGCGCGCTCAGGAGCGGGTCCGCCACGGCGGGCGCCGCCCTCGCGGCCGCCGGGACGGTGAACCCGCCTCGGAAGCCGGACGGCATGGCGACCGCGACCGGTCCCGATCCGGTGGACGCCAGGCCGTAGTCCGCGACATGGTCCGCCGCCTGCGGGCTGCCGTCCCCTCGGGTCACCGGGCGCGGGACGGCTGTCCGCCGGTGGTCGCGCCGGCGCGTTCGGCGAGGCGGCCCATACGGGTACGGGCACGCTCCAGTCGGTCGAGGTCGTCCGCGGCGGGGCCCGGCCCGGCGGCGAGTTCGCTCCACACGTCGATGAGGTCCCGGCCGAGGTGCAGGCCCTGGAGCGGATCCCGGACGGCACGCCAGGCGGCTGCCGCGCTCTGCACATCGCCGTACGCGCTGCGCGGCTCGCACAGGCGGTGGCGGAGCCGGGCCAGGTCGAGCGAGAGGCGGAACGAGCGCAGCGGGTCGTCGGCCAGATAGGCGATGTACGCGGTGAGCTCGCGCAGGCGCAGTACGTCGGGGTGGTCGCCGCCGAGGGCCCGGGAGGCTTCGGCGGCGGTCCGCTCGGCCAGACCGTCGGCCTCCGCGATCCGGCCCTGGATCACGGCCTCGCCGATCAGGGCCAGGGGTTCGGCGAGGGGGCCGCCCGTGGAGACCGGCGGTACGGGCTCCGTGTCCGACGCGAGCACGGCCTCGGCGATGGCGAACTCGCGGACCGGCGGCTCCGTGGCCTCCTGCCCGGGAACGGTTCGCGGGGCCGGGGTCGGCTTCCACTCGGGTGTGGAGTACGGGTTGGGGCCGGGCTCGAGGCCGGGGCGAGGGCCGAAGCCGGGGCCGGCCTCGAAGTCGGGTCCCGGTGTCTGCGGCTCGTCCGGCCCGCTCGCCGGCGCCGGCCACACGGGAGCGGTCCCGGCGGCCACCGTTGGGGGGCCGAAGCTTCCCGTAGGGACCTGGACCGTACCCGGAGGTACGGAGTCGGGCCCCGGCCACACCTGAGCCGGTCCCGATGTGGCACTGATCAACGGACCCTGCTCGGGCGCCGTCCGCAGCATGAAGGCCGCGACGGCGCCTCCGAGAGACACGGGGGCTTCCACCACGGAGGAGAGGGAGACGGGCTCGGACCCCTCGACCGCCGCGGGAGGTTTGGCCGACACGGGAGCTGAGGCCGGTGAGGGAGCCGGCACCGGCGCGGGAGCAGGGACCGCCGCGGCAATGTGGTCCTGCGCCTCGGGCCTGCCCGCCCGCCTGGGCTCCTCCACGAACTCGCTCGACCCGTCCACCAGCACCCTGACCGGCATCACATACCCGATCCGCTCGTCATGGACGGCCGCGAGGACAGGGTGGCCCGCTGCGAGGGCGAGGCGGTGCAGGTGGTTCAGGACGGCCTGCTGGACCGACTCCCCCGGTGCCGCCATCACCGGCATTCCACCGACGGTGGCCCCTATTCCGGCATCGGCGCCCGCGACTCCGTCCCGCGCGCACGCCGGTACATGGACCTCTATCGGCGTCGCCACGGGTTCCGCTCCCTCCGTGGACGCGGGCCCGGCAGCGGAGCGGTCCCCGTTGTATGCGCGGCTGAGTCGAGACATCGTTCCCCTCACTCGGGTCGGCCCGGCGACGGTACCGGATCGACCTCCTCTAAGTCTCCAGCCGCCATACGCTTCCGGCGTCACCACACCGTCACAGGCCTGTCCCAGGCTCCTTGCCATTCATTGCGTATGCATTTAATGTATCTGCATACTGTTCTCACGCCGCGCCATCCACTCAAGGGACCCCATGAGTCGCCGATTCCTCTTCGTCCTGGGCAGCGCCCGTAGCGACGGCAACACCGAGCTGCTCGCCCGACGGGCCGCCGAGCACCTGTCCGGCGATGTCGAGCAACAGTGGATCAGCCTGGCCCAACACCCGCTGCCCGACTTCGCGGACCTGCGGCACGACAGCGATCATGTGCGCCCCACCGAGGGCGATGTGGCGCTGCTGCTCGACGCCACGCTCGCGGCGACGGACATCGTGATCGCGTCGCCGCTGTACTGGTACTCGGTGTCCGCCCACACCAAGCGCTACCTGGACCACTGGTCGGGCTGGCTGCGCGTTCCCGGCCTCGACTTCAGGAAGGCGATGGCGGGCCGCACGCTGTGGGGCGTCACCGCGCTCGCCCATCAGGAGCAAGAGGTCGCCGAACCGCTCGTCGGTACGCTCAACAACTCGGCCGCGTACATGGGCATGCGCTTCGGCGGAGTGCTGCTCGGCAACGGCAGCAAGCCCGGGGACGTACTGCGGGACACGGAGGCCCTGGACCGTGCCAGGACGTTCTTCGGACGCGAAGCGCCCCTCGCCCGATTCCCCTACGAGACGGCACTGGTGTGATCCGGGGGGCGTCCCCGCCGCCCGGGCCCGGCAGGCGGTGAGGTCCCCGTCTCCTCAGGCGGTGATGTCCTTCGTCGTGAAGCGCGCCCAGGCCGCCGAGCCGAAGACCGCCGCGTACAGGGCCTGGAGGCCGAGGTTGCGGGCCAGGTCGTCCCAGTAGACCGGGTCGCGCATGAGGTCCGCGAAGGACAGCCAGTAGTGCGGGAAGAAGTACGGCTGGAGCGCGTGCAGCTGGGGGATCTGGTCGAGGATCTGCACGGTGATCACCAGGCCGACCGTGGTCGCCATCGCCGCGATCCCGCTGTTGGTGAGGGTGGAGACGAACAGCCCAAGGGCCGCCAGACCGATCAGGGAGGCGGCGACGACCAGCGCGATGAGCAGGGCGCGGCCCAGGCCGTCGGCGAGGCTGATACGGGTGCCCGAGATCGTCGTCAGGTCGCCCAGCGGGAAGAGCAGAGCGCCCATCACGAGCGCCGAGACGGCGACGACGAGGGTGGCGATGAGGCAGAAGGCCATCGTGGTCGCGTACTTGACGAGCAGGAGCCGAGTGCGGCCCGCGGGGGCGACCAGGAGGTACCGCAGGGTGCCGGAGTTGCCCTCGCCCGCGATCGCGTCGCCCGCTATGACACCGACCGCCATCGGCAGGAAGAACGGGAGCGTCGCGGCGAGCGCCGTGAAGACCAGGAACAGGCCGTTGTTGGTGATCTGCGTGATGAACGCGGGGCCGCCGCCTCCGCCGCGTCCGCCGGAGCCGTCCCCCGTCTCCATCTTGACGGCGATCCCGACCAGGATCGGCACGGCCGCCAGCACGGCCAGCAGCGCGAGCGTACGCCGGCGCCGCAAGGTCGTCACCAGCTCACTGCGCAGCAGCCCGAGGCCCCACAACGGGCTCTGGCTCCGCGCGACCGGGGCCCGGCCAGGACCCGCCCACTCAGCCCGCGACATCGAAGCCCTCCCCTGTCAGCGCCACGAACGCGTCCTCCAAGGAGGCCCGTTCGACACCGAAACCGCGCACGCGGACTCCGGCGGTGACCAGCGCGGCGTTCAGGTCCGCCGGTTCGCCCTCCGGGGGTTCGCCCGTCACCCGGTCCTCCCCCATGACCACGTCGGCGACGCCCCGTTCCTTCAGGACGCGGGCCGCCTCCGTCACGTCCGGGGTGGTCACGACGAGACGTCCGCGCGCCCCGGCCGCCAGGTCCGCCACCGCGCCCTGCGCGATCAGCCGTCCCTGTGCCATCACCGCGGCGTGGGTGCAGACCTGTTCGATCTCGTCGAGCAGGTGGGAGGAGAGGAAGACGGTCGTGCCGTCGGACGCCAGTTCCCTGATGAGCGAGCGAATCTCGCGCATGCCCTGGGGGTCGAGTCCGTTGGTCGGCTCGTCCAGGACGAGGAGCCGACGAGGCTGGAGCAGGGCGGCCGCGAGACCGAGACGCTGCTTCATCCCCAGGGAGTACGCCTTCGCCTTCTTGCCGGCCGCCGCCGTCAGACCCACGCGGTCCAGCGCGGCCTGGACGCGCGCACCCCGGGTGCGCGGGTCGGCGGTGGGGTCGGCGGCGTCGTAGCGCAGGAGGTTGTCGCGGCCGGAGAGGAATCCGTAGAGCGCCGGTCCCTCGATGAGGGCACCGACCTGCGGGAGCACGGCGCGGGAGCCACGGGGCATGGTCCGCCCCAGCACGCGCGCCGTGCCCGAGGTGGGCTCGATCAGGCCCATCAGCATTCGGATGGTCGTGGTCTTGCCCGAGCCGTTCGGCCCGAGGAAGCCGAAGACGCTGCCCGCCGGGACGGTCAGGTCGAGTCCGTCCACGGCGAGCTGCCCACCGCGGTAGCGTTTGGTCAGGGCGTGGGTGGCGATGACCGGGGCCTCCGGGTCGCTCACCGCCGCCCGGGAGTCCCCCGACTCCGCTTCCGCGGCGGACAGTTCCTCCATGGACTCTCCTGCTCCAGCCGTCCGTGCCGTGCGGGGTCTACTTGCCCGCGTCGGCCGCCTTCACCAGCGCGTTCTTGGTGACCGCGCCCGCGTACACCTTGCCGTCGTCCGTCATCAGGGCGTTGACCAGGCGCGTGGAGAAGAACGTGCCCGAGCCGAACTTGCCGTTGACGTGGTCGCCGAGGGAGTCCAGGAAGCCGGCGACCGCGCCGTCCTTGGACGAGGTGTCCGAGGGCACGCCCCCCTTGCTGCCGGTGTCGAGGACGACGATCGAGTTCCAGCCCTCGCCGATGGTCCTGGGCCCGGTGCCGGGTGCCGTCTTCTCGGTGCCGCGCGCCGCCTTCCCGTCGCCCCAGGCCGGCTTCTCGTCGCCCCACGCCTGCTTCTCGGCGCCATGGGTCCGCGCCTTGTCCTCGTCCTTCAGGTCGTCGCCCTGGGTGACCTTCGTGCCCTTGGGCGGCGTGAAGTCGAACGTCGACGCGGCCGGCCGGCTGAACGACACCTGGGTGAAGCCCGCGTCGACGACTGCCGCGCCGCCGGATGCCGGGGTCAGGGTGAACTTCAGCGGCATCCCGGTCTTGGCGTCCACCGCGATGCTGATGGCGCCGACCGTCGTGCCCGACTGCCGGGGCTTGATGAGCAGCTTGTAGGCGTCGCGGCCCGCCACCTGCGCGGTGCCGTCGACCGTCACCGACGTCGTCTTGTCGGCGGCCTTCAGGGCCTCCTCGGCGAAGTCCTTCGGCGTGGCCGGCATGTCCTCGGGCGCCGCCTTCGCACCCTTGTGGTCACCCGCGCCGGTCGCGTGGAACGCCTCGTTCGACGCGCTGTCGTACGCCCACACCCGGTCGCCGTTGCGGATGACGCTGTATTCGGCGGCCTTCTCGATGAGCGAGATCTTCTGCTTGTCCTGGCCGTCGGCGGCGACCCGCAGGGTGTGCGTGCCGGAGGCCAGCTCCAGCAGCTTGGAGCTCGGATCCGCGGCCGAGCCGCCCTTGTCGCCCCCGCCCTGCGAGAGCGCGCCCGAGGCGCGGCTGCTCTCCAGGCCGCCCAGGTTGGGCAGGCCCAGGTCCGTGCTGATCTTCACCGTGCCGGACATCTGCTGGACGTCCGACCTGGCGATCTTCTCGATGAGCTGCTGGGCGCTGATCTTCGGCAGGTCCGGGTCGCCGGATCCGGCGAACGCCGGGACGAGCCCGATGGTTGCGGCCGCCACCCCCACCACCGCGACCGGGACGACGTACCGCGCGGCCGTGCGCCGCCCGTCGCGTACGTCCTCGGCCTCGCCGGCGGGCGTGCTGCCGTCGGATTCGTACGGTGCCATGTGTGCCTTACCTCCGTCATCGGCGGCGGCCTACCGTGCGTGCCCTGGTCCACCCCTGTGCCGCCATTCTCACCCGAACTCCTGTGAGGTGGTGTCACCCATCTGACCAAATCGGCCCGGAAGAAGCGTCAGCCCGCGGACTCAACTCCGCGTAATCCTGGGGTATGACACGGCGGGACGGGGGCTACTCCGACCCGTAGGGGTCAAGGGTCAGGGGGGAGGGGTTCCGGGTCCGGAGTCCCAGGTCCCGGTCCGGAGTCAAGGTCCAGGTCCGGAGTCCGGGAACCAGAGGTCCGGAGTCCGGGAACCAGAGGCCCGGGAGTCCGGGAACCAGAGGCCCGGGAGTCCGGGGACCGGAGGCCCGGCCGTGGTCCGGGAGTCCGGGGACCGGAGGCCCGGCCGTGGTCCGGGAGTCCGGGAACCAGAGGTCCTGGAGTCCCGGGGGTCCCGGGAGTTCCTGGAGTCCTACGGAGAGGACGCCGCCGGTGAGTGCGGCGTGCCCGGCATGGTCCCCGCGGCCGACACGCGATGGCGGCCAGAGGCCGCACCCTGACGGCACAGCACGAGCGGAGCGGCCTCAGCCCGCCCGGTGCACCACCGCGTCGCACAGCTCCATCAGGGCCGCCTTCGCACCGCAGTCCGGCAGCGGGGCCAGGCCCGAGCGGGCGTCCTCCACATAGCGGACCGTGTCGCGGCGCGCCATCTCCAGGGCCGGGTGGGCGCGCAGGCGGGCGAGGGCCTCGGCATGCCGGGCGTCGTCCGTGAGGTCGGAGTCCAGAAGCTCGCACAGGGCGATGTCCTCGGGCAGCCCCATGCGCTCCACCCGCTCACGCAGCCGCAGGACCGGGAGGGTGGGAATGCCCTCACGCAGGTCCGTCCCCGGCGTCTTCCCGGACTCGCGCGAGTCCGACGCGATGTCCAGGACGTCGTCGGCCAGCTGGAACGCCACGCCCAGCCGCTCGCCGTACTGCGTGAGCACGTCCACGACCGTCTCGTCGGCCCCCGACATCATGGCGCCGAAGCGGCACGCCACGGCCACCAGCGAGCCGGTCTTGCCGCCGAGGACGTCGAGGTAGTGCTCCACCGGGTCACGGCCGTCCCGCGGACCCGCCGTCTCCAGGATCTGTCCCGTGACCAGCCGCTCGAAGGCCTCCGCCTGGATCCGGACCGCCTCCGGGCCGAGATCGGCCAGGATGTGCGACGCCCTCGCGAAGAGGAAGTCACCCGTCAGGACCGCGACCGCGTTGCCCCAGCGGGCGTTGGCGCTGTCCACCCCGCGCCGCACCTCGGCCTCGTCCATCACGTCGTCGTGGTACAGCGTGGCGAGGTGGGTGAGCTCCACGACCACGGCCGAGGGCACGACCCCCGGCGCGTACGGGTCGCCGAACTGCGCCGCGAGCATCACCAGCAGCGGCCGGAACCGCTTCCCGCCCGCACGCACCAGGTGCTGCGCGGCCTCCGTGATGAAGGGCACCTCACTCTTGGTGGCCTCGAGCAGCCCCTCCTCGACAGCGGCCAATCCGGCCTGGACATCGGCTTCAAGAGCCTGGTCCCGCACGCTCAGCCCGAACGGCCCGACGACGGTCACGTGGGGTCTCCTGTCTGCTGATGTCTGCTGATGTCTGCTGACGATCACGCGGTCGGTCTCAAGCACGGTCACTTGGTCGATGACGTCGCCCGTCGACGTGGCTCATCGAGTTTGTCGATCTGTCGCCGTCATCCCTCAAGTCAGCGTATCCGGTCACGTTTCGATCACCACGAGCGCCCACTGTTCCAGGCCGGGCGGTATCGGATCGCGAACGGCATGTCCTTGATCATCTGATACGAACATACATTCCTGATATACCCGGCAAACACCCCTCGCGACCGGGACCGGCCCCTTGCCCCCCAGCCCAAAAGCCCCCGGGGCCACCCCTCCCCGCGTCCGTCGACCGCAAGCCGCCACCCCATACGCCACGGAAGCCGGAGCACGGACTCCCGCCTTCCTCGGTACGGCTGCCCACACCCCCGCACCCCATACCCGCACCCCGGGAACTCCCCTGCCGGACAACCACAACACGAGGAATGTGACCGTTTTGCCCGAATAGACCATTTATGTCATTAAGCGCCGATGGTGACCCGGGGGGCGGGAGTGAAATAGCTCACGTTCGCGACAGGCGGGATACCGCAGGCGTCCCACCAACTCCGCATTTGCTAACGGGAATTTGAATCGCTCCCAACAAACTGGATCACCTTCTCTATTCCCCCATTTCAAGGTCAATTCGGAAGGACTGTGACTTGACCGCTTGTTCCCGACATGTGCTCTCGCATACCTTCCCCTCGATACGAGCGGAACGCCGAATCCTGCCGCCGCTCGAGTGCCCACCGACCACGACGGCAGGAGCGGGGGACCCAGGTAAGCCGCCGATTCGGACACCGCGCCGGAACGGCCAGGGGTGAAGCCGTGGCCTCGACATCGAGGACACGGCCGGGCACCTCCCCGCCCGAACCCGACAGCTCACCTCGCAGGCGCCGGAGAGGAATGCGACATGCCCGCTTTCGCCCTGCCCGCACGCCGTCAGGACCGCGCCTCCAAGGCCGCCCGTCTCACCCGTGCCCTCGCACTCGCGGGGTCGGGTGCCGCCGTTCTCGCCCTGCCGGTCATGGGAGCGACCAGCGCTTCCGCCGCGACCGGTACGCCGGCGACGGCCACCGCCGCCAGCGCCGCCACCGTCAAGACCCTGACGACCCGCGGCACCAACCTCGACAGCTGGATCCGCCAGTCGCTGGAGGTCATGGCCCAGCACGGCATCCCCGGCACGTACGACGGCATCTACCGCAACGTGATGCGCGAGTCGTCCGGCAACCCCAAGGCCATCAACCTGTGGGACTCCAACGCCCGTAAGGGGATCCCGTCGAAGGGTCTGCTCCAGATCATCGACCCGACCTTCGCCGCGTACCACGTGCCCGGCACGGCGTTCGACCCGTACGACCCGGTGGCGAACATCACGGCCGCGTGCAACTACGCCGCCCACCGCTACGGCTCGATCGACAACGTCAACAGCGCGTACTAGTACCGCTCCTCATAGCCGCCGGGCTCCCGGCCGCCGATGATGTCGGCCGGTGTCCGGTGCACCCCGAAGAGTCGTTCGAGGACGACGGCGATGCCGTCGTCCTCGTTCGACACGGTGATCTCGTCCGCCACGGCCTTGAGTTCGGGGTGGGCGTTGGCCATGGCCACCCCGTACGCGGCCCACGCGAACATCGGGATGTCATTGGGCATGTCACCGAAGGCGATGGTCTCCCCCGGGCCGAGGCCCAGGTGGTCGGCGGCCAGTGCCAGCCCCGTCGCCTTGGTGATGCCGCACGGCTGGAGTTCCACGGTGCCGGGCCCGGACATGGTGACCGTCGCGAGAGAACCGACCGCCGCACGGGCCGCCGTCGCCAACTCGTCGTCCGAGAGGGCGTGATGGCGCAGCAGCACCTTGCTGATCGGCTCGCACCACAGGTCGTCGCGCCGCTCGACCCGTACCGCGGGCAGCGTGGGATGCGGCATCCGGTAGCCGGGTTCGACGAGCGTGAGCCCGTCGACCCCGTCCTGGTCGACGGCCGCGTACACCTGCCCCACCTCCGCCTCGATCTTGCCGAGCGCGGTCTCGGCCAACTCCCGGTCCAGGGTGACGGAGAACAGCAGCCGGTTCGCGCCGACGTCGTACACCTGCGCGCCCTGTCCGCACACCGCGAGCCCCTCGCTGCCGAGGTCGTCGAGCAGCGGCCGCACCCTGGGCGCCGGGCGCCCCGTCACGACGAGATGCTGTGCGCCTGCCGCCGAGACCCGCGCCAGGGCGGCCCTTGACCGGTCGGAGAGCGTGTCGTCGTCACGCAACAGCGTTCCGTCCAGGTCGGTGGCGACGAGTGAATATGCGAAGGGTGCGGCCATGATCAGAGAATACGGATGGATCGCCCCGCCGACTCGGCGCGAACCGGAGGACGTCCGGTATCCCGCGTACTGCGAACTCCCCTAGCAGCGCACCGTAGTTGCCGCGCGCCCCTCCGGAACACGACGGACGGCCTGCGGCCCCGGCGTGAACCGTCCTGCGGCCCGGGGACGCGACGGTGCCGCGCCCCCTCCGTGATCCGTGATCCGTGATCCGTGATCCGGATGCCGCTCAACCGTGTGCCGCTCAACCGTGTGCCGCTCAGCCGTGTGCCGCCGCCAGGTGCTTCGCCAGCCGGGGCGAGGCGAACTCCGTGCCGCACACGAAGCGCATCACCGGCCCGTAAGAGGCCGCCGCGGGCAGGCCCGTGAAGTACAGGCCCGGCACGGAGGACACATAACCCGCGCCGAGCCGCGGAGTGCCCCGGCTCACCGCCAGTTCCGTCCGCAGTTCATGGCCCAGGAAGTCCATCGCCGCGATGTCCACGCGGTAGCCGGTGGCGGCGATCACATGGTCCGCGGTGAGTTCCTCCGTGCGGCCCGTGTGCGTCCGGACCGTCAGGACGGGGCTGCCGTCCGGCGCGGACGCGCCGACCACGGCGACGACCTCGCGCACCTGCACCTTGCTCTGGAATCGGTCGCGCAGCCACCACGCGCCGAGCGGGCCGAGGACCCGGCGGACCATGTAGTGACGGGCCTGGCCCGGGAGGAACCGGTACGGGTGCGGATAGTAGCTCAGCGCCCACAGCGACCAGGCGCGGCCGAAGGGCGATTCGGGACGGAACTTCGGCTGCTCCCACGGGGGCGCGCCGAAGGCCACCCTGCCCTGGCCGCGCGAGACCACCCGCACCCGCGCGCCGGCCTCCGCCGCGAGCGCCGCCGTCTCCAGGGCGGACTGTCCCGCGCCGACGACCAGCAACTCCTTGCCGGAGAAGCGGGCCAGGTCATGGTGCTGGGAGCTGTGGGAGACCGGCCCCGTGGGAGTGGGACCGTCCGCCGCTGCTGCGGCCAGCTCCGGCGGGAGGTGGGCGAGGCCCGACAGTCCGGTGGCCACCACGACCGCCCGCGCCGCGAACTGCTCGCCGGAGTCCAGCTTCAGTTCGAAGCCGCCGCCCTGCCGACGATCCACCGAGACGACCTTGACCCGCTCCAGCTCGGGCACCAGTTGCTGCTGGAACCACTCGCCGTAGGCGATGAACGTCTCGATCGGGATGATGTCCTCGTCGGTCACCAGCCGGGCGATGCCCGCCGCGTCGCAGTAGTCGGCCAGGGTGTGGCCGCGCTGGGGTGCGTCGATGTTCGAGGCGACGGGGGTCGACTTCAGCAGCATGCCCTGGGGCATGTGGTCGCGCCAGCTCACCATGGGCTCGCCGAAGACGCGCACCGGGATACCGCGCGCCCGCAGATGGGCGGCGGTGGATAGACCGAACGGCCCGGCACCGATGACTGCTACCGGTTGAATCACGAAGTCCCTCCCCAGGACGCGACGTGCCTACTTCGTGGCGGAGCAGTACGCGCTAGCGCGTACTGGTGGTGGAGCCGCGGCGGTTGGTCCGCCACAACTGATAGAGGTGCTTCGCGCCCGGCCGCACGAAGCGCGCGATCATCGTGAAGAAAGGCCGCGGGTCGTCACCCGCGAACCAGGCAAGCTCCGTACCGATCGCGCGGGCCGGCGCGTGCGGCGTCGTATAGCCGCTGCGCCGGTAGGCGAGCAGGGCCGGCAGGTCGATGTTCTCCACGATGTACCGGTGACCGGCGCGCTGTTCCCCTTCCGGGACCGTGCGGCCGGTCAGGTCCAGATGCATGGCGCGGACGACGTCCACGCCCGCCTCGTTCTCGAAGAGGCGGAACTGGGCGCCCATGCGCGGGTTGAAGTCCAGCAGTTTGTACCGGCCGTCGCGACGGTCGAAGCGCAGGTCCAGGTCGACGATGCCGGTGAAGCCGATCTGCTTGATGAAACGTGCGGCGAGGTCCGCGAGTTCCGGGTTGTCGACGACGTACGCGTTCGCCGTCATACCGGCGTGCGGCGGCCAGGAGCGGACCTTGACGCCGGTGAACATGGCGAGCGGGGTCGAGTCCTGGGCGAAGTACGCGTGCACGATCCAGTCCTCGGCCTCCTCCCGCGGCAGGTACTCCTGGAGAATCACACCGGGGCGCTCGCCCCAGTCGCGGGCGAGCGTGAGCAGCCCCTCCGGGGTGGTGATCCGGGTCGTGCCGTTCACGGCGGGCCGTTCACGGCGTACGAACGCCTCGCGGTTCTTGGCCACGAGCGGGAAGCGGGCCTTCTCGGCGAAGCGCACGATGTCGTCGTACGACTGCGGGAAGGCGGCCTGCGGGCTCGGGATGCCGTGTTCCACACACAGCTCGTGCAGGCCCTGCTTGCTGGCGAGGCGACGCGGCAGCTTGGCGTCCACCTTCGGGAACAGGAAGGGGCCGGCGAGGGCGTCCTGGTGCTCGGCGATCAGGACGGCGGCCTCCTCGTCGGTGGGGACGAGCACCGTCGGCCGGCCGATGCGGCGTCCGATGCGCAGCAGGCCCTCCACGAGCCGTTCCGGTTCCTCCGTCCCGGTGGTCGGCCACACGAAGGCGCGCCGCAGATAGCGGGAGACCGCGGCCGGCGTGTAACGGTCCTCGGTGATGGCGTACATCGGTATCCCGAGCCGGCCCAGACTGCGGATGGCCCCGACCCCGCCGTGGTGCAGCGGGTAGTCGCCGAATTTCACGATGAGCCCCGGCACCTCACGGTCCGCGTCGAACGGCGCGCCGGTGCTCCTGGCCACGGGTCCCCCCACGTGTCCCCCCTACGGTCCGGACCCACCCCGTCCGTGTCCCCAAAGGACGCTAAGCCGGAATTGGGTACTCCGACAAGGCCTATTCGGACATTGCGAACTCTTTAGACACTGCCCAAGACAGGGAACTCACCCGTAACGTGTGCGGCGACCACATGGAACACACCCCCATGCACCGAACACCTGACGTGCACGAAAGCGAGGCAGCATCCCATGCCCCCCTTCGACGTCCCCGAGGGCGACCCCTTCGGACCGCACAACCTCCCCTACGGCGTGTTCTCGCCGATCGGCTCCGGCGAACGGAGGGTCGGCGTCCGCCTGGGCGACCATGTGCTCGACGCGGGCGCGGCCGCCCGGGCACTCGGCTCCCCGTACGCCTCTGTGCTGGCCCGGCCCTCCCTGGGGCCCCTGCTGGCCGCCGGTCGCACCGCCTGGTCGGACGTGCGCCGGGCGCTGACGGCGTGGGTGACGGTGCCCGCGCACCGGGAGACCATCGAGCCCCTGCTGCTCCCGCTCTCCGAGGTAACCCTGCACCTGCCCTTCGAGGTCGCGGACTACGTCGACTTCTACGCCTCCGAGAACCACTCCCGCAACGTCGGGCAGATCTTCCGTCCGGACGCGGCGGACTCCCTGACCCCCAACTGGAAGCACCTGCCGATCGGCTATCACGGCAGGGCGGGAACGGTGGTGGTGTCCGGCACGGACGTGGTACGCCCCCAGGGGCAGCGCAAGGCGCCCACGGACCCGGCACCGGTCTTCGGCCCCTCGGTCCGCCTGGACATCGAGGCGGAGGTGGGATTCGTGGTGGGCGTGCCCTCGGAGATGGGCCGGCCCGTTCCGCTGTCCGCCTTCCGCGACCATGTGTTCGGGCTCTGCCTGCTCAACGACTGGTCGGCGCGGGACATCCAGGCCTGGGAGTACGTGCCGCTCGGGCCGTTCCTCGGCAAGTCGTTCGCCACCTCCGTCTCGGCGTGGATCACCCCGCTGGACGCCCTGGAGGAGGCGCGGGTGACGCCGCCCGAGCGCACGCACCCGCTGCTGCCGTACCTGGACGACGCACACGAGGAACCCTCGGGCTACGACCTGCGCATCTCCGTCGCGATCAACGGCCATGTGGTGTCCGAGCCGCCGTTCTCGACCATGTACTGGACGGCTGCCCAGCAGTTGGCGCACATGACGGTGAACGGGGCGTCGCTGCGCACCGGCGATCTGTACGGCTCGGGCACCGTGAGCGGCCCCGCGGAGCACGAGCGCGGCTCGCTCCTCGAGCTGACCTGGAACGGCCGGGACCCGCTCGAACTCCCGGACGGCAAGCGGACCTTCCTGGAGGACGGGGACGTCGTGACGCTGACCGCGTGGGCGCCGGGCCCGAACGGGACGCGGGTGGGCCTCGGTGAGGTGACGGGCCGGGTGGTGACGGGCGGCTGAGGCCCATGCCGGGCCGCTCCGCTCACCGGCCCGGTTGCCGGCCCGGTCGCCGCCCCCGCGGTGGGGACGCGGGCCGGGCGGCGGCGCTGACGTCGGCGCCACCGCCCCGCTGGCGGTGCCGTACGGGCGTGCCGCACGCTGGGAGGACAGTGGCAGATCTTTCCCCGCTGTCCGTAAAACGCCAGGTCGAGCGGCCGCGTGACGCTCCACCACATGGCGCAATACTCCGGCAACACCACTCCCCGCGCCCCGTCGCTAAGGTCCGGAACATGCCCGACCGCATCCGAGACCACGCCGGCCACGGCGCGACCACCGTCGCCGCCCGACGGCGTCGCCTGCGCGCGGACCGGGCCCGCCAATTGGCAGACCTGCTCCGCCGCCAGATCCTCACCGGCGGGTTCCCGGACGGCACGGTGCCCCACGAGACGACCCTCGGCACCGACTACCGCGCCTCCCGCAACACCGTCCGCCAGGCGCTGGACCTGCTGCGCGCCGAGGGCCTGGTCGACCGGCTCCCCGGCGTGGGCACGGTCGTCGTCGCCCGGAAGTACCCTCACGGGCTCGACCGGCTGATGGGCCTCGCGGAGACCCTGCGCGAACACGGCCGGGTGACCAACGAGGTCCGCACGATGGGCCCCGCCCCCGCACCGGCGCCCGTCGCCGAACGCCTCGGGGTGCAGCCCGGCGCCGACGTCCTCTACATCGAACGCCTGCGCAGTCTGGGCGGTCTCCCCCTCTCCCTCGACCTCACCTACATCCCGCTCGACCTCGGCACCCGGCTGCTCGGCGCCGACCTGGAGAACACCGACGTCTTCCGCCTCCTGGAAGCCGTCACCGGCCGGAGCCTCGGCCACGCGGAGATCACCCTGGAGGCGGTGAACGCGGACGCCCACTCCGCCGCCGTGCTCCAGGCCCCGCGCGGTGCCGCCCTCCTGATGCTGGAACGCCTCACCCACCTGGCCGACGGCCGCCCCGTCGACCTGGAGTTCATCCGCTTCCGCGGCGACCGCATCACGATGAGCGGCCTGCTGCGCCGGTCCCTGTGACAACGCCCCTGCTCGACCTTCCCGGAGACAGCCATGCCCTTGGCACCCCAGCGGGCCGACGTGCCCGTGACCATCGACGAGTCGAAGTGCATCGACGGCTGCACCCTGTGCGTGGACATGTGCCCGCTGGACTCCCTCGCCATCGACGAGAGCAGCGGCAAGGCCTACATGCACGTCGACGAATGCTGGTACTGCGGACCGTGCGCGGCCCGCTGTCCCACCGGAGCGGTCACGGTCAACATGCCCTATCTGCTCCGCTGAGAGGCCTGAACTCCCATGAAACGCACGGCAGTCTCCATCGCCGCGACCGCTCTCCTCCTCCCGCTCGCCGCCTGCGGCACGGGGGCACGGGCGGACGCCGGTTCCACGGTGACCGTCACCGTGGGCTACCAGTCCAAGACCATCAACACCGTCACCGCCGGCACCCTGCTGCGCTCCCTCGGCTATTTCGAGCAGAAGCTGAACGCCCTCCACGACGGCCACACCTACAACGTCGTCTGGCAGGACTACGCCACCGGTGCTCCCATCACCGCCCAGATGACCGCGGGGAAGATCGACATCGGCTCGATGGGCGACTTCCCTCTCCTCATCAACGCGGCCCGGGGCAAACAGCTGAACCGCCCGACCCACCTGGTCTCGGTCACCGGCTACAACCTGCGCGGCGGCCTCAACACCGTCGTCACCGCGCCGGATGCGAAGCTGTCCTCCCTTCGGGACCTCAAGGGCAGGAAGGTCTCGACCAGCGTCGGCTCCGCCGCCGACGGCACCCTCGTACGCGCCCTTCAGCGCGCCGGGATGGACCCGGACAAGGACATCGAGAAGCTCAACCAGCAGCCGGCCGTGGGTGCTTCGTCCCTCGCGGCGGGCAGCGCGGACGCGCTGAGCCAGTTTGTGGCATGGCCGGGCCTGCTCGCCTACCAGGGCAAGGCGAAGGCGCTCTACGACGGTGCGCAGCTGAACCTGCCGACGTTCCACGGGGTCACCGCGCGTGAGGACTTCGCCGAGCAGCGCCCGGCCGTCCTCGAGGCGTTTCTCAAGGCGCAGACGGAGGCCACCGGCTATCTCGGCACCCACCCGGTGGCCGCCGCCGAGAAGGTCGCGAAGGCCACCGGTCTGCCTCCCGAGGTCGTCTACCTCTACAACGGCGCCCACGGCATCTCCACCTTCGACCCCGCGATCAGGCCCGAACTGGTCTCCGCCCTGAAACAGGACGTCTCGGTCCTGAAGTCGGCCAAGCTGACCGGCGATATCGCCGTGGACTCCTTCGTGGACGACCGGTACGTGCGCAAGGCCCTCGGGGCGGCGTACGCCAAGCGGCTCGCCGCGGCGCCCGCGCCGGCCGCGAGCGAGGTGTGGCCCAAGGGCGCGACGAAGACGCAGACCTTCACGTCGGCCGCCGGACTGCTGAAGTACGTGGCGAGGCACCGCACCGGCATCCGGGCGGCGTACGTGCCCGACGCGACCACCGGCACCCTGTGGTTCGCCGACAGGGCGGTGTGGGTGGCCGACGGCGGCCGGCTGCTCCCCTTCGTCGCCCCGGAGACGGCCAGGACGTATGTGGCGGGACATCCCGCGGCGCGCACCCTCTCGTACGCCGACGCGCTGGGACGTGCGTCGTGAGCCGGTATGCGCTGAGGGTGGCCTCCCTGGCCGCCGCGCTCGGCGTCTGGCAGCTGCTGACCGGCCTGGACATCGACCTGTGGCTGCGCTTCTCGCAGTTCCCGACGGTCACGGACGTGGCCCGGGCGTTCGCGGACCGCCTCGTGGGCGGCGACTACTGGACCGACCTGACCGACAGTCTCACACGCATCCTCACCGGCTTCCTGCTGGCGGCCGTCCTGGGCGTCGCCACGGGTCTGCTCGTGGCCCGCGCCCGGCTCGCCGAGGACCTGCTCGGCCCGCTTCTCGAAGTGGTCCGCCCGATCCCGGCGATCGCGCTCGTCCCCGTGGCGATCCTGCTCTTCCCCAGCAACGAACAGGGCATCGTCTTCATCACCTGCACGGCCGCCTTCTTCCCTGTGCTGGTCTCCACCCGGCACGCGGTGCGCGCGCTGACCCCGGTGTGGGAGGAGGCGGTGCGGACCATGGGCGGCGGCCGGTGGCGGATCCTCGGCTCCGTCGTCCTGCCGGGCGCGCTGCCCGGCATCTTCGGCGGGCTGTCGGTGGGCATCGGTGTCTCGTGGATCTGTGTGATCTCCGCGGAGATGATCTCCGGCCAGTACGGCGTCGGCTACCGCACCTGGCAGGACTACACGGTCGTCGACTACCCGGGGGTCTTCGTCGGCATGGTGACCATCGGCGTGCTCGGCTGGGTGACCTCCACGGCGGTGGAACTGCTGGGCCGCCGTCTGACGCGCTGGCTGCCCCGGACGTCGTACGCCGCCGCGGACCGCGCCCCCCGGGTACGGGACACCGTGCCCGCCCCCGTCCTCAGCAGCCCGGAGGCCGTGCAGGAGGTACCCGATGACCAGCTCGTCTGACGTCCGTGCCCCGGCCCGGGCGGGAGCCGCGCTCTCCCTGCGGAAGGCCACGCTGGGCCGCCCGGGCGCCCCCGTGCTCGACGGCGTCGACCTGGAGGTGGCACCGGGCGAGATCCTCACCGTCGTCGGCCCATCGGGGTGCGGCAAGTCCACCCTGCTGCGGACGCTGGCCGGACTGCTGCCCACCCTGGCCGGGTCGGCCGAACAGGACGGCCGGCCGCTGAACGGCCCCGCCGCGGACCGTGCGCTGGTCTTCCAGGAGGACGCCCTGCTCCCCTGGCGCACCCTGCGGGCCAACGTCGAACTTCCCCTCGCCATCAAGGGCGTACCGCGCGCCGACCGCCGTAACCGGGCGGAGGCCTGGCTCGGCCGGGTGGGACTGTCCGACCGGGCGCGGCACCTACCGCACCGCGTCTCCGGGGGCCAGCGCCAGCGCGCACAGCTGGCACGCGCCCTCGCCGCCGACCCGCGCGCCGTCCTGATGGACGAACCCTTCGGCGCCCTCGACGCCCAGACCCGCGCCGGGATGCAGAACCTGCTGGTGGAAGTGCTGCACGGCACGGGCGCGACCGTCGTCTTCGTCACCCACGACGTGGACGAGGCCCTGTATCTGGGCGACCGGGTGGCGCTGCTCGGCACGGGGGTGATCAACGCCGTACGGGACGTACCGCGCCCGCGCGACCGGACGGCGCTCGACGACCCGGCACGGCGCGCGCTGCGGCGCGACGTTCTCACCTCGCTCGGTTCCTGAACACCGGAAAGGCAACCCTGGTGGACACCCCCATGGAGATCCCCGCCCTCGCCGACGCCGAGGAGCTCTCCTGCGATGTGCTCGTGATCGGCGGCGGCACGGCCGGCACCATGGCGGCGCTGACGGCCGCCGAACACGGCGCGAACGTGCTGCTGCTGGAGAAGGCACACGTGCGGCACTCCGGCGCGCTCGCCATGGGCATGGACGGCGTCAACAACGCGGTCGTCCCCGGCCGCGCCGAGCCCGATGACTACGTCGCCGAGATCACCCGCGCCAACGACGGCATCGTCGACCAGTCGACCGTCCGGCAGACCGCGACCCGCGGCTTCGCGATGGTGCGGCGGCTGGAGTCCTACGGCGTGAAGTTCGAGAAGGACGAGCACGGCGAGTACGCGGTGCGCCAGGTGCACCGGTCGGGCTCCTATGTGCTGCCCATGCCGGAGGGCAAGGACGTCAAGAAGGTCCTGTACCGGCAGCTGCGGCGGCGCGAGATGCGGGAGCGGATCCGGATCGAGAACCGGGTGATGCCGGTGAGGGTACTGACGGCGGGCGGCGACGGCCGTGCGGTGGGCGCGGTGGGCCTCCACACGCGCACGGGCGCCTTCGTCGTCGTCCGTGCGGGCGCGGTGATCCTGGCGACCGGCGCGTGCGGCCGCCTCGGCCTGCCGGCTTCCGGGTACCTCTACGGCACGTACGAGAACCCGGCCAACGCCGGCGACGGCTACGCCATGGCCTACCACGCGGGCGCCGAGCTGACCGGAATCGAGTGCTTCCAGATCAACCCTCTGATCAAGGACTACAACGGCCCGGCCTGCGCCTACGTGGCCAACCCCTTCGGCGGCTACCAGGTCAACCGGCACGGCGAACGCTTCGTCGACTCCGACTACTGGTCGGGGCAGATGATGGCCGAGTTCGCGGCGGAGGTGGCCTCCGACCGGGGCCCGGTCTACCTGAAGCTCAGCCACCTGCCCGAGGAGTCGATCACGGCGCTGGAGTCGATCCTGCACTCCACGGAGCGGCCCACGCGCGGCACCTTCCACTCGGGCCGCGGCCACGACTACCGCACCCACGACGTCGAGATGCACATCTCCGAGATCGGCCTGTGCGGCGGTCACTCGGCCTCCGGAGTACGCGTCGACGACCACGCCCGTACCACCGTGCCCCGTCTGTACGCCGCCGGGGACCTGGCCTGCGTGCCGCACAACTACATGATCGGCGCCTTCGTCTTCGGCGACCTGGCGGGTGCGGATGCCGCCCGGTACCGGACGTACGAGGGCGCGTTGCCGCACGATCAGCTCCGCGAGGCCCACGAACTGATCTACCGCCCCCTGCGCAACCCGGACGGCCCGCCGCAGCCCCAGGTCGAGTACAAGCTGCGCCGCTTCGTGAACGACTACGTGGCCCCGCCGAAGTCCGGGGCCCGGCTGTCCCTGGCGCTGGAGGCGTTCGAGCGGATGCGGGCCGACATCGCCGCGATGGGCGCCCGCACCCCGCACGAGCTGATGCGCTGCGCGGAGGTCACCTTCATCCGCGACTGCGCGGAGATGGCCGCCCGCGCCTCCTTGGCCCGCACGGAGTCCCGCTGGGGTCTCTACCACGACCGTCTGGACCATCCGGGGCGCGACGACGCCTCCTGGTTCCATCACCTGGATCTGTACAAATCCCCCTCTGGCGCCATGGAGTTCACGGCCCGTCCCGTGGCTCCCTATCTGGTCCCGGTCGAGGGCTTCGCCCCGACCGGGGGTATGTCCCGCGACCTGGGCGAGGTCCACGCCGAGAACGTGGCGACGGCCGGGGCGCGCGACAGGGCTCCCGCCCCACCGGCCGGCCCCCGCACCCGCGATGCCGTCGGCCCGGCCACGGCGGACGGCCCGGCGGCACGGGGCACGGACACCTCCGCCCGGCTTCTGGAGCTCGTCGCGCTTGCCGACGAGGAGCCGGAGCTGGACGTTCTCCAGCCCTACCTGGCGGACATCGACGGCGAGGTCCGGCGGGCCGCGGTGGGTGTGCTCACCGAGACCGTGCCACCCGGAACCGGTCCCGCGCTCGCCACCGCCCTGTGCGATCCGCACGGCGACGTCCGCGCCGCCGCGGCGGCCTCGCTGCGCGAACTGGTCGAGACACTGCCGCCCGAGCCGGCCCTGCGCCACGGCCTCGTCGAGGCCCTGTCCGAGCCCGACCCGGTGGTCCGGTCCGCCGTCCTCGACGTACTCCGCGCGCTGCGCCTCGGCGACGCCGAACTGTTCGCCGGCGCCCTCACCGACTCCGACACCACCGTCCGCATCGAGGCCGTCCGTGCCCTCGTGTCGGTCGACGCGGCCGAGGTGCTGGGCCGCGCGGCGGCCGATCCCTCCCGCGAGGTCCGGGTCGCCGTGGCCAAGGCCCTCGGGAACCTGGCGGGAGCCGCCTCGGCCGGCGGAACGCTGGAGGAGCTGATCGAGGACCCCGATGTGCTGGTCCGCGCCGCCGCCTTGGAGGCGCTCGCCTCCGCCGGGTGCGCGAGTGCTCCGGCCGCCCGGGCCGTGAGGGCGCTGGCGGACGCCGCCTGGCAGGTGCGGGCCGGTGCCGCGACCGCGCTGTCCGCCGCGGACGCCGAGGTGGCGGTACCCGCACTGGCCAAGACGCTCGGGGACGCCAACGCCGACGTCCGCAAGGCGGCGGTGCTGGCGCTGGCACGGCACGCACCGGCCGACGAGGATGCCCGCGAGGCACTGGCCACCGCGGTCACGGACTCCGACGCCGACGTCCGGGCCTATGCGGGGCGGGCGCTGTAGCCGCCTTCGGCCGGGGAGGGAAGGCGGCGCTCCCCGGCCGTATCTATATCCAGTCCTCCGGCTCGGGCTCGTCCCCGGGCTCCGGCCACTCCGGGTCGGGGGCCTCCTCCGGTGCCGAACCGCCGTCCACGGGACCGCCGTCCAGAGCGGCCAGCACCCCGAGCACCCCCTCCCCGTACGTCGCGAGTTTCTTCTCCCCCACTCCGCTGATCGTGCCGAGCTCCGCCACCGTCTTCGGGCGGACCGCCGCGATCTCCCGGAGCGTCGCGTCGTGGAAGATCACGTATGCCGGGACGCCCTGCTCCTTCGCCTGGGCCGCCCGCCAGGAGCGCAGCGCCTCGAAGACGGGCAACAGCTCCGGCGGAAGCTCGGCCGCGGCCTTCGGCGCACGCTCGCCCTTCGGGACCGCGGACCGCGCGACCACGGGCTTGGGCGGCTCCTTGCGCAGGGGCACCTCGTGCTCCCGCCGCAGCACCGCCCCGCTGGCCTCGGTGAGCACCAGCGTCCCGTACTCGCCCTCCACCGCGAGCAGTCCCTGCGCCAGCAGCTGCCGTATGACGCCCCGCCATTCGCCCTCGGTCAGCTCCTCGCCGATGCCGAACACCGACAGCTGGTCGTGGTCGAACTGGATGACCTTGGCCGTGCGCCGTCCCAGCAGAATGTCGACGATCTGCACCGCGCCGAACTTCTGCCGGCGCTCCCGGTCCAGCCTCCACACCGTGGACAGCACCTTCTGGGCCGCGATGGTGCCGTCCCAGGTCTCCGGCGGCACCAGACACGTGTCGCAGTTGCCGCAGCCGCCCGTCTCGGTGTCCTGTCCGAAGTAGGCCAGCAGCTGGCCACGGCGGCACCGGGCCGTCTCGCACAGCGCCAGCATCGCGTCCAGGTGCGCCTGGGCGCGGCGGCGGAACTCCCCGTCGCCTTCCCCGGACTGGATGAGCTTGCGCTGCTGTATGACGTCGTTCAGCCCGTACGCCATCCAGGCCGTGGACGGAAGTCCGTCGCGCCCCGCGCGGCCGGTCTCCTGGTAGTAGCCCTCGACCGACTTCGGCAGGTCCAGATGCGCGACGAACCGTACGTCCGGTTTGTCGATGCCCATTCCGAACGCGATGGTCGCGACGACGACCAGTCCGTCGTCGCGCAGGAACCGGGACTGGTGCGCGGCGCGCGTCCCCGCGTCCAGGCCCGCGTGGTACGGCACCGCCTCGACGCCGTTGCGGGTCAGGAACTCCGCCGTCTTCTCCACCGAGTTCCGCGAGAGGCAGTACACGATGCCCGAGTCGCCGGGGTGCTCCTCGCGCAGGAACGTGAGCAGCTGCTTCTTGGGGTCGGCCTTGGGGACGATCCGGTACTGGATGTTGGGCCGGTCGAAGTTCGCAACGAAGTGACGCGCCCCCGGCATGTTCAGCCGCTGGGTGATCTCCTGGTGCGTGGCGCGCGTCGCCGTCGCCGTGAGCGCGATCCGGGGGACCTCCGGCCAGCGCTCGCCGAGCAGGGACAGGGCCAGATAGTCGGGGCGGAAGTCGTGGCCCCACTGGGACACACAGTGCGCCTCGTCGATCGCGAACAGCGAGATCTTGCCGCGAGAGAGCAGGTCGAGGCTGGACTCCAGGCGCAGCCGCTCCGGGGCCAGATAGAGCAGGTCCAGCTCACCGGCCAGGAACTCCGCCTCCACCACGCGCCGCTCGTCGAAGTCCTGCGTGGAGTTGACGAACCCGGCGCGCACGCCGAGCGCCCGCAATGCGTCCACCTGGTCCTGCATCAGCGCGATCAGCGGCGAGACGACCACGCCCGTGCCGGGTCTGACCAGGGCAGGGATCTGGTAGCAGAGGGATTTGCCGCCGCCGGTCGGCATGAGGACGACCGCGTCACCGCCGGCCACCACATGCTCGATGATCTCTTCCTGCTCGTCGCGGAAGGTCTCGTACCCGAAGACCCGGTGCAGCGTGGCCCGCGCCTCGCTCCCGCCGTTCGGCGCCGGCATCACGCCCGCCTCGGTCATCACAGCCGTCCCGTCCATCGCCCGTCCCCCGTGTGTCGTCCCTCGACCACGACGTCCACGATAGAGGGCCGCGCCGTCAGGCCCGGAGTTATCCACAGGCCGCGGCGTGCACCCCAGGTCAAGGACACGGCAGTCGCTCACACGTACGTGGGAGGCCTGCCCGTTTCCCGCCGATAGTCTGAATGCACCGGCGAGACTCCGTCCCATGGGAGCACTGATGAGCGTCGCACCGAGGGCGTCCGCATCCGACTGGCCGATCCCGCCGGAGGGCGGCTGGACCGCCGACGACCTGGACCGGCTTCCGAATCTGCCTCCGCATACGGAGCTGATCGACGGGAGCCTGGTCTTCGTGAGTCCGCAGACCGTCTTTCACGCACGCGCGGTCGACTTCTTCAACTGGCAGCTCCAGTCCGGGGCCCCCGCGGACCTTGAGGTCGTTCGCGAGTTCACCATCGACATCGACCGTCAGAACAGGCCCGAGCCGGACGTGGTCGTCGTGCGTGAGGATGTGGTGGACGACCCGCAGCAGACCCGGTTCCCGGCCGCTGCCGTCGTCCTGGCCATCGAGGTCGTCTCGGAGGACTCCGTCTCCCGCGACCGCGAGACCAAGCCCATGAAGTACGCCCGGGCCAAGATCCCCCACTACTGGCGGGTCGAGAACGAGAAGGGCCGTGCCGCGGTGCACGCCTTCGAGCTGGAGCCCACGACCGGCACGTACACCAGCGTGGGTATCTTCCGGGAGCGTATGAAGGTGGACGTCCCGTTCCCCGTGGACCTTGACCTCACCCAGATCAAGGCGCGCCGCGCGCCGAACCAGTAGGACCGCGCGCGAAACGGCCCGGCACCCCCCGAGCGGGCACCGGGCCGTCGTTTGCGGCGTGGGCTCGTCAGCGCACGAAGACCCCCGCCTGACTCGCCAGATCCAGGAAGTACTGGGGCGCCACACCCAGCACCAGCGTGACCGCAACGCCCACCGCGATCGCCGTCGTCGTCAGCGGCGAGGGAACCGCGACGGTCGGGCCCTCGGGGCGCGGTTCGCTGAAGAACATCAGGACGATCACGCGGATGTAGAAGAACGCGGCGATCGCGGACGAGATCACACCGATCACGACCAGCGGGATCGCCCCGCCCTCCGCCGCGGCCTTGAACACCGCGAACTTCCCGGCGAACCCGGAGGTCAGCGGGATACCCGCGAAGGCCAGCAGGAACACCGCGAACACGGCCGCCACCAGTGGCGACCTGCGCCCTAGCCCCGCCCAGTTGGACAGGTGCGTCGCCTCGCCGCCCGCGTCGCGGACCAGCGTCACGACGGCGAAGGCGCCGATCGTCACGAAGGAGTACGCGCCCAGGTAGAAGAGGACGGAGGACACGCCGTCCTTCGACGTCGCGATGACACCCGCGAGGATGAAGCCCGCGTGCGCGATCGACGAGTAGGCGAGCAGACGCTTGATGTCGGTCTGTGTGATCGCGACGATCGCGCCGCCCAGCATGGTGACGATCGCGACCGCCCACATCACCGGCCGCCAGTCCCAGCGCATGCCCGGCAGGACGACGTACAGCAGCCGCAGCAGCGCACCGAACGCGGCCACCTTGGTCGCCGCCGCCATGAAGCCGGTCACCGGGGTCGGCGCGCCCTGGTACACGTCCGGGGTCCACATGTGGAACGGGACGGCGGCCACCTTGAACAGCAGGCCCATCCCGATCAATGCGGCCCCGACCAGCAGCAGCGCGTCGTTGCCCATGGTGTTCGCGAGCGCCGGGTCGACGTTCGTGACCGTGCCGTCGACGACCTGGGCGATCCTCGCGTACGACACCGAGCCGGAGTACCCGTACAGCAGCGCGATGCCGAACAGGGTGAACGCGGAGGCGAACGCTCCGAGCAGGAAGTACTTGACCGCGGCCTCCTGCGACATGAGCCGCTTGCGGCGGGCCAGGGCGCACAGCAGGTACAGCGGCAGGGAGAAGACCTCCAGGGCCACGAAGAGGGTCAGCAGGTCGTTGGCCGAGGGGAAGACGAGCATGCCGCCGACCGCGAACAGCAGCAGCGGGAAGGCCTCGGTGGTGGTGAAGCCGGCCTTCACGGCGGCCTTCTCGCTGTCGCTGCCCGGCACGGACGCGGCCTGCGCGGCGAACGAGTCGACCCGGTTGCCGTGCGCGGCCGGGTCGAGGCGCCGCTCGGCGAAGGTGAACACACCGAGCAGGCCGGCCAGCAGGATCGTGCCTTGCAGGAACAGGGACGGGCCGTCGACCGCGATCGCCCCCATCGCCGCGATGTGCGCCTTGGTGGTGCCGTAGCCGTCGGCCGCGAGCGCCACGACCGCGGCGAACGCGGCGGCGAGCGCGATGACCGAGACGAACACCTGCGCGTAGTAGCGGGAGGCGCGCGGGACGAACGCCTCGATCAGCACGCCGACGAGCGCCGCGCCGATGACGATCAAGGTCGGCGACAGCTGCCCGTATTCGATCTTCGGCGCCTGGATCTTCGAGATCGGGTCGGCCGCGGTTGTCCACAGGCTGTGGACGGCTGCTGTGCTCATTTGGCCGCCTCCACCTCGGGCTTGGGATCGGTCTGGTGTACGTCGGACATGGTCTGCTGGACCGCCGGGTTGACGATGTCGGCGACGGGCTTCGGATAGACGCCCAGGAAGATCAGCAGGACGATCAGCGGGGCGATGACGAGCAGCTCGCGCACGCGCAGGTCCGGCATCGCGGCGACCTCCGTCTTCACGGGGCCCGTCATCGTCCGCTGGTAGAGGACCAGGGTGTACAGCGCGGCGAGAACGATCCCGAAGGTGGCGATGATGCCGATCGCCGGATGGCGCGTGAACGTGCCGACCAGGACCAGGAACTCACTCACGAAGGGCGCGAGACCCGGCAGGGACAGCGTGGCCAGACCGCCGATCAGGAAGGTGCCGGCGAGCACCGGCGCGACCTTCTGGACACCTCCGTAGTCGGCGATCAGACGCGAGCCGCGGCGCGAGATCAGGAAGCCCGCCACCAGCATCAGGGCGGCGGTGGAGATCCCGTGGTTCACCATGTACAGCGTCGCTCCGGACTGGCCCTGAGTGGTCATCGCGAAGATGCCCAGGATGATGAAGCCGAAGTGCGAGATCGAGGCGTACGCCACCAGCCGCTTGATGTCCCGCTGGCCGACCGCGAGCAGCGCCCCGTAGATGATGCTGATGAGCGCCAGCACGAGGATGACGGGCGTCGCCCACTTGCTCGCCTCCGGGAACAGCTGGAGGCAGAAGCGCAGCATCGCGAACGTGCCCACCTTGTCGACGACCGCCGTGATCAGGACGGCCACCGGGGCGGTGGCTTCCCCCATGGCGTTGGGCAGCCAGGTGTGCAGCGGCCACAGCGGCGCCTTCACCGCGAAGGCGAAGAAGAAGCCGAGGAACAGCCAGCGTTCCGTGCCGGTGGCCATGTGCAGCGAGCCGTTCGCCCGTGCCTGCACGATCTCCGGGAGCGAGAAGTTCCCCGCCTGCACATAGAGACCGATCACCGCGGCCAGCATGATCAGGCCGCCGACCAGGTTGTAGAGGAGGAACTTCACGGCGGCGTACGAGCGTTGCGTGGACGCCGCCTGCTCGCCGTGCTCGTGGGCGTGGTCCCCGAAGCCGCCGATGAGGAAGTACATCGGGATCAGCATGGCTTCGAAGAAGATGTAGAAGAGGAAGACGTCGGTGGCCTCGAAGGAGAGGATCACCATCGCCTCGACGGCCAGGATCAGGGCGAAGAAGCCCTGCGTCGGCCGCCAGCGGCGGCTTCCGGTCTCCAGTGGGTCGGCGTCGTGCCAGCCCGCGAGGATCACGAAGGGGATCAGCAGCGCGGTCAGCGCGATCAGCGCCACCGCGATGCCGTCCACGCCCAGCTCGTACCGCACCCCGAAGTCCTTGATCCAGGCGTGCGATTCGGTGAACTGGTAGCGGGCGCCGCCCGGATCGAAGCGGAACCCGGTCACCGCGGCGAGCGCGAGCGTGGCGAGTGAGACGACCAGCGCCAGCCACTTGGCGGTGGTGCGCCGGGCGGCCGGGACCGCGGCCGTGGCGATCGCCCCCACGGCCGGGAGCACCGCCGTCGCTGTCAGCAGGGGAAAGGACATCGCTATCAGACCGCCCTCATCAGCAGGGTCAGGGCGACGAGCACCGCCGCACCGCCGAACATCGAGACCGCGTACGACCGCACGTAGCCGTTCTGGAGTCGGCGCAGCCGGCCGGACAGACCACCGACCGAGGCGGCCGTGCCGTTGACGACACCGTCGACCAGGGTGTGGTCCACATACACCAGGGACCGGGTGAGGTGCTCTCCGCCGCGCACCAGGACGACATGGTTGAAGTCGTCCTGGAGCAGGTCGCGCCGGGCTGCCCGGGTGAGCAGCGACCCGCGCGGGGCGACGGCCGGCACCGGACGGCGGCCGTACTGGGCGTAGGCGATGCCGGCGCCCACGACGAGCAGCACCAGGGTGGCGGCGGTGACCGTCAGTGCGCTGACCGGCGAGTGGCCCTCCGAGTGCCCGGTGACGGGCTCCAGCCAGTGCAGGAAGCGGTCGCCGACCGAGAAGAGACCGCCCGCGAACACCGAACCGAAGGCCAGCACGATCATCGGGATGGTCATGACCCCCGGCGACTCGTGCGGATGCGGTTCGGCGTGCTCGCCCCGGGTCTTAGCGGCGGGCTCCACGCTGGGCTCGGCCGGGGACGGGGTCGGGGCGTTGCGCCAGCGCTCCTCGCCGAAGAACGTCAACAGCATCACGCGGGTCATGTAGTACGCGGTGATGGCCGCGCCCAGCAGGGCCGCGCCGCCGAGGATCCAGCCCTCGGTGCCGCCCTTGGCGAACGCCGCCTCGATGATCTTGTCCTTGGAGAAGAAGCCGGACAGGCCCGGGAAGCCGATGATGGCGAGGTAGCCGAGGCCGAAGGTGACGAACGTGACCGGCATGTACTTCCTCAGGCCGCCGTACCTTCGCATGTCGACCTCGTCGTTCATGCCGTGCATGACCGAGCCGGCGCCGAGGAACAGCCCGGCCTTGAAGAAGCCGTGCGTCACCAGGTGCATGATCGCGAAGACATAGCCGATGGGGCCGAGGCCGGCGGCCAGCACCATGTAGCCGATCTGCGACATGGTCGACCCGGCCAGCGCCTTCTTGATGTCGTCCTTCGCGCAACCGACGATCGCACCGAACAGGAGCGTGACCGCGCCGACCACGGTGACGGCCAGCTGTGCGTCGGGCGCGGCGTTGAAGATCGCGCCGGAGCGGACGATCAGGTACACACCGGCGGTCACCATGGTCGCGGCGTGGATGAGGGCCGAGACCGGGGTCGGGCCCTCCATCGCGTCACCGAGCCAGGACTGGAGCGGTACCTGCGCGGACTTGCCGCAGGCGGCGAGCAGCAGCATCAGACCGATGGCGGTGAGCTTGCCCTCGCCCGTCCTGTCCACGTCCGCGAAGACCGGACCGAAGGCGAAGGTCCCGAACGTCGTGAACATCAACATGATCGCGATCGACAGGCCCATGTCGCCGACGCGGTTGACGAGGAAGGCCTTCTTCGCCGCGGTCGCCGCGCTGGGCTTGTGCTGCCAGAAGCCGATCAGCAGGTAGGAGGCCAGACCGACGCCCTCCCAGCCGACGTACAGCAGAAGGTAGTTGTCGGCGAGGACGAGCAGCAGCATCGCCGCGAGGAACAGGTTCAGATAGCCGAAGAAGCGGCGCCGGCGCTCGTCGTGCTCCATGTACCCGACCGAGTACAGGTGGATGAGCGAGCCCACACCGGTGATCAGCAGGACGAACGTCATCGACAGCTGGTCGAGCCGGAAGGTGACGTCGGCCTGGAAGCCGCCCACCGGGATCCAGCTGAACAGGTGCTGCGTCAGGGTCCGGTGGTCGGCGGCCTTCCCCAGCATGTCGGTGAAGAGGACGACGCCGAAGACGAAGGAGGCGGCGGCCAGTACGGTGCCGATCCAGTGGCCGACCGCGTCCAGCCTTCTGCCACCGCACAGCAGGACGGCCGCTCCGAGCAGGGGCGCCGCGATCAGCAGCGCAATCAGGTTCTCCACGATTCTTCCGACCCCTTACAGCTTCATCAGGCTGGCGTCGTCGACCGAGGCCGAATGGCGGGTACGGAACAGCGACACGATGATCGCGAGCCCGACCACGACCTCCGCTGCGGCGACGACCATCGTGAAGAAGGCGATGATCTGGCCGTCGAGATTGCCGTGCATCCGGGAGAACGTGACGAACGCGAGGTTGCAGGCGTTCAGCATCAGCTCGATACACATGAAGACCACGATCGCGTTCCGCCGGATCAGCACACCGGTGGCGCCGATGGTGAACAACAGCGCGGAGAGATACAGGTAGTTGACCGGGTTCACTTCGACGCCTCCTCGGTCCTCTTGAGCGCCGGCCGCTCGTCCTCGGTCCGTTCCAGGCGCTCGGCGGCGCGCTGTTCCAGCGCCTTCAGATCGCTGATGGCCTCGTCGGACACGTCACGGATCTGACCGCGGTCGCGGAGCGTCTTGTTCACGGTCAGCTCGGACGCGGTGCCGTCCGGGAGGAGGCCCGCGATGTCCACCGCGTTGTGCCGGGCGTAGACGCCGGGGGCCGGCAGCGGCGGAACGTGCTTGCCCTCCCGCACGCGCTGCTCGGACAGCTCCCGCTGGGTCCTGGCCCGCTCGGTGCGCTCGCGGTGGGTGAGCACCATGGCGCCGACCGCGGCCGTGATGAGCAGGGCGCCGGTGATTTCGAAGGCGAAGACGTACTTGGTGAAGATGAGGGCGGCGAGCCCCTCCACGTTGCCGTTCGCGTTCGCCTTGCCCAGGCCGTCGAAGTCCTTCAGGGACGCGTTGGCGATGCCCGCGAGCAGCAGGACGCCGAATCCGACCCCGCACAGAAGAGCCAGCCAGCGCTGGCCCTTGATGGTCTCTTTCAGGGAGTCCGCCGCGGTGACACCGACCAGCATCACCACGAACAGGAACAGCATCATGATCGCGCCGGTGTAGACGACGATCTGCACGATGCCCAGGAAGTAGGCGCCGTTGGCGAGGTAGAACACCGCCAGGACGATCATGGTGCCGGCCAGGCAGAGCGCACTGTGCACGGCCTTCTTCATGAAGACGGTGCCCAGGGCGCCGATCACCGCGATCGTGCCGAGGACCCAGAACTGGAAGGCTTCTCCGGTGGAGGCGGTGTAGGCGGCGAGTTGCGGGCTCATGCGTCCGCCCCCTGTTCTTCGGGCTGTTCTCCCTGGGAGACGGCGGCCTGACGCGCCGTGCCGGGCGCTGCCTCCGTCACCAGGCCCCGGTAGTAGTCCTGCTCGTCCATCCCCGGGTAGATGGCGTGCGGCGTGTCGACCATGCCCTCGTCGAGGCCGGCGAGCAGCTGCTCCTTGGTGTAGATCAGGTCGGCGCGGCTGGAGTCGGCCAGCTCGAACTCGTTCGTCATCGTGAGCGCGCGCGTGGGGCACGCCTCGATGCACAGGCCGCACAGGATGCAGCGGGCGTAGTTGATCTGGTACACCCGCCCGTAGCGCTCGCCCGGCGAGTAGCGCTCCTCGTCGGTGTTGTCCGCACCCTCCACGTAGATCGCGTCGGCGGGACACGCCCAGGCGCACAGCTCGCAGCCGACGCACTTCTCCAGGCCGTCCGGATGGCGGTTGAGCTGGTGCCGTCCGTGGAACCGCGGAGCCGTGGTCTTCTTCTGCTCCGGGTACTGCTCGGTCAGCCGCTTCTTGAACATGGCCTTGAAGGTCACGCCGAAGCCGGCCACGGGGTTCTGGAAGCCGGGCTTCGCCTGCCCGGTCTCCTTGGGCTCCTCAGCCATCGGACGCCTCCTTTCCATCCGTAGATCCGTCACTGACAGTGTCCGGTCCACCACTGACAATCAGCTCCCGCTCCCGGCGCGAACGGCGCCTGGGCACCGGCGGCAGCGTCTGCCCCGGCAGCGGCGGAACGGGGAAGCCGCCCGCCATCGGGTCGAACACGGCGGGCCCCGCCGCCGCGGGCCGCTCGGCCTCCTTGCCCTTCGCGCGGAACATGTCGACGAGGAACGACAGCAGCAGCAGCGTGAGGACACCACCGGCGACATACAGGGCGATGTCGGAGAATCCGTAGTTCTCGTTACGCAGCGCCCGTACGGTCGCGACGAGCATCAGCCACACCACGGAAACCGGGATGAGGACCTTCCAGCCGAGCTTCATCAGCTGGTCGTAGCGGACGCGCGGAAGCGTGCCGCGCAGCCAGATGAAGAAGAACAGCAGCAGCTGCACCTTGACGACGAACCAGAGCAGCGGCCACCAGCCGTGGTTCGCGCCGGCCCAGAAGGAGCTGATCGGCCAGGGCGCCCGCCAGCCACCCAGGAAGAGCGTGGTCGACACGGCGGAGACCGTCACCATGTTCACGTACTCGGCGAGCATGAACATCGCGAACTTGATCGAGGAGTACTCGGTGTTGAAGCCGCCCACCAGGTCGCCCTCGGACTCCGGCATGTCGAAGGGGGCGCGGTTGGTCTCACCGACCATCGTGACGATGTAGATGATGAACGAGACCGGCAGCAGCAGGATGAACCAGCGGTCGTGCTGCTGCTCGACGATCCTCGACGTCGACATCGACCCGGAGTAGAGGAACACGGAGGCGAAGGCGGCGCCCATGGCGATCTCGTACGAGATCATCTGCGCGCAGGAGCGCAGGCCGCCGAGCAGCGGGTAGGTGGACCCCGAGCTCCAGCCGGCGAGGACGATGCCGTAGATGCCGACCGAGGCGACCGCAAGGATGTAGAGCATGGCGATCGGCAGGTCGGTCAGCTGCATCGCCGTGCGGTGGCCGAAGACCGAGATCTCGTTGCCGGCGGGCCCGAAGGGGATCACCGCGATCGCCATGAAGGCCGGGATGGCCGCGACGATCGGCGCGAGGAGGTAGACCACCTTGTCGGCGCGCTTGACGATGAGGTCTTCCTTCAGCATCAGCTTCACACCGTCGGCGAGCGACTGGAGCATGCCCCAGGGTCCGTGCCGGTTCGGGCCGATGCGCAGCTGCATCCAGGCGACGACCTTGCGTTCCCAGACGATGGAGAACAGCACGGTCACCATCAGGAAGGCGAAGCAGAAGACCGCCTTGATCGCGACCAGCCACCAGGGGTCGCGGCCGAACATGGAAAGGTCTTCAGCGGCGAGGTACGGGCTCATGCCTCCACCTCCTTGGGGGTCCCGGCGGCGGGCGTCGCCGGGCCGATGCGGACGAGGTTGCCGGGCAGCGCACCGGTGTCGGAGGCGACGCCCCCGCCGGTGGAGTTCAGCGGGAGCCAGACCACCCGGTCCGGCATCTCGGTGATCTGAAGCGGGAGTTCCACCGATCCCGACGGGCCGCTGACGGCCAGGAGGTCACCGTCCTTGACCCCGGCCTCGGCGGCGGTGGCGGCCGACACCCGCGCGCGTGCGGCGTGGCGCGTACCGGCGAGTGCCTCGTCGCCCTCCTGGAGCCGTCCCTGGTCGAGCAGCAGCCGGTGACCGGCGAGGACCGCCTCCCCGGCGGCCGGGCGGAGCGGTTGGCCGCCGATCTCCAGGGGGTTGGCGGCCCGCAGTCCGTCCCAGGGGCCGAGCCGGTCCAGCTCCGTCCGCACGGTCCGCAGATCGGGCAGCCCCAGGTGGACGTCCATGGCGTCGGCGAGCATGTGGAGCACGCGCGCGTCGGTGGGCGCCAGGGCCCGGGTCATCTGGTCGGGCTTGAGCGCCGCCTCGAAGAAGCGCGCCCGGCCCTCCCAGTTGAGGAAGGTGCCTGCCTTCTCGGCGACCGCCGCGACCGGCAGCACCACGTCGGCGTGTTCGGTGACCTCACTGGGACGCAGTTCCAGCGAGACCAGGAAGCCCACCGAGGAGAGTGCTTCACGCGCGCGTGCCGGATCGGGCAGGTCGGCGACCTCGACACCGGAGACCACCAGGGCCCGCAGTTCGCCGGAGACCGCGGCCTCGACGATCTGGCCCGTGTCCCGGCCGTAACGCTGGGGGAGTTCGGCGACACCCCAGGCGGCGGCGACCTCGTCCCGCGCGCGCGGGTCGGTGGCCGGGCGCCCGCCCGGCAGCAGCGTGGGCAGCGCGCCCACCTCGACCGCGCCGCGCTCCCCGGCCCGGCGCGGGATCCACACCAGCCGAGCGCCGGTGGCGGCCGCGGTCCGTACGGCGGCGGTGAGGCCGCCCTCCACGTCGGCGAGGCGCTCACCGACGACGATCACGGCTCCCTCGGTGCGCAGGGCCTCGGCGGCCCGTACGCCGTCCTCCTCCAGACCGACGCGGCCGGCCAGCGCGTCCAGCCACTCGGTCTCGGTGCCGGGTGCGGCGGGCAGCAGGGTGCCGCCGGCCTTCGTCAGGCCCCGGGTGGCGTGCGTGGCGAGGGCGAACACCTGCTGGCCGTGTCCCCGCCAGGCCTTGCGCAGCCGCAGGAAGACGCCGGGCGCCTCCTCCTCGGCCTCGAACCCGACGAGCAGGACGGCGGGCGCCTTCTCCAGGGCGGTGTAAGTGACGCCCGTCCCGTCGAGGTCACGGCCGCGTCCGGCGACCCTGGCGGCCAGGAAGTCGGCCTCCTCGCCGCTGTGCACACGCGCGCGGAAGTCGATGTCGTTGGTGTCGAGCGCCACGCGCGCGAACTTGCTGTACGCGTAGGCGTCCTCGACGGTGAGCCGTCCACCGGTCAGCACACCGGCCCGGCCCCGTGCGCCGAGCAGCCCCTCGGCGGCGGCCTGGAGCGCCTGGGGCCAGGAGGCGGGCTCCAGTTCCCCGGACTCGCCCCGCACCAGCGGGGTGTCGAGCCGGTCCCTCGACTGCGCGTACCGGAACGCGAACCGTCCCTTGTCGCAGATCCACTCCTCGTTGACCTCGGGGTCGTCGGCCGCGAGACGGCGCATGACCTTGCCGCGCCGGTGGTCCGTGCGCGTCGCGCAGCCGCCGGAGCAGTGCTCGCACACGGACGGCGAGGAGACCAGGTCGAAGGGGCGGGAGCGGAAGCGGTACGCCGCCGAGGTGAGGGCGCCGACCGGGCAGATCTGGATGGTGTTCCCGGAGAAGTACGACTCGAAGGGGTCGCCCTCGCCGGTGCCGACCTGCTGGAGCGCGCCCCGCTCGAGCAGCTCGATCATCGGGTCGCCCGCGATCTGGTTGGAGAACCGGGTACAGCGGGCGCACAGCACGCACCGCTCCCGGTCGAGCAGCACCTGGGTGGAGATCGGCACGGGCTTCTCGTACGTCCGCTTCCTGCCCTCGAAGCGGGACTCGGCGTGGCCGTGCGACATGGCCTGGTTCTGCAGCGGGCACTCGCCGCCCTTGTCGCAGACGGGGCAGTCCAGCGGGTGGTTGATGAGCAGGAGCTCCATCACACCCTTCTGGGCCTTTTCGGCGACGGGCGAGGTGAGATGAGTCTTCACGACCATCCCGTCCGTACACGTGATCGTGCAGGACGCCATGGGCTTGCGCTGCCCCTCGACCTCGACGATGCACTGGCGGCAGGCGCCTGCCGGGTCCAGGAGGGGGTGGTCGCAGAAGCGGGGGATCTCGATGCCGAGCTGTTCGGCGGCGCGGATGACCAGGGTGCCCTTGGGCACACTGATCTCGATGCCGTCGATCGTCAGCGTGACGAGGTCCTCCGGGGGGACCGCCGCCTGGCCCCCTCCCGAGGGGGCGCTGGTGGTCACAGTCATGCGGTCACCTCCGCGGGCTTGTCCGCCCAGGCCGTGGACTTGGCCGGGTCGAAGGGGCAGCCCCGGCCCGTGATGTGCTCCTCGTACTCCTCGCGGAAGTACTTGAGGGAGGAGAAGATCGGCGAGGCGGCGCCGTCGCCGAGGGCGCAGAAGGACTTGCCGTTGATGTTGTCGGCGATGTCGGCGAGCTTGTCCAGGTCGGCCATCGTGCCCTTGCCCGCCTCGATGTCACGCAGCAGCTGCACCAGCCAGTACGTGCCTTCACGGCAGGGTGTGCACTTGCCGCAGGACTCGTGGGCGTAGAACTCGGTCCAGCGGGTGACGGCCCGCACCACGCACGTCGTCTCGTCGAAGCACTGGAGGGCCTTGGTGCCGAGCATGGAACCGGCGGCGCCCACGGCCTCGTAGTCGAGCGGCACGTCGAGGTGCTCGTCGGTGAACATCGGCGTCGAGGAGCCGCCGGGCGTCCAGAACTTCAGGCGGTGGCCGGGCCGCATGCCGCCGCTCATGTCGAGGAGCTGGCGGAGCGTGATGCCGAGCGGGGCCTCGTACTGGCCGGGGCTGGCGACGTGACCGCTGAGCGAGTAGAGCGTGAAGCCGGGGGACTTCTCGCTGCCCATCGACCGGAACCATTCCTTGCCCCGGTGCAGGATCGCGGGAACCGACGCGATCGACTCGACGTTGTTCACAACAGTCGGGCACGCATACAGGCCCGCGACGGCAGGGAAGGGGGGACGGAGCCGCGGTTGGCCACGGCGGCCTTCGAGCGAGTCGAGCAGTGCGGTCTCCTCACCGCAGATGTACGCGCCCGCGCCCGCGTGCACGGTGAGTTCGAGGTCGAGTCCGCTGCCGAGGACGTTCTCGCCGAGGTAGCCCGCCGCGTACGCCTCGCGTACGGCCGAGTGCAACCGCCGCAGTACGGGGACGACTTCACCCCGCAGATAGATGAAGGCATGCGACGACCTGATGGCGTAGCACGCGATGACGATGCCCTCGATGAGGCTGTGCGGGTTCGCGAAGAGGAGCGGAATGTCCTTGCAGGTTCCGGGCTCCGACTCGTCGGCGTTGACAACAAGATAGTGAGGCTTGCCATCGCCCTGGGGAATGAACTGCCACTTCATTCCGGTCGGGAATCCCGCGCCGCCCCGGCCGCGCAGCCCGGATTCCTTGACATACGCGATCACGTCGTCGGGCGACATGGCGAGCGCCTTGCGGAGCCCCTCGTACCCCTCGTGCCTCCGGTAGACGTCCAGCGTCCAGGACTTCTCCTCGTCCCAGAAGGCCGACAGCACGGGTGCCAGGAGCTTCTCGGGGCTGGTCTCGTTGATCTGGGGTGCCAAAGTCATCACTACCCCTCCTCGTCGACGGGGCCAGCGGAATCGGTGGTGTGGGGCGAATCCCCTCCGTCACGGGCACTGCCGGGTGACGGGTGGGCTGGGTCGGAGGCCGATGTCTCCTGCGGCGCGTCGTGCGAGCCGAGGTGTTCGGCCGGTGACGGCTCGTGCACCGCCGTGTCCGCCGGCGCTCCGTCCCGCTGCTCGTCGTGCGGCCCGCCGTCGCGCGGGTGCACGACGCGCGCGGCGGCCGTCTCTCCCTTGGCCAGCCGCAGCCCCACCAGGGAAGGCGGGCCCGCGCTGCCGGTCGCCTCGACGGCCCCCTCCCGTTCGTCGGGGAAGCCGGCCAGCATCCGGGCGGTCTCCTTGAAGGTGCACAAGGGGGCACCGCGGGTGGGGTCGACCTGCCGTCCCGCCCGCAGGTCGTCGACCAGGCGCTTGGCGCTCTCGGGCGTCTGGTTGTCGAAGAACTCCCAGTTGACCATCACGACCGGCGCGAAGTCGCAGGCCGCGTTGCACTCGATGTGCTCCAGGGTGACCTTGCCGTCCCCGGTGGTCTCTCCGTTGCCGACGCCCAGGTGCTCCTGGAGGGCGGCGAAGATCGCGTCGCCGCCCATCACGGCGCACAGCGTGTTGGTGCAGACACCCACCTGGTAGTCACCGGAGGGTCCCCGCCGGTACATCGTGTAGAAGGTGGCCACCGCGGAGACCTCGGCCGTGGTCAGGCCCAGGATGTCCGCGCAGAACCGCATCCCGGTGCGGGTGACGTGGCCCTCCTCCGACTGCACGAGATGCAGCAGCGGCAGGAGCGCGGACCGGGAGTCCGGGTAGCGGCCGATGATGTCGCGCGCGTCCTGCTCCAGGCGCGCTCGGACGTCGTCCGGGTAGGCGGGCGCGGGCAGCTCGGGCATGCCCAGGCTGACGCCCCGCTCCGAAGAACTGGTGGTCACCGGTCGACGCCTCCCATCACGGGGTCGATGGACGCGACGGCGACGATCACGTCGGCGACCTGGCCGCCCTCGCACATCGCCGCCATGGCCTGCAGATTGGTGAAGGACGGGTCGCGGAAGTGGACCCGGTAGGGGCGCGTGCCTCCGTCGGACACGACGTGCACGCCGAGTTCGCCCTTGGGCGACTCGACCGCCGCGTACGCCTGCCCCGGCGGGACGCGGAAGCCCTCGGTCACCAGCTTGAAGTGGTGGATCAGGGCCTCCATGGAGGTGCCCATGATCTTCTTGATGTGATCGAGGGAGTTGCCGAGCCCGTCCGGTCCCAGGGCGAGCTGGGCGGGCCAGGCGATCTTCTTGTCGGCGACCATGACCGGGCCGGGCGCCAGCCGGTCCAGGCACTGCTCGATGATCCTGAGCGACTGGCGCATCTCCTCCAGGCGGATGAGGAAGCGGCCGTAGGCGTCGCAGGTGTCGGCGGTCGGGACGTCGAAGTCGTATGTCTCGTAGCCGCAGTAGGGCTGTGTCTTGCGCAGGTCGTGAGGCAGCCCAGCCGAGCGCAGGATGGGGCCGGTGGCGCCCAGGGCCATGCAGCCGGCCAGGTCCAGATAGCCGATGTCCTGCATACGGGCCTTGAAGATGGGGTTCCCGGTGGCGAGCTTGTCGTACTCCGGGAGGTTCTTCTTCATCTTCTTCACGAACTCGCGGATCTGGTCGACCGCGCCGGGCGGCAGGTCCTGGGCGAGTCCGCCGGGGCGGATGTAGGCGTGGTTCATCCGCAGGCCGGTGATCAGCTCGTAGATGTCGAGGATCAGTTCCCGGTCGCGGAAGCCGTAGATCATGATGGTGGTGGCGCCGAGTTCCATGCCGCCGGTGGCGATGCACACCAGGTGGGAGGACATCCGGTTCAGCTCCATCAGGAGCACGCGGATGAGCGTGGCGCGGTCGGGGATCTGGTCCTCGAGGCCGAGGAGTTTCTCGACCGCGAGGCAGTACGCCGTCTCGTTGAAGAACGGCGTCAGGTAGTCCATGCGCGTCACGAACGTGGTGCCCTGTGTCCACGTGCGGTACTCGAGGTTCTTCTCGATGCCGGTGTGGAGGTATCCGATGCCGCAGCGGGCCTCGGTGACGGTCTCGCCCTCGATCTCCAGGATGAGCCGGAGCACGCCGTGCGTGGACGGGTGCTGGGGACCCATGTTGACGATGAGGCGCTCGTCGTCGGCGCGGGCCGCGGACTGGACGACCTCGTCCCAGTCGCCGCCGGTGACCGTGTAGACGGTGCCCTCGGTCGTCTCGCGCGAGGAGGCGGAGGACGGAGTCTGCGTGCTCATGAGTACGACCTCCGCTGGTCCGGAGCCGGGATCTGGGCGCCCTTGTACTCGACGGGGATGCCGCCGAGGGGGTAGTCCTTGCGCTGCGGGAAGCCCTGCCAGTCGTCCGGCATCATGATCCGCGTCAGCGCCGGGTGGCCGTCGAAGATCAGGCCGAAGAAGTCGTACGTCTCGCGCTCGTGCCAGTCGTTGGTGGGATAGACGGAGACGAGCGACGGGATGTGCGGGTCGGCGTCCGGGGCGCTGACCTCCAGGCGGATCAGCCGGTTGTGGGTGATCGAGCGCAGGTGATAGACGGCGTGCAGTTCGCGGCCCTTGTCGCCGAGGTAGTGCACTCCGCTCACGCCCGTGCACAGTTCGAAGCGGAGCGCCGGGTCGTCGCGAAGGGTCTGGGCGACGGCGAGGAGGTACTCGCGCTCGATGTGGAAGGTCAGCTCGCCGCGGTCGACGACCGTCTTCTCGATGGCGTTCTCCGGGACGAGTCCCTGTTCCTCCAGGGCGCCCTCCAGTTCGTCGGCGACCTCGTCGAACCAGCCGCCGTAGGGGCGGGTGGAGGCGCCCGGGAGCCGGATGGAGCGGACCAGGCCGCCGTATCCGGAGGTGTCGCCGCCGTTGTTGGCGCCGAACATGCCGCGCTGGACGCGGATCTCCTCGCCGTGGTCGCCACGCATGCCCGGGAGGTTGGCGGCGCCGAGGTCCTTCTCCGGGTTGACGCCGTTGCCGTTCGCGCCTTCGCCCGGCCCGCCCGGTCCGTTGCCCGGCGTGCTCGTGCCGTTGCTCTTCGCGTCGCTCATCGCAGCAGCCCCTTCATCTCGATCGTCGGGAGGGCGTTGAGCGCCGCTTCCTCCGCCTCGCGGGCCGCCTCCTCGGCGTTGACGCCGAGCTTCGAGGTCTGGATCTTGTGGTGCAGCTTGAGGATCGCGTCCATCAGCATCTCCGGCCGCGGAGGGCAGCCGGGCAGATAGATGTCGACGGGGACGATGTGGTCGACGCCCTGGACGATCGCGTAGTTGTTGAACATGCCTCCCGAGGAGGCGCAGACCCCCATGGAGATCACCCACTTGGGGTTCGGCATCTGGTCGTACACCTGCCGCAGAACCGGCGCCATCTTCTGGCTGACCCGGCCGGCGACGATCATCAGGTCCGCCTGCCGGGGCGAGCCGCGGAAGACCTCCATGCCGAATCGCGCCAGGTCGTAACGGCCGGCGCCGGTGGTCATCATCTCGATGGCACAGCAGGCGAGGCCGAAGGTGGCGGGGAAGACCGACGCCTTGCGCACCCAGCCCGCGGCCTGCTCGACGGTGGTCAGAAGGAAACCGCTCGGCAGCTTTTCTTCGAGTCCCATGGCTAAAGGCCCCTCAGTCCCATTCCAGGCCGCCGCGCCGCCATACGTACGCGTAGGCGACGAAGACGGTGAGCACGAAGAGCAGCATCTCCACGAGCCCGAAAATCCCGAGGGCGTCGAAGGTGACGGCCCACGGATAGAGGAAGACGATCTCGATGTCGAAGACGATGAAGAGCATCGCCGTCAGGTAGTACTTGATCGGGAAGCGCCCGCCGCCGGCCGGCGTGGGGGTCGGTTCGATACCGCACTCGTAGGCCTCGAGCTTGGCGCGGTTGTACCGCTTCGGACCGATCAGCGTGGCCATGACCACGGAGAAGATCGCAAAGCCTGCCCCGAGGGCTCCCAGTACGAGGATGGGCGCATACGCGTTCACCGCTCCTCGCTCCTCTCAGTCGGCACTGACTGCATGGGCGTCCCCCCTGGTCGAGCGAAGCCGAGACCTTGGGGGAGCGCTGGACTTCCACCCGCCCCACGAGTCCCGCGAGCCTCGCTGGCCCCGGCGAAGATCGCAGACATGTGAAGCAGGTCACAAGCCCAACTGCCCCGCATCTTATGCCCGGCGCTGTGTGATCTGCGACACGGGGGTCCCCATGTAGTTTGTGATCTCCACCACCCGGCGAAGGATCATGAAGTCGGATGAGCGGTGATCTTCGTACGCGAAGCAGTCGAGCGATCACCAAGAGGTGACATTTTCGCTCGTCTTCGCTGGTCACGGGCGGCATGCACTATCAAAGATCAGCTACTCAAGGCAAATTCGCGCCGAGCCGGATCCCTTGATAGAGGACCCCGTTCACACCTGAGAGGGAGAGACGGGTCGCCTGTGGACGCGTGCACACGTTCACAAGCGAGGCCGGCGTGGCCGCACGTGAAGGTGCGCCCGTTCACGAGCGGCCGGCGGTGACATCCACGCGCGAGACGCCGCCCCCAGGGTGGCCGTTCCGTGACCTGCGCCACATCTGTGCGGGGTCGCAAAAGGCGGGCTTGGCCATGCGCCGCGACCAGTGATAGGCGCAGAGCAATCCGGACGTAACGTCGAAAACACGTGATCACAGGCTTGATCACTGGTGTCCGCAATGCCCGTTACGGCGTCAATAAAGAGCGACTTACCCAGTGTTTGGAGCGCCGATTGAACAACTGTGGCGCAGCACACGTTTCTTGAAGGTATGGAGGAGCCCCTGATACCCGTTGTACTCATGTCCCACACCGCTCACATACGCAGCCACCGGAAGCCCCGCAACCGCAGCGCGTCGACGATCGCGATGCGGGCCGGAGTTGCGGGTGGCGTCCTCAGCACGCTGGCCGTAGCCGGTGCGTCGGCCTCGGCGAACGCCGCCGAGCCGGTGACGCAGACCCTCGAACTGCCCACCCTGACGGCCGACATGGCCACGCAGGTCGCGCAGTCCGCGGAAGCCACCCAGCAGGCCGCCGCCGACTACCAGCTGCAGGCCGAACGCGACGCGGCCGCCGCAAACGCCGCGAAGCAGGCCAAGGCGGACCTCGCGGAAGCCAAGAAGAAGGCGGCGGAGGCCGAGCGGAAGGCCGAGGCCGCGCGCAAGAAGGCGGCCGCCGCCTCGCGCAGCGCCGAGCGGACCGTGCTGTCCGCAGCGTCCTCGTCCGGCAGCACCTCGACGAGCTCGTCCACGGCCACCGGTTCCGCCGCCGCCGTCGTCGCCTTCGTCAAGGCGCAGATCGGCGACTCGTACGTCATGGGCAGCACCGGCCCGAACTCGTGGGACTGCTCGGGCCTCGTGCAGACCGCGTTCAAGCAGATCGGCGTCAGCCTGCCGCGCGTCTCGCAGGACCAGTCGACGGCCGGCACCCAGGTCTCGCTCAGCAACCTTCAGCCGGGCGACATCCTCTACTGGGGCGGCGCGGGCAGCGCGTACCACGTGGCGGTGTACGTCGGCGACGGAATGTTCGTCGGCGCCCAGAACCCCTCCAGCGGTGTCGTGGAGAAGCCTCTGTCGTACGACCCGCCGACCGGCGCGGTCCGGGTGCTCTGAACCGCATCCGTCGGCAGTCACGCCGAAGAAGGGCCGCAGCCGCTCGGGGGCAGCGGCCCTTCCGGCACGTTCCGGCACACCCCGGCGAACGCCTCCCCGGGCTCACCCGAAGGGCGGAGGCGCCGGCTCATGCCATCCCTTCACCCACCCGTACCCTCACCCGAGGTCGAAGGTGTTCGGCAGACCGAGGCGGTAGCGGACCTCGTCGACGCGCTTGAGGGGCTCCAGCTCCGGCGGGCGGTACAGCTCCCAGATCCGGCAGCGCTCGGCGGCCGAACCGTCCGCGTCCAGTAGTGCGTTGACGGCCCGGCGCGCCGACTCGTTGGCGCCCTCCATGGTCGCCAGGTCGACATCGGTGCGGACGTAGTCGCCCGCGAGGAAGAAGTTCCGAACGGCGGTCCGCGCCGACGGGCGGTTGTAGAGCGTGCCCGTGGGATGGATCAGGAGCGGCTCACGGTTCCGCGTGGTCCGGGCCGCCCAGCCCGGTCACCGCCGGGTCCATGAACCAGCCCAGCCGGTCGGCGTCCGTGAGCGTCGTCCTGCCGGAGCCGTTCAGGGCGTCCTTCAGCTGCGCCTCGTGGCCGCCGACCTCAAGGCATTCGGCCCCGTCTGCGCCGAAGCGCGGCGGCAGGCGGAACAGGAGTGGTAAGCAAACGTCTCGAGATCAAGGCCAAGAGCGAGGGCACGCTCGTCCCCGACGCCCAAGGACTCTCGCTGCACGTCGACGGCGACGAAGGGATGCGAGCGCGCATCGAGGTCGCTCAGCAGAGCGGCAGACGAGTGGCGCTGTCCGCCCTGACGTCCTTGGAAGTACGCCGAACCGGAGAGGCCGCCGAGCGGCTCCAGTTCCTGCCGTCCCGGTTCGACGTAAAACCTGTCGACGAGGCGGTGACAAACGCCGCGGCCAAGCTGCTGGACGCCTCGGGCCTTGACGGACGCGAATGCCTCGTGGACGCCCTCGTGGTGGCCACGGCCGCGCTCTGCACGCCCCCGGTGCTTGCTCGTCACATCCGACAAGTCGCACATCCCGGCGCTGTGCAAGGCTGCCGAGGAACTCCCCGGCTCGCCGAAGGTGAAGATCGTCAACGTCTGAGAGTTCAACCGGCGCCCCACGCCGGGCCGCTCGGCCTTCTGCCGCGCGACCCGGCCTTGAATGATCAGGCTTTGGGTGCGACCTTCGACAGGCCGTTGATGATCCGGTCCATCGCGTCGCCGCCCGTCGGGTCCGTCAGGTTGGCCAGCAGCTTCAGCGTGAACTTCATCAGCATCGGGTGCGTCAGTCCCCGCTGCGCCGCGATCTTCATCACCTTCGGGTTGCCGATCAGCTTCACGAAGGCGCGGCCCAGCGTGTAGTAGCCGCCGTAGGTGTCCTTGAGGATCTTCGGGTAGTTGTGCAGGGCCATTTCGCGCTGGGCGGGGGTGGCACGGGCCAGGGCCTGGACGATGACGTCCGCGGCGATCTGGCCCGACTCCATGGCGTACGCGATGCCTTCACCGTTGAAGGGGTTCACCAGTCCGCCCGCGTCACCGACGAGCAGCAGGCCCTTGGTGTAGTGCGGCTGGCGGTTGAAGGCCATGGGCAGGGCGGCACCGCGGATGGGGCCGGTCATGTTTTCGGGGGTGTAGCCCCAGTCCTCGGGCATCGACGCGCACCACGCCTTGAGCACCTCGCGCCAGTCCAGCTCCTTGAAGGAGTCCGAGGTGTTCAGGACGCCCAGGCCGACGTTGCTCGTGCCGTCGCCCATGCCGAAGATCCAGCCGTAGCCCGGCAGCAGCCGCTCCTGGCCGCCGCGCCGGTCCCACAGCTCCAGCCAGGACTCCAGGTAGTCGTCCTCGTGGCGCGGGGACGTGAAGTACGTACGGACCGCGACGCCCATCGGACGGTCCTCGCGGCGGTGCAGGCCCATCGCCAGGGAGAGCCGGGTGGAGTTGCCGTCCGCCGCGACGACGAGCGGCGCGTGGAAGGTGACCTCGCGCTTCTCCTCGCCCAGCTTGGCCGTGACGCCGGTGATACGGCCGGTGCGGTCGTCGACGACCGGGCCGCTGACATTGCAGCGTTCGTACAGGCGCGCCCCCGCCTTCTGCGCCTGCCGGGCCAGCTGCTCGTCGAAGTCGTCGCGCTTGCGGACGAGTCCGTAGTTCGGGTAGGAGGCGAGTTCCGGCCAGTCCAGCTGGAGGCGGACGCCGCCGCCGACGATCCGCAGGCCCTTGTTGCGCAGCCAGCCGGCCTCCTCGGAGATGTCGATGCCCATCGCCACGAGCTGCTTGACGGCGCGCGGGGTGAGACCGTCGCCGCAGACCTTCTCCCTGGGGAATTCGGTCTTCTCCAGCAGGAGGACGTCGAGCCCGGCCCTGGCCAGGTGGTACGCGGTCGTGGAGCCGGCTGGCCCCGCGCCCACGACGATCACATCGGCGGTGTTCTCGGAGAGGGGCTCGGTCACGGCGGGATCTCCCCCAAGTTCGAAATCTGCGTGCCGACGGGCACTGGACATGGGCAGTCTATGCAGCAGAATCGATCACCCGGCTGAAGGGCTGCCCCCCGTGAACCGAGCTCTCCCCGTAGTACGGTTGCGCGTTCCCACCGACGAGGACGCCGTCGCCTGGCACCGGGTCTTCGACCACCCGGACGTGATGGAGTTCCACGGCGGCAGGTCCGCGGAGCTGTCCGTCTACGAGGAGCTCACCGCGCGCCAGCGCCGGCACGACGCCGAGCACGGCTTCTGCCTGTGGACCGTGCTCGATGAATCCGGTCGGGTCATCGGTTTCACGGGAGCCCAGCCGTGGCCGCAGGAGTGGGGGCCGCGGGGCGAGATCGAGATCGGCTGGCGGCTGGGGCGGGAGCACTGGGGCAAGGGGTATGTCACGGCGGCCGCGCGGATGACCCTGGAGCGGGTGCGCGCGGCGGGGGTGAACGGCGTGGTGGCCATGGTCAACGCCCGTAACGCCCGCTCGATCGCGGTCACCCGGCGGTTGGGCATGAGTCTCGCCGAGGTCTTCACGACACCGGTGTCACAGCAGGAGGCGCACTGCTACCGGCTGGCGTGGTGACAGTGCGTATCCGATTGTTACGGAAAGAAACGCGACGCTTCCGGGTGACGTCGTCGGCCGGTTACCCTTCCAGTACCGCTGGGGGTGACATCTTTGCCTATAACACCCAAAACACCCGAAGTGCGCGTGCCGCGGCTGGTCGGTCTGATGGCGATGGATGCACGCGAGACCGCCGAGAAGCAGGGGGTGGCCCTCGCCGCTCCCGACCGGCCGGACTTCCATCACACCGTCGTCGACTACGTCGTACGCCAATATCCCCTGCCCGGCGCCGAGGTGCCGCGCGGTGCCGTGGTCACCGTGTGGTTCGACCTCGCCGAGGGCGAGGGCGGCGGAGGAGCCGGGGTCCGCGAGCCACGGCTGCCCATTCCGCCGCCGGGCGGACTGCGCCGCGAACTCGACGAGCCGGGAGGCAGGTTCGAGGTGCTCAGGTGAGCCAGGCCCCCGGCCGGCCCTGAGCGTCGGCGGCCTGCCCGGTCGGCCGGAGCCGAGTGCCACGGGGTTCCCGGCTCGGCCTGACCCGAGCGCAGGGGGTTGCCGGGTCAGCCGGTCTTGAACCCCCGGTGCAGCGCGACGATGCCACCGGTCAGGTTGCGCCAGGCCACACCGGACCAGCCTGCCGTGCGCAGCCGTTCGGCGAGGGCCGGCTGGTCGGGCCAGGCGCGGATGGACTCGGCGAGGTAGACGTACGCCTCCGGGTTGGACGACACCGCGCGGGCCACCGGCGGCAGCGCGCGCATCAGGTACTCGGTGTAGACGGTGCGGAAGGGCGCCCACGTGGGATGCGAGAACTCGCAGATCACAACGCGCCCGCCCGGCTTGGTCACCCGGTACAGCTCGCGCAGCGCCGCGTCGGTGTCCTGCACGTTGCGCAGCCCGAAGGAGATCGTCACAGCGTCGAAGACGTCGTCCCGGAACGGCAGCCGCGTGGCGTCGCCCGCCGTGAACGGCATCCAGGGGTGCCGCCGCTTGCCGACCCGGAGCATCCCGAGCGAGAAGTCGCAGGGCACCACGTAGGCCCCGGCGCGGGTGAAGGGCAGCGACGAGGTCGCCGTGCCCGCCGCCAGGTCCAGGACCTTCTGCGCGGGCCGCGCGTCGACCGCCTTCGCGACCTCCTTGCGCCACACCCGGTCCTGGCCCAGCGACAGCAGGTCGTTCGTCAGGTCGTACCGTTCCGCCACGTCGTCGAACATCGAGGCGACTTGGTGCGGCTGCTTGTCCAGGGATGCGCGGGTCACGCTCCCCATTGTGGCAGCAGGGGGTACGGCGACACGGCAGCGGGGCGTTCAGCGGCGGCGGTAGACCAGGCGGCCGGCCACGACGGTCGCCAGGCACGTACCGGATCCGCGCTCCGTCAGCTCCGCCTCGTCCGCGACGTCGAACACGGCGAAACGGGCCGCGGAGCCGCGCTCGCGCGCGGGCGGGAACTCCAGCGGCAGGCCGCAGGCGCACGGGTCGAGGGAGGGAACACCGGCGGGGCGCCCCAGCCGGCCCACGATCCCCAGTCCGGTGCGCCGGACGGCGTCCTGGACCGCGCGGTTGCGCAGCGGCTCACAGGCCGCCGCGACCGTGCCGTGCGCCAGCATCCGCTGCACCCCGCGCCGGGCGCTCGCGCCCCAGCGGACGTCGTCCAGGTCCAGCGCCGCCAGCGCGTCCCCGGTCAGCGGCTCGGTGCCCAGCCGGTCGGCCTCCCGCGGATCCGGGTGGTACTCCTCCTCCAGCAGCTCGGTGCCATGGAGGTTGACGAGCCCCGATGTGAGAATGCCGGGCCACTCCCGCACGCGCGCCGACGGATGCGCGGCGACGACCTCCTCCAGCGGCCCGGCGTCCGCGATCCACTCGCCGCGGACGGCGAGCGCACGGCCCCTGGAATCGGCGTGGATCGTCAGCATCCGGGGCCTAGTTGGAGGCGAGCAGCTTCAGCTCGGGATGGGCCGTGCCGCCCTCGATCGCCGTCGAAGAGATATGGGACACGACCCGCTCGTCGGCGGGGTCGTTCGCCGGGTCGTCGTGGACGACGAGGTGCTCGTACGTCGTCGAGCGCTGCGCCGGCACCCGTCCCGCCTTGCGGATCAGGTCGATGATCTCCTGACGGTTGGAGCGGTGCTTGGCCCCGGCCGAGGAGACGACGTTCTCCTCCAGCATGATCGAGCCGAGGTCGTCCGCGCCGTAGTGCAGGGACAGCTGGCCGATCTCCTTGCCGGTGGTCAGCCAGGAGCCCTGGATGTGCCGGACGTTGTCCAGGAAGAGGCGGGCGATCGCGATCATCCGCAGGTACTCGAAGAGGGTCGCCTGGGTGCGGCCCTTCAGATGGTTGTTCTCGGGCTGGTAGGTGTACGGGATGAAGGCCCGGAAGCCGCCCGTGCGGTCCTGGACGTCACGGATCATCCGCAGATGCTCGATGCGCTCGGCGTTGGTCTCGCCGGTGCCCATGAGCATGGTGGACGTGGACTCGACGCCCAGGTTGTGCGCGGTCTCCATGATCTCCAGCCAGCGCTCACCGCTCTCCTTCAGGGGCGCGATCGCCTTGCGGGGCCGCTCGGGCAGGAGTTCGGCGCCGGCTCCGGCGAAGGAGTCCAGCCCGGCCGCGTGGATCCGGGTGATTGCCTCCTCCACGCCGACGCCCGAGATCCGGGCCATGTGCTCGACCTCGGACGCCCCCAGGCTGTGGATGACCAGCTGCGGGAAGGCCTCCTTGATGGCGCGGAAGTGCTTCTCGTAGTACTCGACGCCGTAGTCCGGGTGGTGGCCGCCCTGGAACATGATCTGGGTGCCGCCGAGTTCGACGGTCTCGGCGCACCGGCGCAGGATGTCGTCGAGGTCCCGGGTCCAGCCCTTGGCGGTGTCCTTGGGGGCCGCGTAGAAGGCGCAGAACCTGCACGCCGTCACACAGACGTTCGTGTAGTTGATGTTCCGCTCGATGATGTACGTCGCAATGTGCTCGACACCGGCGTAGTTACGGCGGCGTACGGCGTCGGCGGCGGAGCCCAACGCATGCAGCGGCGCGTCCCGGTAGAGGACCAGCGCTTCTTCGGGAGTGATCCGCCCACCGGCTGCCGCACGGTCGAGGACGGCTGTGACGTCAATGGGCGTGAGGTCGGCCTTCTCGGTCACCGGGCGTCCCTTTCGTAAGGGTTGTGGACAGACCGGACCAGCCTACGCCAGGGGTTTTGGCGGGCCGACGTCAGGCCGCGTGCGCACCCGTCAGCAGTCCCACCAAGGCGCCGGCGATGAGGAACGGCCCGAAGGGGATCGCAGTGCGCCGCCCGGCCCGGCGCGCGAGAACGAGCCCGAGCCCGTACAGCCCGCCGAAGAGAAACCCGGCGAAGGTGCCGAGGACCACGGTCGGCCAGCCGTACCAGCCGAGCATCCCGCCGAGCCCGAGGGCGAGCTTGACGTCGCCGAAGCCCATGCCGTTCGGGTTGACGAAAAAGAGCACGCAGTACGCGCCGCCGAGCGCGAGGGCCCCGAGGAGCGCGGTACGCCAGTGCCCCGCGTGCCCGGGCAGGGCCGCGGCGGCCGCGAGCAGGACCAGCGCGGCCGCCGCGAGCGGCAGGGTGAGCACGTCCGGCAGCCGCTGGACCCGGAAGTCGACGAGCGTCAGCAACACACCGGCAGGGGCGAGCAGCAGCCAGACGGCGAGCTCGGGGCGGGTGCCGGTGGCAAGGGCGAGGGCGCCGCAGACCACGGCGGTGGCCATGCACACCAGGGCGGTCCCGGGGCCGTATGGCCGCCCGTCGGCGCACCGGGCCCGTCCGACCCACCCGTCGATCGGGTGCCCGTCCGGGCACCGGTCCCGCCACGGCTGCTCGGGCTCGACGCAGAGCCGGTACGCGGCCCGGGGCACCAGCACACCGACGCCCGCACCCCACACCGCGGCACCGGCGGCCACCCAGAGGTCCAGATCCACGCGCTCAGGGTAAGCGCGGAAGGACACCCCCGACTGGCCTTGCCGGTGGGCTAGTTGACCTTCCCCATCCGCGAAGTCGGGTTCCCGGCATCCGCGTTGTCCGTCTCGTACCGAAGGTCGGCGCCGGCGGGTGTGAGGCGGACCTCGTGGCTTCCGGTCGTACACGTCGACGGATTGGACTTCCGTGCGACGCTCGTGGCGACGAGCTGCCGCGCCGAGGCCCGCTTCAGGAACAGTACGTCGTCGCAGACGCCGCCGAGCTGGTCGGTGGACCGGAAGGTGCCGATCTCGCCGCCGACGGCCGCCTCGCGAAGGGTGACGCGGAATGTGCCCGCGGGCAGCGTGCCGCCGAGCGCGAGGGCGTCACCCTCCCAGGTGCCGAGGTAGAAGGGGGGCACGGCGGATTCCCCGGCCGCCGGCTGCGACGCGCTTGCCGAGCGGGCCGGGGAGCTGGGGGCTCCTCCGGCGGCGCTGCCCCCGCCGGAGGAGCCGCCGTCGAACAGACCGAAGACGAAGTGGGACCCGACCGTCACCGCGGCCAGCGCTCCCGCCACCGCGAGGGCGACCGTGCAGCTCAGGCGCCGGCCACGGCCGCCGGATCCGGGCACGGAGGTCGCGGCGAGGCTCACGGAGAGCTTTCCGGGACCGTCCGCGGTGTCGGGTACGGCGTCCTCGGGCCGCGCCTCGGGCACGGGGGCGAGCGGGGTGGCAGGGGCCGGAGGAACGGTCATGACGGGCGGAGGTCCGAAGGCCCCCGAGGGCGGCGACCCGAACCGGCCCTCGGATACCGGCACTTCGGGCGTCGAGGAGGACGAGCCCGCAAATGCCGTGGCCGCCGCGGGCGGCTCGCCCAGCGACGCCCTGCTGAAGTCCACCGGTCCCGAGGGCGGTGGCCCCGACGCCTCCAGGTTCAGCAGCTGTACGGCCTTGCGGCTGACCTGTTCCACCAGCGGGCCCGGCAGCCAGCCGCCGGTCACCAGGCGGGCCGCGCCCTGCGGTGCGAGCCTGCCGGCCACCTCCTGCGGAGCGGGCCGGGCGGCCGGGTCCTTGACGAGGCAGGCGGCCACGAGCTCCCGCAACTCGCCTTCGACGCCGTCGAGTTCCGGTTCCTCGTGGACGACCTTGTACAGCAGAGCGGCCGAGGAGTCGCCGGGGAACGGGGAGCGACCGGTCGCCGCGTACGCCAGCACCGCGCCCAGCGAGAAGACGTCCGCCGCGCCGGTGACGCCCTTGCCCAGGATCTGCTCGGGGGACATGTAGCCGGGCGAGCCGACCGAGACGCCCGTGGAGGTCAGCGACGCCGTCCCGTCCATCGCCCGGGCGATGCCGAAGTCGATCAGGAGGGGGCCGTCGAGGGTCAGCAGGACGTTGGACGGCTTCACGTCCCGGTGCACCAGGCCGAGACCGTGCACCGCGGACAGCGCCTCCGCCAGGCCCGCTCCCAGCGCCCGCACCGAATGCGGGGGCAGCGGCCCGCCGTCCGTCACCGCGGCGGCCAGGGACGGCCCCGCCGCGTATCCGGTCGCGACCCACGGCACCGGCGCCTCGGGGTCCGCGTCGAGCACGGGCGCGGTCCAGGCCCCGCCGACCCGCCGCGCGGCCTCCACCTCGCGGCGGAACCTCGCACGGAACTCCTCGTCCAGCGCGAAGTGCGGGTGCACGACCTTGACCGCGACCGTGCGCCCGCCCGCGCTGCGCCCGAGGTAGACACGGCCCATCCCGCCCGAGCCGAGCCTGCCGAGCAGTCGGTAGGGCCCGACCGCGGTGGGTTCTCCGGCCTCCAGCGGCTGCATGGCGCCACTCCTCCCCCGTACGACTTCCCAGCAGGGTAGTGCCCACGGGGGAGCCCGCTACGGCTTCAGGAGGTCGACCTTCACGTCCGCCGGGAAGCCCGTGGTCGGCCCGACCCGCCGGGCGAACTCGGCGACCGCCTCCAGCTGCGGGCCCCCGAAGCGGAAGTCGAGCGTCGTGAAGTACTGCTCCAGCACCTGCGCGTCGAAGGCCTCCCAGCGGGCTGCCTGTTCGGCGACCTTGACGACCTCCTCCAGGGACAGGTTGCGGGAGGCCAGGAACGCCTCGTGCACCCGCCGGGTGGAGTCCGGCTCGCGCTCCAGGTAGTCGCGGCGGGCGGCCCACACCGCGAAGACGAACGGCAGGCCCGTCCATTCCTTCCACAGTGCGCCGAGGTCGTGCACGGCGAGGCCGTAGCGCGGGCCGTCGTGGAGGTTGGCGCGCAGGGCGGCGTCGCCGATGAGGACCGCGGCCTCCGCCTCCTGCATCATCAGGCTGAGGTCGGGCGGGCAGGTGTAGTAGTCCGGCGTCACCCCGTACCGCTCGGCGAGCAGCAGCTGGGCGAGGCGTACGGAGGTCCGCGAGGTGGAGCCGAGGGCGACGCGGGCGCCGTCGAGCCGGTCCAGCGGGAGCTGGGAGACGATCACGCAGGACATCACGGGGCCGTCGCAGCCCACCGCGATATCGGGGAAGGCGACCAGGTCGTCGGCATTTCTGAGGAACTCGACCAGGGTGATCGGGCCGATGTCGAGATCGCCCCGCACCAGCTGCTCGCTGAGCTTCTCGGGGGTGTCCTTGGTCAGCTCCAGGTCCAGGAGCGTTCCGGTTCTCGCGAGCCCCCAGTACAGGGGCAGGCAGTTCAGGAACTGAATGTGGCCGACGCGCGGCCGGGTGCGAGAATTGTCCACATCGCGAGACTAGACCCCGTGCGGTACGGTGCTTGCTTCAGGGTGCCCGAGCGACTTAAGGACACCTCCCGGATCGCTGGAGTCAACCCCGTGTCCAGCATGCGACACTGTTGCGTCAGTTCAGCTCACACCCGTTCAAACATTTGGGTGAAGTGATCTTGGCCTCTATTGCTTCCGGCTGCCCGCGTGCTAGGCTCGCCGCAAGTTGCAGTTTGGTTTCCTTGCAGTACAGAGCCTGCGGAGCATGTGACCGCGGGCTCTCGTCGTTCCCGAGACGTGCAGTTGTGCGGCGCTTCAGTTTTCACACTTGCAGGTTCTGGAGCAGGGCAAACCCTTTGGGCCCAAGGAGGGCTTATGGCTACCGGAACCGTGAAGTGGTTCAACGCCGAAAAGGGCTTTGGTTTCATCGCCCAGGAAGGCGGCGGCCCCGACGTCTTCGTCCACTACTCCGCGATCAATGCGAACGGCTTCCGCTCGCTTGAGGAGAACCAGCAGGTGAGCTTCGACGTGACCCAGGGCCCGAAGGGCCCCCAGGCGGAGAACGTCACGGCCATCTGAGTCGCTGAACCGGAGTTTCGGCCTTCGGTTCCAGGCCTCCGGCTCACGGCCTTCCGGCCCAGAGTCCGATGCTTGATCCGGAACGGAAGCAGTACCCAAGGAGCCCCGCGCGCCGACCGGCGCAGGGGGCTCCTGCTTTTTTGCGCCGCCGTCCTTTTCCAGCCGGCCCGCATATCCCTCATGACCCCCGGGCCACAGGCCAATGCCCTCCGATGTCCCACAGGCCCCAGAGATCCCAAAGGCCACAGGAGACACAGGGGGCCATAGGTCCCAGAGGTCCCAGAGGTCCCAAAGATCATAAAAGTCCCACAGGCCCTGTAAGAATCGCCCCTGGCCTCAGCTCGACGACCAAAGGATCCGCTGCGGGGGCCGGGATCCGAGTGACAGGGCCTCCAGGACCCGCCGGGTCTTCGTCCCCTCCTCCGGGCCGGGATCCAGGCCCTGCCTGCGCAGGAGGGCCGTCAGGGACGCCTGGACGACCTCCGCCCCCTCGGGCGGCACCCGCTCGGAGACCTCCAGCCAGCGCAGGGGCCGCGGACCGTCCAGGGTCCAGCTCTCCAGGTTCACCTCATGGTGGTCGAGGCGTACGCCGTCCCAGCGCACGGAGTGCACCGGCCCCAGTACGTCCAGTGGCCCGCAGCCGAGCCGCACGTCCGCGCAGTCGGCCAGGAACGCCCGCTGCCGCTCCGACAGGGCCCAGGACGGCGGCTGCGCACCGGACGCCACGGCCTCGACCGCGTCACTGCCGCAGTCGGTCGTGAAGGACGCCGACAGCGTCCGGTGCTCCCCCGACCAGTCGCCCGTCAGGCCGAAGGAATCCGGCCCCTGCCCCCGGAAACCCAGCCACCGCTCGCCGATCCGGGACCGCCGGCACGGCCGCAGCCTGGCCGTGACGTCACCGCCTCGCCCGCCCCCGTCCCGCAGCCGCAGGATCACCCCCGCATCCGACAGCGGCAGTTCACCGGGTACCCGGGAGCGGGCGAGGGCCTCACAGAAGTAGACGCGGCGCCGGGCCCCCCCGTGGTCCGGCGCCAGCGTCCCGATCGCGGCGGCCGCGCCGGCGTCCGAGAACGTCACCTTGATCTCGATCGAGTCGAGCCTCGGTCCTGCTCCCGCTGATGCCGTCGGCATCGGCCCTTCCCCCGCTCCGCGATCCGTCTTCGCCTGCCTCATTCCGGTGTGGTGCGAGCACCATTCAAGTCCCCCGCCGTTGCGCCCGCTTCGGGGAAGTCCCTGCACCTGTGTCCGCGTTCACCCTTCTTGACCCACCCGTCGTGCCCCATGATGGACGTGGGCGGGCGCCAGGGGGTGGCACATGCGAGGGGGACCTCCGCAGCGGGTCGAGAGCACGGCGGGGCAGCGGACACCGGCCGGTTTCGTCGGTCGCGAGCGCGAGCGCGGACTGATGGACGACCTGCTCGTGGCGGGTGCGGACGGTGGGGCGGCCCTGCTGCTGTGGGGCGAGCCCGGGATCGGCAAGACGGCCCTGCTGGACTACGCGGCCCAACAGGCAGGCCGGCGGGCGACCGTCCTGCGGGCCCGGGGCATCGAGACCGAGACCGTCCTGCCGTTCGCCGTCCTGGGCGATCTGCTCATGCCGCATTCCTCCCTTTTCAGGGATCTCCCCGAGGCCCAGCGCTCCGCCCTGGAGGGGTCCCTCGCGCTGTCCGGCCAGGCCCCGGGCAATCCGTACGCGGCCTGCATGGGCGCCCTCAACGTGCTCGCCGCCCTGGGCGACCGGCACCCGGTGGTGGTCCTGGTCGACGACCTGCACTGGGTGGACCCGTCCTCCCAGCGTGTCCTGCTGTTCGTCGCCCGCCGCCTGTCCTGCGAACGGGTCGCGCTCGCGCTGTCCTCGCGCGAGGACCACGGCGAGTCGGGCGAACGCCGGAGCATCCCCGCCGTGCAGGTGGGCGGGCTCGCGACGGCCGAGTGCGCGGCGCTGCTGGCGGAGGCGGGCCGTCGGGTAGCCCCCGCGGTCCTCGGCGAACTCGTACGGATCAGCGGGGGCAACCCCCTGGCCCTGCGCGAGATGGCGTCCGGCCTGACGCCGGAACAGGCGCGCGGGGAGCAGCCGCTGCCCGCCCCGCCCTCGCTGGGCCGCCATCTCGAACGGGCCTGGGCGGCCCGGATGGACGATCTTCCCGACACCGCGCGCCGGGCCCTGGCGGTGCTCGCCGCGAGCCGCTCCACGGCCGCCGGCACCCTGCGCAAGGCCCTGGAGGTGGCCGGCCTGTCCCTGGAGGCGCTGTCCCCCGCGGAACAGGCGGGCCTGGTCCGGGCCACCCTCGACGGCCTGGACTTCCACCACCCCGTGCTGCGCCCGCTGGTCCTCACCCGGGCTCCGCTCGCCCACCGCTTCGCCGCCTTCCACGCCCTCGCGGCGGTGAGCACGGGCGCGCTGCACGCCTGGTACCGGGCGGCGGCCAGCGCGGGCCCCGACGAGGAGGCCGCGGCGGCGCTGGCCGAAGCGGCCCTGGAGGCGCGCCGCCGCAGCGCGTACGGGGAGTCCGCGCTGGCCTGGCGCCGCGCCGCCGAGCTGACCCCCGAGGCCGCGGTGCGCGCCGAGCGGCTCCACCGCGCCGCCTCCGACGCCCTGCTGAGCGGATCGCCGTACGGCCCGCCGTGGTGCGAGGAAGCCCTGCGGATCACGCCCGACGCGGCGATGCGCGCGGACATCCAGGCCCTGCTGGGCCGGATGTACACCTGGAAGGGGGAGCCGGCCCGGGCGTACGGCCTGCTGCTGGACGCCGCCGACGCCGTACGCGCGACCGATCCCGCGCGCGCCTGCGTCCTGCTGGCCGAGGCGACCGCCCCCGCCCGCCTGGACGGGCATGTCCCGGCGGCGATCAGGGTCGCCGAGCAGTCCGTGGCGCTCGCCGCGCCCAGGGGCCGGGACCGCTGGCTGAGCCAGACCATGCTCGGCGCGGCGCTCGTCATGGCCGGGCAGGTGGCGCGGGGCACGGCGATGCTTCGGGCCGCCGACCGGGACGGCGCCGGGGACCCCGTACGCGACCAGCCGGTGTACGCGATCGCCGGGCAGGCGTGGAGCAGGGCGGAGGAGTTCGCCCGGGGGCGCCGGCTGCTCAACACGGCGGTGGAGTCGGCGCGCCGCCACAGCGCGGTGGGCGTGCTGGCCTTCACCCTGGCGGTGCGCGGCGAGCTGGAGACCCGCATCGGCCAGTGGGCCTCGGCGCGCGGCGACCTGACCGAGTCCCTGCGCTGGGCGGAGGAGCTGGGCCAGCTCACCTGCGTCAGCTACACCCTGTACGGCCTCGCCCGACTGGAGGCGCTGCGCGGTGACCGGGTGGCCGTCGAGGAACATGTGGCGCACGCGCGCCGGGAGTGCGGGACACACGGCATCGGCTGCCAGGAGTTCCATCTGACGGCGGTCCTCGGGCTGGCGGCCCTGACCCACGGTGACCATGAGACGGCCGCCGGCCAGCTGGAACAGACCCTGGCCCTGGCACGGGAACAGGGCGTCGGCAACCCGGAGGTCGTCCCGTTCGCGTCCGACCTGGCGGAGGCACAGCTGCGGGCCGGCCACCCGGACCGGGCCGACAGGGTGACGGCCTGGCTGGAGGAACGGGCCCGGGAGACGGGCCTGGCGTCGGCGGAGGCGGCCGCCGCCCGCTGCCGGGGCCTGCTGGCGCCCACGCCCGAGGAGGCGGAGGCGCACTTCGCCCGCGCGCTGGACGCCCATGGACGCACCACGGGGCCCTTCGACCTCGCCCGCACGCAGCTGTGCGAGGCGGAGGTACTGCGCCGCCACCGCCGCCCGGCCGCCGCCCGCGCCCCCCTGACGGCCGCCCTGGCCTGCTTCCAGCGGCTGGGCGCGGAGCCCTGGGCGCGGCGGGCGGCCAGCGAACTGGCCGCCACGGGCGGCACCGTGACGGCCGGCCGGCCGACGGCGGGCGACGCGCTCTCCCTGCTGACACCGCAGGAGTTCCAGGTGTCCCGGGCGGTGGCCCGGGGACTGAACAACGTGGAGGCGGCGGCGTCGCTGTTCGTTTCCCGCAAGACGGTGGAGGCGCACCTCACCCGTATCTACCGCAAGTTGCAGGTCCGCTCCCGTACCGACCTGACCCGCCTGCTGACGGCCGCGGGCCTGCTCGACTGAGCCGTCATGGCCGTGGCGGTCGCGGCTGCCACTCCACCGGCGGCTCCGGCGGGAAGCGGCGGATCGTCTCCGTGCCCCAGCGGATCTAGGGCGCGTACAGCCCCTCCACCTCCCGGGCGAACTCCCGCAGGATCGTCTCCCGGCGGAGCTTCATCGACGGGGTCAGGTGGCCCGCCTCCTCGGTGAAGTCCACGGGGAGGACCGCGAAGCGGCGGATCGACTCGGGGCGGGAGACCAGCTTGTTCGCCTCGTCCACCGCGCATTGCAGGACCCGGTGCAACTCCTCGTCGTCACGGAGGAGTTCGGGAGGCACCGGGTGCTTGCCGATCATCTGGCGCCAGTGCACGATCCCCTCCGGGTCCAGGGTGATCAGTGCGGTGACGTAGGGGCGGCCGTCGCCGAGGACGAGGCACTGGGAGATCAGGGGGTGGGAGCGGAGCCAGTTCTCCAGGGGCGCCGGGGCCACGTTCTTGCCGCCCGCGGTGATCAGGATCTCCTTCTTCCTGCCCGTGATCGCGAGGTAGCCCTCGTCGTCCAGGCGGCCGATGTCGCCCGTGGGGAACCAGCCGTCGGGACCGGCCGGGACCACCCCGCCCGCGCGAGGATCCCAGTAGCCGCGGAAGACCTGGCCGCCGGAGAGCAGCACCTCACCGTCCGCCGCGATGCGCACCCGTGTGCCGGGCAGCGGCCAGCCCACCGTGCCGAGCCGGGGTTTGAGCGGTGGGGTCACGGTGGCCGCGCCGGTCGTCTCCGTCAGGCCGTACCCCTCGTAGATCCCTATGCCGGCGCCCGCGTAGAAGGCGGCGAGGCGGTGGCCCAGCGGGGAGCCGCCGCAGATGACATGGCGGACCCTGCCACCCAGGGCGTTGCGGATACGGCGGTAGACGAGGGGATCGTAGAAGGCGCGGGCCGTCTTCAGGGCGCGGCTCGGGCCGGGGCCGGTGCCGTGCTGCCGGGCCTCCGTCGCCTCGCCGTAGCGGCGGGCCACGTCCGCCGCACGGTCGAACAGCGCCGCCCGGCCGCCGCGTTCGGCGGCGGCCCGCGCGTTGTTGTAGACCTTCTCCAGTATGTACGGAATGGCCAGCAGGAAGGTCGGCCGGAAGCTCGCCAGGTCGGCCAGCAGGTCCCGCGCCTGGAGGCTCGGCGCGTGGCCGAGCCGTACCCGGGCGCGGATGCACGCGACCGCCACCATCCGGCCGAAGACGTGCGACAGGGGCAGGAACAGCAGCGTCGACGGCTCCTCGCTGCTCCTCGCGCTGAAGATGGGGTGGAGGAGTTCGGTGGCGTTGTCGACCTCGGCGAGGAAGTTGCCGTGTGTCAGCGCGCAGCCCTTGGGGCGGCCCGTCGTACCCGAGGTGTAGACGAGGGTGGCCAGGGTGTCCGGGCCCAGAACGCCCCTGCGTACAAAGACCTCCTGGTCCGGGAGCGGCTGCCCCAGTTCCGCCAGGCGGTCGACATGCCCCTTCTCCATCACCCACACATGGCGCAGGTCGGGCATGTGGGGGCGCTCCGGGCCGAGGGCCGCCGCCTGGCCGACCGTCTCCGTCACCAGGGCCACGACGCCCGCGTCCTGGAGGATCCAGCGGGTCTGGAAGACGGAGGATGTGGGGTAGACGGGGACCGTCACCAGGCCCGCCGCCCAGGCCGCGAAGTCCAGCAGCGTCCATTCGTACGCCGTGCGCGCCATGACGGCGATCCGGTCGCCCGGCATCAGGCCCTCGCCGATCAGTCCCTTCGCCACGGAGAGGACCTGCTCGGCGAACTGAGCAGCCGTCACGTCCGTCCACTCGCCGTCCGCGTCACGGCGGCTGAGGACCCGGTGGCCCGGCGCCTCGGCCGCGTTCTCGAACGGCAGGTCGGCGAGCGAGCCATGGGTCACCTGCGGCACCAGCGGAGGCACATACGCCTCCCGCACCTCACCGTTCAGCCGCCGGATCTCCGGCTCCACGAGCACCGGGCCGCGGTCGTGGTCGAGATCGGCCGGGGCCGTGGGGATGGGTACCGACGAGTACGAGATGGGCATGGGCAGCTCCTGGGGCCTGCAGCGGTGCACTGCTTCGCTGCATGAAGTACGCGCTGGGCGCACGGAGACGTTCATCGGCGGTGCGGCTCGCTGTTACCACCGGTTAGGACCCGGATCGTACGGGGCCCGCGTGGGGAGTCTGTACGGGTTCGGGGATGGTCCGGGGACAGGCGTGTGCAGCCTCCGCGTCAACCTCCGCCGGGAGGCCGCCCGGGCGCGTGAGAACCGCATGTCCGGACCCGGTCCTCCGCCCTGGCATGGCCATACCCACGGTCACCCCAGGAGTGAGCCCCCACGCACCACCCGGGAGTCGGCAATTCCGGGCGGAAACCTTCACGGCCGGGGCGGAAAACCGGCGGGGTCACCTCCCGGGGAGGCAGGACTCACCTCCCGGAAAGGCCGGAATCGTCTACGGGAAAAGCGCCCGGAACATCGACCGGAAGCCAGGACCGACCCTGCCGGAACCCTGCGGAGACCCATCGCCGACGCGGCCCGGACTCCGCATGGGTCCAGCTCAGGGGGGTACGGGGAGATACATGAGTGTGCTGGCCCGTCTGGACGGGTACCAGCGACGGCATCGCTGGGCGGGCTTTTCTCTGGCCGTGGCCTACAAGTTCTTCGACGACCAGGCCGCATATCTGACCGCGCTTTTGACGTACTACGGTTTTCTGTCCCTGTTCCCGCTGCTGCTCTTCCTCGTGGCCCTGCTCGGTTCCATACTCAGCGGCAACCCGCACCTCCAGCAGGCGCTGCTGAATTCGGCACTGAGCGAGTTCCCGGTGATCGGCGACCAGCTCGGTCACAACATCCACTCCTTCCACGGAAGTGGTGTCGCCCTCGGCGTGGGTATCGCTGTCAGTCTCTACGGCGCCCTGGGCATCGCGCAGGCCGCCCAGCTCGCCCTGAACAAGATCTTCGCGGTGCCCCGCCACGCCCGTCCCGATCCGCTGCGCTCGCGGCTGAAGGGCCTGAAGTTCCTGTCGCTGCTCGCGCTCGGGCTCTGTGTCACCACGGCCCTGTCCGCCGGTGAGTCCGCGGCCAGCGTGTTCGGCGCCCGGCTGGCGGTCGGTGTGCGGGTCGCCGCCGCGGCCGTGGCCGTCGTGCTCAACGCCTGTCTGCTGATGCTGAGCTACCGCATCCTGGCGCGCCGCCGGTTGCCGGTACGCCTGATGTACGCCCCGGCCCTCGCCGGTGCCTGCGCCTGGCAGGTGCTCCAGTGGGGCGGCTCGTACTACGTCGGCCACGTCCTGAAGGGCACCACGGCGACGTACGGGTTCTTCGGGATCGTGCTCGGCCTGATCGCCTGGCTCTACCTCGGCGCGCTGGTGTACCTCGGCACGGCGGAGATCTGTGCGGTGCGGTGCCTGCGGCTGTGGCCCCGCAGCCTGCTGAGCCCGTTCACCGATCGTGTCCACCTCAGCCCGGGGGATCTGCGCGCCTACCGGTCGTACGCGGCGACGCAGTCCTTCAAGGGCTTCGAGAAGATCACGGTCCACTTCGACCGGCCCCCGCACCAGCCCACGGACGGCGACGGCCAGGAGGGACACCCGCCCACCGACGGCGACGGCCAGGAGGGACACCCGCCGGGGGGCACCTAGTCGTGGTCCGGGGGCGGCCAGGAACGGCGGCCCGCCGCGGGGCGGGCGTCAGCTCACGAGGTCTGGCGCTGGGTGCGCGCCGCGTCGTCGGCCCCGTCCTCCTGGGCGCGGTTCGCGTCGAGTCCGGCCTTCATACGGTCGACCTTCTGCGCGACCTGCACGGAGGCCCGGTCGCGCTCTCCACGGAGCAGCACGAAGCTGATCGGGGCCGAGATCACCATGGCGAGCAGGACGATCCACAGGCCGTTGGAGGCACCGAGGCCGCGCGGGGCGAGGCCGGAGTAGACGAGGCCCCAGACGACGACGAGGCAGCCCGCGAAGATACCGAGGCGCATCAGCGTGTAGCGGAGCATCTCTATCCACTCTTCCGTTCCGTGGGAATCCCCCTGTTGGTCACCGTCCAGTGAAGCACGCGCGGCGCCTGATCTTGCAGGGGGGTGCGGCGCACCGGCCGGCCGGACCGCACCGGCGGGGTCATCCCAGGGGCAGCACCATCGTGATGTCGTCCCGGTCGTCGCCGGGCGCCACCCGGATCGCCCCGGGCACCCGGCCCACCTCCTTGTAGCCGCACGAACCGTAGAAGTGCTCGAGACCGAGGCCGCCGCGGCAGGTGAGCCGTATCGCCTCGACGCCCTCGAAGCCGCGGGCCGCGTCCGCGGCGGCGGCCAGCAGGTCGCGGCCGTAGCCCTTGCCCTGGTGCCGGGGGTGCACCATCACCGTGTAGAGCCACAGCCAGTGCGTCATCAGCCGGTGCGTGTTGAAGGTGAGGAACGCGCTTGCGGCCACCCGCCCCTCCGCCTCGTACCCGACGAGCAGCCGGGTGCGCCCCTCGCTCATCGCAGACAGATGCCGGACCAGCTCCGGCCGTACCACCTCCCGGGTGACCGGCGGCACGAATCCGACGGCCCCGTCGGCGTTGGAGACATCCGTCCACAGATCGAGCACGCCGTCGCGCAGGGCAGGGGTGACGGCGGGATCGAGAGCGAAGGTAAGGGGCATGGCGCGAGGCTATCTATTACCTCATTTGGGGTTCAAGCAGGTGTGGCGCCCCTCACCCCCACTCACTGGAGGGGTCAGATCCGCATCGGCTGGGGCTCGTCGCGGCGCGCCGGGTCCGGGCCCTCGTACTCGCGGATGATCTCGTACCGCGTGTTCCGCTCCACCGGGCGGAAACCCGCGTCACGGATCAGGTCCAGCAGGTCCTCACGGGTCAGCTTGTTCGGCGTGCCGTAGTTGTCCGCGTCGTGCGTGATCTTGTACTCGACGACCGAGCCGTCCATGTCGTCCGCACCGTGCTGGAGGGCCAGCTGCGCGGTCTGCACACCGTGCATCACCCAGAAGACCTTGACGTGCTGGATGTTGTCGAAGAGCAGACGGGAGACCGCGAAGGTCTTCAGTGCCTCCGCGCCCGTCGCCATCTGGGTGCGCGCCTGAAGGCGGTTGCGGACCTTGCCGTCCTTCAGGTCCACGAAGTCGTGCTGGTAGCGCAGCGGGATGAAGACCTGGAATCCGCCCGTCTCGTCCTGCAGCTCACGCAGCCGCAGTACGTGGTCCACGCGGTGGCGCGGCTCCTCGATATGGCCGTACAGCATGGTGCACGGGGTCTTCAGACCCTTCTCGTGCGCCAGGCGGTGAATGCGCGACCAGTCCTCCCAGTGGGTCCTGTGGTCGACGATGTGCTGCCGGACCTCCCAGTCGAAGATCTCGGCACCGCCGCCGGTGAGCGACTCCAGACCGGCGTCGATCAGTTCGTCGAGGATCTCGGACGCCGAAAGACCGGAGATCGTCTCGAAGTGGTGGATCTCCGTCGCCGTGAACGCCTTCAGCGAGACGTTCGGCAGGGCGGCCTTCAGCTCGCGCAGCGAGCGCGGGTAGTAACGCCACGGCAGGTTCGGGTGAAGGCCGTTGACGATGTGCAGTTCGGTGAGGTTCTCGGACTCCATCGCCTTGGCGAGCTTGACCGCCTCCTCGATGCGCATCGTGTACGCGTCCTTCTCGCCCGGCTTGCGCTGGAACGAGCAGTACGCGCAGGACGCGGTGCACACGTTCGTCATGTTGAGGTGACGGTTGACGTTGAAGTGGACCACGTCACCGTTCTTGCGGGTCCGTACCTCGTGCGCGAGGCCGCCGAGCCAGGCCAGATCGTCCGACTCGTACAGCGCGATGCCGTCCTCGCGGGTCAGCCGCTCACCGGCCCGGACCTTGTCCTCCAGCTCACGCTTGAGCCCGACATCCATGCTTCTGCCTCTCCCTCAGGACAAACCCACCCCACCGTACCCTTCGCCGTCCGGGCGGACGGCGCCCCCCACCCGGCGTCCCCACCCGGCGCACTGCACCCGGCGCTTCTCGCCTAGTGGGTCTCCGGAAGCTCCCCCACCCGGTTCTCCCACTTGGTGGACAGCACGATCGTGGTCCGCGTACGGGAGACACCCTTGGTACCGGACAGCCTGCGGATGGTCTTCTCCAGGCCGTCCACGTCGGTCACGCGCACCTTGAGCATGAACGAGTCGTCGCCGGCGATGAACCAGCAGTCCTCGATCTCCTGAAGGTCCTTCAGCCGGTGCGCCACGTCCTCGTGGTCGGCGGCGTCGGAGAGCGAGATACCGATGAGGGCGGTGACCCCGAGGCCGAGGGAGGCGGCGTTGACGGTCGCACGGTAACCGGTGATGACGCCGGCCGCCTCGAGGCGGTTGATGCGATCGGTGACGCTGGGCCCGGACAGGCCGACGAGGCGTCCCAGCTCCGCGTAGGAGGCCCGACCGTTCTCCCTCAGGGCCTGGATGAGCTGCCTGTCCACCGCGTCCATGCGATCGATGCCTTCCACTGAAGAGGTCTGAAGAGATCTGAAGAGGTACGAAAAGGTCTGATGAGGTCTGCCGGGGCCCCGGAAGTGAGGGGGTTACCGCTGTCGGCCGACGTGCGGCCGGCCCTCAGGTCGTACGGCTTCCGCCGCCCAGCTCGCCCTTCCAGCGACGGTAGAGCCGGTGTTCGACGCCCACCGCGTCGAGCGCCCGCCCCGCCACGAAGTCCACCAGGTCCTGGATGTGCGTGGCCCCGGCGTAGAAGGCGGGCGAGGCGGGCACCACGACCGCGCCCGCGTCGTCCAGCGTCACCAGGTGCCGCAGCGTCTGACCGTTCAGCGGGGCCTCCCGTACGGCCACGACCAGCGGGCGGCCCTCCTTCAGCGTCACGCTCGCCGCCCGTTGCAGCAGGTCCTTCGACAGCCCGAGCGCAACCCCCGCCACGCTCGCCGTCGAGGCCGGCACGATCAGCATCCCCTTGGCCGGGTACGACCCCGAGGACGGCCCGGCGGCCAGGTCACCGGCGCTCCAGTGCCGCACCCCCGTGATGTCCACGTCGAAGGTCCCGGGTTTCCCGTCGGCGCCGCGGGACAGCCAGGCCCGCAGGTCGTCCTGCCAGTGTGCGTCCCGGAACGGCAGGCCCGTCTCGTCGAGGAGCGTGAGCCGCGAGGCCCGGCTGACCACGAGATCGACGCTCTGGCCCGCGTCGAGGAGCCCGCGCAGCACGGCGGCGGCATAAGGGGTGCCCGAAGCACCCGAAACCCCCACGATCCAAGGCGTGCGCGGCGTCTCTCCTGGCTTGACTGGGTTCACGCCCCCGAGCCTATCCGGCGCCACGCGCGGGGGACGGGCCAAGGTCCCGGCTGAGCGGGCGGTGTGGCCCGGGCCTGGGTCAGGACCGGTCGCGCGCCTTCGGGTCCACCGGCAGGCGGCCGGTCTCCAGCGTCAGCTTGCCGAGCGGGGAGTCGACGGTCAGGTCGGGGCCGTACGGGATGACGTCACGGCCGCGGTAGCCGTCGGACGCGGGGTTCCACATCGTGACGACATGGCCCTTGAGCGGGTCGAGTACCAGGTAGTTGGCGATGCCCCGGGAGGCGTACCAGCGGGGTTTGACCTCGTAGTCGCGGCGGACGCTTTCCGGGGAGACCACCTCGGCGACGAGCTCGATCAGGTCGGCCGGGTACACACTGCGATTCTCGGCCTCCGCCTCGGCCGGGATGACCGCGATGTCCGGGCAGAACTCATTGGCGTCATCGAACGGGAACGCCACATCGCTCACCAGGGCCCACGCCGGCGGCAGCTGCGTCTCGAGGAGTGCCCACACCCGCTGGATCGTCTTCCCGTGGAAAGGCCTGACCGGGTTCATCACGATGCTGCCCTCGACAATTTCCGTCACATAGCCGGGGAACATGTCCTCCAGCTTGCTCAGCTGCGAGTGCAGGCGGTCGATGCCCGAGACGGTCACGGTGGCCTCCCTGGGGTCCTGTCCTCGATGGTAGGCCGCACCGTGTTCAGACGGTCAGACCCCGAACCAGAAGATCGAGCAGCGCACACACGAACAGGGCAATCCCGATGAACCCGTTGACGCTGAAGAACGCGCGGTTGAGGCGGCTCAGGTCGTGGGGCCGCACGATCGAGTGCTCGTAGACGAAGGCGCCCGCCACGATCACCAGGCCGAGCCAGAAGAAGAAGCCCGCGCCGGTCACGACCGCGTACCACACGAACAGCGCCGTCACGATCGCATGACAGACCCGGGCGGCCCGGATCGCCGCCGGGATTCCGAAGCGGGCCGGCACCGACATGACCCCGATCTCTCGGTCCGTCTCCACGTCCTGGCAGGCGTAGATCAGGTCGAAGCCGCCGATCCAGATGCCGACCGCGAGGCCGAGGATCACCGCGTCCCAGTCCCACCTGCCGCTGATCGCCAGCCAGCCGCCGACCGGGCCCATCGCCTGGGCGAGACCCAGGATGGCCTGCGGGAAGTTCGTGAAGCGTTTGCCGTAGGGGTAGACGAGCATCGGGATGACAGCGATGGGGACAAGGGCCAGGCAGAGGGGGTTCAGCAGAGCCGCCGCGCCCAGGAAGACCACCAGGGCGATCAGGGCGCCGGTCCAGGCATGGCGGACCGACATCGCTCCGGTGACCAGCTCCCGGTGCGCCGTGCGCGGGTTCCGGGCGTCGATCTCCCGGTCGATGATCCGGTTGACCGCCATGGCGAACGTCCGCAGGCCCACCATGCAGACGGTGACCAGCAGCAGCCGTCCCCAGTGGATGTTCCGGTCCCACTGGTACATCGCGGTCAGCGAGGCGATGTACGCGAAGGGCAGGGCGAAGACGGAGTGCTCGATCATCACCAGGCGCAGGAACGCCTTGGTGCGTCCTGGCTGCGGGATCGCGGCGGAGGCGCTGCTCACAGGCCGTACTCCTTCCAGCGGCGGGTCACCTTCGCCGCCGTCTCCGGGTCGGACAGGACCATGTCGGGCCAGCCGCCGTCCCTCGTGTAGCCCTCCTCGGGCCACTTCCTCGTCGCGTCGATGCCCGCCTTGCCGCCCCAGAACTGCTGGTAGGAGGCGTGATCGAGGTGGTCGACGGGGCCTTCGACGACGGTGAGGTCGCGGGCGTAGTCCGTGTTGCCGAGGGCACGCCAGGCGACCTCGTGCAGATCGTGCACATCGCAGTCGGAGTCGACGACCACGATCAGCTTCGTCAGCGACATCATGTGCGCGCCCCAGATGGCGTGCATCACCTTCTGGGCGTGCTTGGGGTACTTCTTGTCGATCGAGACGATCGCGCAGTTGTGGAATCCGCCCGCCTCGGGGAGGTGGTAGTCCACGATGTCCGGCACGATGATCTTGAGGAGCGGCAGGAAGAAGCGCTCGGTGGCGCGGCCCAGCGGCCCGTCCTCCGTCGGGGGGCGGCCCACGACGATCGACTGGAGCAGCGGCCGCTTCCGCATGGTGACGCAGTCGATCTTCAGGGCCGGGAAGGGCTCCTGCGGCGTGTAGAAGCCGGTGTGGTCGCCGAACGGCCCCTCGGGCAGCATCTCGCCCGGTTCCAGCCAGCCCTCCAGGACGACCTCGGCGTGGGCGGGGACCTGGAGCGGGACCGTCTTGCAGTCGACCATCTCGATCCGCCGGCCCGCGATGAACCCGGCGAAGAGGTACTCGTCGATGTCACCGGGCAGCGGTGCGGTCGAGGCGTACGTCACGGCGGGCGGGCACCCGAAGGCGATGGCGACGGGCAGCCTCTCGCCGCGCCGGGCCGCCACCTGGTAGTGGTTGCGGCTGTCCTTGTGGATCTGCCAGTGCATGCCGATCGCGCGCTTGTCGTGGCGCTGGAGGCGGTACAGCCCGAGGTTGCGGATCCCGGTCTCCGGGTCCTTGGTGTGGGTGAGCCCGAGATTGAAGAAGGAGCCGCCGTCCTTGGGCCAGGTGAACAGCGCGGGCAGGGTGTCCAGGTCGACGTCGTCGCCGTGCAGGACGACCTCCTGCACCGGAGCGCTGTCCGCCTTGACCTTCCTGGGCGGCACATGGGTCATCGCGCCGAGCTTCCCGAAGGCCTCTCGGATCCCGACGAACCCGTGCGGCAGCTCCGGCCGGAGCAGGCCGCCGATCTTGTCGGAGATCTCGCCGTACGACTTCAGGCCGAGCGCCTTCAGCAGGCGGCGGTCGGTGCCGAACACGTTCATGGCGAGCGGCATCCGCGACCCGCGCACGTTCTCGAAGAGCAGCGCGGGCCCGCCCGACTTCTGTACCCGGTCGACGATCTCCCCGACCTCCAGATAGGGGTCGACCTCGGCTTTGATGCGCTTGAGGTCTCCCTCGCGCTCCAGCGCCCGGAGCAGGGAGCGAAGATCGTCGTAAGCCATGTGATCCAGTATCCGGTACCGGCTACCCTGACCCCGTCACCGGGGCCGCCCCGCGCTCCGTCACCGTCTCCTGGGGGATCGCACGACCATGTTCCGGTATCTGCCCTACCTACTGGTCCTCGCGCTGTGGATATACGCCTTCATCGACTGCCTGAACACGCCCGAGGAGCAGGTCCGGGGGCTGCCCAAGGTGGTCTGGGCCATCATCATCCTGCTCTTCGGCGAGGTGCTGGTCGGTCCGATCGCCTGGCTTGTCGCGGGCAAGGTGCGTCAGACGCCGGTGAACGGCTCCACGCCCTCCGAGTGGCACCGCAACCACCGCACGAGCTGGGTGGCGCCCGACGACAATCCCGACTTCCTCAGGTCGCTGAAGGAAGAGAACAAGAAGGACGAAGCTCTTCTGAAGGACTGGGAGGCCGATCTGCGCCGCCGCGAGGAGGAGCTGCGCCGCCGGGAGCGGGGCGAGGACCCCAAGGGCTGAGGGAACCGGGACCGACCGGTGGAACTCCGGCTGCTCGTCACCTTCGAGAAGGTCGCCACGGTGCTCAGCTTCACCCGCGCCGCGGCGGAACTGTCGTATGCGCAGTCCAGCGTGACCGGCCAGGTCCGCGCCCTGGAGTCCTCGCTCGGCACGGAACTCTTCGACCGGCTCGGCAGCCGTATCCGGCTGACGGAGGCCGGCGAACGGCTTCTGCCCTACGCCCGGCAGATCATCGAGTTGAGCGAGGAGGCGCGGGCCGCGGTGGCCGGCGCGCAGGAACCGGCGGGCACCCTCACCGTCGGCACCATGGAGTCTCTGACCTCGTACCGTCTGCCTCCGCTGCTGGAGTTGTTCCACCACCGCTATCCGAAGGTGCGGATGTCGCTGCGGACCACCATCGGGGACGAGACCCGGCAGGCGCTGCGGCAGGGGACATACGACCTGGGCTTCTTGATGGAGCAGGAGACCGGGCACGCCGGGCTGGAGACCGAGGTGCTGGCCGAGGAGCCGCTGGTGCTGGTGTCGGCACCCGGACACGCCCTGGCCTCGAAGCCGGTCATGACGGCCGATCTCGTGGAACAGCCCCTGCTGGCCACCGAACCCGGCTGCGCCTACCGGGACTTGTTCGAGCGGGAGCTTGCCTCTCTCGCGCCCGTGGAGTTCCGGGAGTTCGGCACCATCGAGGCGACCAAGCGCGCGGCGGCGGCCGGTCTCGGGATCTCGCTGCTGCCCGAGGTGACGGTCGCCGCCGAACTCGCGGAGGGCTCTCTGGTCCGTCTGCCGTGGGAACCGCCGTTCACGCTTCGCACGCAGCTGGCGTGGCGGGCCGGGAAGCGGCTTCCGGCGCATGCCCGGCTGTTCGTGCAGCAGGCACGGCGGCTGGTGTCCGAGCAAGCGTGACCTTCAGCCCGGCCGTCACGATCAGCGGGATGCCCAGGGCCTGGACAAGCCCGATGTGGTGGCCGTACACCGCCCGGTCCATCAGCAGGGCGACGGCCGGATAGACGAAGGCGAGCACCGCGATCTTCGAGGTCGGGAGCTTGGCGTAGGCGGCGTACATGAGGACGTACATCACCCCGGTGTGGAGGAAGCCCAGCCCCACCAGCCAGCCCCAGCCGGCTCCTTCGCCGCGCATCGCCCCGAAGTCGGCGAACGGCAGCAGCAGCGGGATGCCGACGATGACCTGGACCAGGGCGACGAGGTGCGGCCGTACGCCGGTGACGCGCTTGGTGACCAGGGTCGACAGTCCGTACAGAAGCGCGGCGAGGAGGGCCTGGCCCACGCCCAGGAGGTAGGAGCCGCCGCTTGCGAAGTCGCCGGGCGTGACGCCCGAGACGAGGATCAGTCCGGCGAAGGCGACGGCCACCCAGCCGACCTTGGCGGCGGTGAGCCGCTCGCGGAACAGCAGGGCGCCCAGCAGCACCACATGGAACGGCTGCGTGTGATACACGACCGTCGCCACGGAGATCGACGTGTTCCCGTACGCCTGGAAGAGCAGAACCCAGTTGAAGACGATGAACACGCCGCCGAGGACGGCCAGGCCCAGGGTGCGCGGGGTGAAGCCGTGGCCGCGCAGCCAGCCGCGGGCGACGACGTAGGTGCCGAGGGCGAGGGCGCCGAACAGCACACGGAAGAAGACGACGTTGAAGGGCGAGGCCCCCGACTCGACGACGAAGACACCGAGGGTGCCGGAGAGCACCATGGCGGTCGTCAGCTGGGCCGTGCCCTTGTTCTCCGGGGTCATGTCCAGGACGCTACGAGCGGGCGGCACGACCGGTCCACGAGCTGGTGGGGCGTCCTGCCGATGGGCCCATCGGCTCCGCCGATGCCCGCGCCGGTCCCTCGCATCCCACCTTCACCGGCACCGACGTGTCGCATGTCGCCTGCCAAGCCTGACGACCGGCCGAAGCGAAACGATCATTCGCGGCCGACAGCGGAAGACTTTCGTAACCCAATGGACATCGCACGCCCTAGTCCGAATCAACTCCCCTTTTTTTACACTGACGTTGGTAGACCTCACAGCAGCACATCGGATCGGACCGCTCCGGGGGGAGATGCGGTGCACAGATCGCTGCACGGCCGGGGACCGCTGTTCGACACCGACCCGCCCGGCCTCGCTGCGCGGCTCGTCGGTGCACGCCCGTACCAGCTCCGTTCCTCACCGTACGAACACCAGGACGACCTGCCGTTCGTGGTGTTCACGGGCGGGCGCGGGCTCGGCAAGAGTGCGCTGCTCGCCGAGATACGCACCGCCTATCAGGGGCATACGCCCATCGCGCTGGTCGACGGTGAGGAGGCGCAGTTCGCCGGGCCGCCCGCGAACCGGCCCCGCGAGGCGTGGTCGCCGGTGGCGCAGGCCCTCACGACCGTCGCCGAGCAGCTCGCCGAGCCCGTGAAGGGAGCGGGGCGGATCAGTTTCCCGCGGCTCGCCTCGGGGCTGCTGGCCGTCGCGGCGGGCGGCTGGAGCGACCGGAACGTGGCGCGGATCCGGCAGGAGGCCGAGCGCATCCTGCTGCTGAACGACTCCCGGTCCTTTCTGGACGGGTTGGCGGGCCGCTGGGTGAGCAAGGTGATCGCCAAGCTCGTGGCCTCCCTGTCGAACGCCGGGCCCGTCGTCGAGCCGATCATCGAGGCGAGCCTGGAGGCGTTCAGCGAGGGGGTCGCGCCCACCCACCGGCGGCTGCGCAGGGCCGCCACATGGTTCCGCGACTACCCGAACGCCGGCGGCAATCCCAAGCTGGGGCTCATCCTGCTCTCGGGGCACTTCCGGGCGGGCGGCGACTCCCGCACCCACGCCGAGCGCTTTCTGGTCCGGGCGCTGCTGGCCGACCTCGACGACGCCTACACCGGCGTCATGCAGCGCTCCCACCGGCTGGGCCGCCCGGTCGTGCTGATCGACAATGTGCAGGCACCCGCCGGGCGCGGCCTGATGGAGGCCGTGCTGCGCGACCGGGCGGACGGCCTCGGCGACCAGGTCGTGTTCTTCTCGGCTCTCCGCGGGAAGACCCACCCGGCACTCAGGAACGCCGGCCGCCGCACCCTCGCCGAGGTGGCCCGCACCACGGGCTGGGAACCGGGCAGCTCCCCGTCCTCCCGGGCGCTGCTCGTCTCGCTGCCGCCGCTGACGCCCGACGACACCCTGCACATGGTGGGCGCCCTCTGCCGGGGACTTGACGTGCCGCCCCAGCTTCCGCACGCCACCCACCGGCTGACCGGCGGCAGCCCGCTCGGCATCACCCTGCTCTCCGAGTCGGCCCGGCAGAACCTGCCGAGCGGGGCCGGGTCCCTCGGCACGCTGCTCACCGGGGACGTCGCACTCCACGCGGACCACGACGGCCGCCCCGCCTACCGGGAGCTGCTCGACCGGCTGGTGCCGGGCGGCCGGCTCGACGAACTGACCGTGCTCGCCGCCGCGCACGACCGGGACTCGGCGCTGGCGCTCGCCGAGGACCGGCTTCCCGACGACTTCGGCGCGGCCGGGGTGCTCGGCCTCCAGCAGCGGCTCACGGAGGAGGGATGGCCGACGGCGGACGGGCAGTTCGTCGGCGACCCGTTCCTGCGGGCGCTGCTTCTGCTGCGGCTGCACCACCTCGACGCGGACCACGCGCAGTGGCAGGCGGTCCACCGCGCGGTCATCGACCACTACGGAGAGCGGGCGACCGCGGACGCGGCACGCTACCGGCTGCACCACGAACTGGCTCTCGGCGAGGCGGACTTGGCGGTGGCCCACCTGCGGGACACCTTCCCGGGCACGGAGGTCGGCGCCTGGCTGCGCTCCCTGGTCTTCGTCGCGTCCGCGCCCTACTACCACGCGCACGACCCCGAGGGTCACGACTTCGACGGCCACGACCACCGGGCCGCGGTGGCTCTCGGCCGTACGGATCAGGCACAGCGGCCGCCCGAGGGCGTGGACGCCGCCCTGCACCTGCGCGTACGGCGGTTGCTGCACGCGGTGTGGCAGCTGACCGATCCGCTGGTGCTGCCCGACCCGGAGGTGGCCGAGCGCCTGCGTTTCGAGCTGGAGCAGCTGTCGAACCTGCGGCCCGGGGGCACGGCCCTGCTGTGGCGCGCCTCGCGGGACTGGCCCTCGGACGCGCTGGCGGGCCGTCCGCTGCGTGTCCCGGGGGACGACGAGGGCGGGGGCCAGGGGTGAGGGGCCCCACGGGGCCGGGGGCCGTACGGCGGTGGGCGCGGATGACGGGTTCGTACGAGGACGGGGGTCGGTGATGACGGCACGGCTGTGGAGATGGCTGCGCGAGGACGTCTGGGAGATTCGCTTCCGCCGGTACACGGCGCTGCTGCTGGCCGCCGTGGTGGTGGCCGCCGCCGTGTGGAGCGGCCTGGTGATGACCAGGGAGGACCCTTCCTGCGCGCCGGGTGTGTCCCGTCCCGAGGGCAGCGACGACTGCGTGGGCGTCTCGGCGACGGCGTACGACTTCGGCCGTTCCCGGTTCACCGAGACCGTGCAGGCGATCGACCGCGAGAACCACCGGCTCAAGCCCGGCAGCTATGTGACGGTCGCGCTGCTGCTGCCGTTCACCGCGTCCGCCCCGGCCACCCTCAACGACATACAGCACCAGTTGCAGGGAGCGTATCTGGCCCAGTACCAGGCCAACCACGACACCAACGACCAGTCCCCGGCGATCCGGCTCGTCCTCGCCAACCCCGGTGCCGACGCGGCCCATTGGCAGACCGTGGTCGACCGGCTGTACGCGATGGCCAAGGGCCCGGACACGCTGCGGGCGGTGACCGGCATAGGGCAGAGCACCGACAGCAACAAGAAGGCGCTCGGGGCGCTGACCCGGCTCGGCATTCCCGTGATCGGCACCTCGATCACCGCCGACGACCTGGCCAACGGGCAGGGCGGCAAGGACCCCTATCCAGGGCTGGCCCGTGTCTCCCCCACCAACACGGACGAGGCCCGCGCCCTCGCCTCGTTCGCCCAGGTGTCGGGCGGCCAGGCGCTGCTGGTGTACGACAAGCCGGGCGACCCCTACACCCGGACGCTCCAGGGCTCCTTCGAGAAGCTGCTGTCCGGCTCGCGGATCGCAGCGCAGTCGTTCACGCCGCCCACCGACCGCACGCTGGACGGCACGACCGGGAACCAGTTCCGGCAGATCGCGTCCGTCGTGTGCGACACCCCGAAGACCATGAACACGATCCTGTTCGCCGGGCGGCACACCCAACTGCGGCAACTGGTCAACGCCTTGGGGGACCGGGGCTGCACGGACCGCAGGCTCACCGTGCTCACCGGGGACGAGGGGTCCTATCTCACCGGCGACACGAAGCTGCACTCGCAGGCCCTCACACGCAACCTCTCCGTCCGCTACACCGCGCTGGCGCACCCGGACGCCTGGAGGAAGGAGACCGCGGCGACGGGCGGCAGCGCGACGGACGCGAAGGCGCTGGACGACCTGATCGCCCGGAGCAAGGGGGAGCCGGTCGGCCCGATCGGGCAGGTCGCCCTGGCGGACGGACAGCTGATCATTTCGTATGACGCGATGCGGCTCGCGGTGCAGGGGCTGCGGGAGGCGACGCCGAACGGGCGGGCGGTGCCGCCGCTCGCCGACGTGGTCAACGAGTGGTCGTTCATCAAGGGGTCGCACCGGGTAAACGGGGCGAGTGGATGGATCTGCCTGGACGGGCACGGGAACCCCTACGACAAGGCCGTACCGGTCGTGGAGCTGGCACCGTCGGGCGGGTCGCGGTTCGTGCGGATCGCCTGGCCGGAGGGCAAGCCGCCCGCGAAGGAGTGCCTGCCGCCTGCGTGAGTCCCCTCAGAGGTCGCCGGCCTCCACGACGGCGAGCAGGCGCTCGAACCGCTCCCGCCAGCCCGGGTCGCCGCCCTGCTCGCTCTCGTGGGTGAAGCGCACGGTGGTGCCCGCCGGGCGGCCCGGCTCCAGGTGGAAGCGGATACGGCCGCGGCCCTCCACGGTGTACTCGGCGACCCGTTCCACGTCCCAGGCCGTGATCCGGCCCCGCGCGGTGCCCTCCGGCAGCCTCAGCGACACCGCACCGCCGAGCCGTGGCTCGAACGGCTCGGCGCGGGCCAGCCACTCCCCCAGGCCCGTGGAGGTGGCGAGGGCGGGCCAGACCTCCTCCACGGGCCGGGCCAGGCGCAGCAGGTAGTGCCGTACGAGCAGGTCCCCCCGGCGCTCGGCGACGCCCTCTTCGATGGGGTTGGTCATGACACCAGCGTGGCCCGCCGGCCGGGGTTGCGCATATGTTGCGGGCGCTCACCGGCCCGGCCGGCCACGGCCCCCGTGAGGGCCGTGGTCATGCCCCTCGTCGGGCGGGAGTCACACGCCCGCGTACGAGTGCTTGCCGCCGACGAAGATGTTCACGCCGTAGTAGTTGAACAGCCAGCAGCCGAACGCGATGAGCGCGATGTATGCGGCCTTGCGGCCCTTCCAGCCGGCCGTGGAACGGGCGTGGAGGTAGCAGGCGTAGGCGACCCAGGTGATGAAGGCCCACGTCTCCTTGGGGTCCCAGCCCCAGTAGCGGCCCCAGGCCGACTCGGCCCAGATGGCGCCCGCGATGATCGTGAACGTCCACAGCGGGAAGACGGCGGCGTTCACGCGGTAGGCGAACTTGTCCAGGGTCGCCGCCGCGGGCAGCCGTTCCAGGACGGAGGTGGCGAAGGTGCCGGGCTTGCCGCCGCTCGCGAGCTTGTTCTCGTAGGAGTCCTTGAAGAGGTAGAGCAGCGTGCCGACCGCACCGACGTAGAGGACCGCGCCGCAGAAGATCGCGGTGGAGACGTGGATGTACAGCCAGTACGAGTGCAGCGCGGGGACGAGCTGGTCGCTGGCGGTGTACAGGACGGTGACGGCGAGGCCGAGGTCGAGCAGGACCGTGGTGGTGAGGAACAGGCCGAGCCACCGCACGTTCTTCTTCAGGGCGAGCAGCGCGAGGTACACACCGACGGCGACCGTGGAGAACGTGATGTTGAACTCGTACATGTTGCCCCACGGTGCCCGCTGCACGGAGGCCGCGCGGGCGATGACGCCGCCCAGCTCCACCAGGAAGGCGAGCACGGTGAGGGACACCGCGATCCGGCCGTAGAGGTCGCCCTGGGCGTCACCGCCGTGGGCGCCGGGCCCGTCCGGCACGTCACGGGCGCCGGCCACGGCACGGGTGATGACCTTCGGCCGTTCCAGCACCGCGGTGCCGCCCGCCTTCTTGACCGTCACGGCGGGCGCCTGTGCCTTCTGCGCGGCGTCGGCGGTGAGCGCGTGGGCGGTGCGGGCGACCTTGCTGCGGCTGCCGAAGAGCCATTCGGCGATGTACGCGAAGAAGGCCAGGGTGTAGACGGCCATCGCGGAGTAGATCAGCGTGTTGCTGATGTGCGCGAGGTGTTCGTTGGTGGCGGTGGCGAGGGTCACTTCTCCTGAGCCCCTTCAGCGGCAGGTACGGGGGTCGCGGCGCCCGGCTCCTGGTCGGGGTCGGCGTCTTGCTCGTCGGTCTTCGTGGGTGCCTGTTCGTGGACGAGGGCGGCCAGGTCGCCGAGTTCCTCGGGCAGTTTGGCGGACTCGCTGCGGCCCAGGCCCGCCATCTCCACGACGGTGACGCCGTCGGCGCCGGTCGTGGCCCGCACCCAGACGCGGCGGCGCTGGATGAACAGGGAGCCGGCCAGCCCGAAGACAGCGACGATGGCGCCGCCGAGCGCCCAGCCGGTGCCGGGCTGCTGCACGATCTGGAAGCCGGCCCACTCCTTGACCTGCTTGTCGAAGGTGATCGAGCCGTTGCCGCCGGGCAGCCGCATGGTCTCGCCGGGCAGCAGGCGGGCCTTGACGAGATCGCCCTTGGAGTCCTTGAACGGCTTCAGGTTCTTGGTGTTCAGCTGGTACACGTTCTGCGGGATGCCCGCGTTGACGCCCAGGTCTCCGTGGTACGCGGACACCGCGAGCACCGGATAGTCCAGCGCGGGGAACTGGGAGAACATCGTGCCCTTGCCCGCGCCGGCGAAGGTCGGCACGAAGAACGCGGCGAAGCCCAGCTGGTCCGTCCGGCCCTGGGCGTCGCGGTAGCCGTCGTAGACCTTGACGGCGCCCTGGGAGGTGACGTTGGAGTCGATCGGCAGCAGCGGCACGGGGCCGCGGAAGACGACGCCTCCCCTGCCGTCGCGGACGGTGACGACGGGCGCGTAACCGTGGCTGACCAGGTAGACCTTGGCGTTGCCGATCTCCAAGGGCTCGTTGACCTTGATGGTGGTCTTCTTCTCCTTGCCGTAGGCGCCCACGCCGTAGGTGATGTCCGCCTGGTACGTGCGCGGCGTGCCCTTGTTGGGGCCGGTGCGCTCGTAGGTGCCGGTGAAGTTCTTCAGGTCGAAGCTGAACGGCACCAGGTCGTCGTCGGTGAAGAGATTGCCGGACTTGAAGTCGTCGTACTGGGTGAGGGTGTTGGCGAAGCCGCCGCCCTCGATGATCAGCTTGTTGCCCTCGGACTTGTAGAGCTGGCCCCAGGCGAAGGCGATCAGCATCACGACCAGGGCGATATGGAAGAGCAGATTGCCCACTTCGCGCAGATAGCCCTTTTCGGCGGCGACTGCGTCCCCCTCGACATGCGCCCGGAAGCGGCGCTGCCCCAGCGTCTTCAGTGCGGCCTCGCGGACCTGCTCAGGGTCTGTGTCGGTGCGCCACGCCGCGTACGCGGGCAGCCGGTTCAGCCGCTTGGGCGCGGCCGGCGGACGGCCCCTGAGCTGACCGACGAACTGCCAGGTGCGCGGGACGATACAGCCGATCAGCGAGACGAACAGCAGGATGTAGATCGCCGAGAACCACACCGAGCTGTACACGTGGAACAGCCCGAGCTTCTCGTAGACGGGGCCCAGCGTCTTGTGGGCGTCCATGAAGTCCCGCACCTTCAGCGCGTCGCTGCCGGACTGCGGGATCAGCGAGCCGGGGATGGCGCCCAGCGACAGCAGGAACAGCAGGATCAGCGCGACCCGCATGGAGGTCAGCTGCCGCCAGAACCAGCGGACCCAGCCGGTGACCTCGCGTGCGGTCCAGGTGATCCAGCCCAGGGCGCCGGGCGTCCGGGAGCCGCCGAAGGAGCCGGGCATGGCGACCTCGACGGGGGCGGTGGACAGCTGCGAGCCCGCATCAGCGAGGTCGGCCTCGGCGCTCCCGGAGGTTCCGGGGGTCTCGTCGCTGTGCACGTCGGTGCTCCGAGTGTCGCTCATGAATCAGATCCCCACCGTGAAGCCGTCGGACCAGCTCTGCATCTGCTGCACGATTCCGTCCCAGACACCGGTGAGCAGCAGCAGGCCGGTCACGATCATCATGGTGCCGCCGATGCGCATGACCCAGACATAGTGGCGCTTGACCCAGCCGAACGCGCCGAGCGCCTTGCGGAACGCGACCGCGGCGAGGACGAAGGGAATACCGAGGCCGAGGCAGTACGCGACGGTCAGCAGGGCCCCGCGTCCGGCGCTCGCCTGGTCGAAGGAGAGCGCCTGCACGGAGGCGAGGGTCGGGCCGATGCACGGGGTCCAGCCGATGCCGAAGAGCGCGCCGAGCAGGGGCGCGCCGACCAGTCCGGTGGCGGGCCTCTTGTGGAACCGGAACTCGCGCTGGGTGAGCCAGGGCATCAGGCCCATGAAGAAGACGCCCAGCAGGATCATGAGCACACCGAGCACCTTGGTGAGGGTGCCGTCGTACTCCTGCAGCGTGTGCCCGAAGTACCCGAACAGCGCCCCGCCGGACACGAAGACGGCGGTGAAGCCGAGCACGAACAGCGAGGCGCCCGCGGCCATCCGGCCCCGCCTGGCCTCGGCGAGGTCGGTACCGGCGACACCTGTGACGTAGGAGAGGTAGCCGGGCACGAGCGGCAGCACACACGGCGAGAAGAAGGAGACGAGTCCGCCGAGGACGGCGACCGGCAGGGCGAGCAGCAGCGCACCGGGCAGGGGCGAGCCGGTGGCCGCGGCGAGGAGGGACACTCCGGTCACGTCACTTCTCCGCGAGGACCGGGTCGAGGATCTCGTGCAGCTTCTCCTCGCTGAGGGGCTGAAGCGTCCGCGCGGCGATCTTCCCGTCCCGGTCCAGGACCAGAGTGGAGGGGATTGCCTGCGGGTTCAGGGTGCCCTTCTTGAAGCGGAGCATCAGCTTGCCGGTCGGGTCGTACAGGCTCGGATACATGACCCCGTACTGCTTCTCGAAGGCGCGGGCCGGTTCGGTGCTGGTGTCGCGGGTGTTGATGCCGATGAACTGGACGCCCTTGTCCGCGGTTTCCTTGGCGACCTTGACGAAGTTCGTCGCCTCCGCGCGGCACGGCGGGCACCAGGAGCCCCACACGTTGATGACGACGACCTTGCCCTTGTACTGGACGGCATCGAGCTTCTTGCCGTCGATCGTCGTGCCGGACAGGTCGGGGGCGGCGGCCCGCTCGCCCTTCTTGACGGTCGCGATGCCGTCCTTGCCGGTGATGAAGTTGGTGTTGCCGGAACCCCCCGAGGTGCCGCCCGAGGAGCAGGCGGACAGCACGAGCGCCGCGGCGGCCCCGGCGGTGGCCAGGGAGGCGCGGCGGCGACTGCGGCTACGGGTGCGGTTCAGGCGCTGGGGGGCGCGGCAGGCGGCACTCATGTGAAAAGTTTCGCATGTCCGATCCGGGGATCTTGCGCACCCCCCTTGCGGGTGGAAAACCGCCTTTCAGGCGGCCTATGACGGGGCGCCCGAGGCGCCGGCGCCCTTGCCGCCGGCGGTGTCCGAGAGGAACCCCTTCCAGCCACCGGCCGGCTGCTGGCCCACGCCGAGGCTCTGCAGCTTGCGGACGGTCTCGGGCCGCTGCACGTCGAGCCAGTCCGTGAACTGCCGGAAGGAGACGAGCCGCACGTCGGCGCCCTTCTCCTTCTCGCGCGCGATGTGCTTGAACGCCGCCTCGACGGCGTCCATGTAGATGCCGCCGTTCCACTGCTCGAAGTGGTTCCCTATGAAGAAGGGTGCACGGTTTGTCCGATACGCCCGCTCAAATCCGGCTATGTACGCCTGCGTCGCCTGGTTACGCCAGCCCGGGTAGTTGGACGGGGGAGCCTTCGTGGTCGCGATCGACTGGTTGGCGAGGATGTTGTAGTCCATGGACAGCACCTCGAAGGAGTGCCCCGGGAACGGTATCGCCTGGAGCGGGTAGTCCCACACGCCATGCCGCTTGACCGGCCACATCTGCCGGCCGCCGGGCGAGGAGGCGTCGTAGCGCCAGCCGAGTTCTCGGGCGGTGGGCAGCAGGTTGTCCTGCCCGAGCAGGCAGGGCGTACGTGCGCCGACCAGTTCCTTGTCGTAGTCGAAGGGCAGGGGCGGCAGATCGGTGAACCCGGTGTTGGTCTTCCACTCCTTGACGAAGGCCTTGGCCTGCTGGATCTCGCTGTGCCACTGCTTGGGCGTCCACCACTTCACCGAGCCATGGCTCTCGCCGCAGAAGTGGCCGTTGAAGTGGGTGCCTATCTCGTGACCCTCGAGCCAGGCCCGCCTGACGTTCTGCAGCGTGGAGCGGATGTGCGCGTCGGTCAGATAGCCGATGTCGGAGGCGCCCGGCCGGTTGTTCGGCGGAAGATACCTGCGCTTCTTCGCCTCGGGCAGCAGATAGAGCCCGGAGAGGAAGAAGGTCATGTGCGCGCCGTGCTCCTTGGCGAGGTCCAGGAAGCGCGGGAAGAGGCCGTTGCCGACCTCGCCGGCGCCGTCCCAGGAGAACACCACGAACTGCGGCGGGGTCTGGCCGGGCTCCAGGGGCACCGGCTTTCCCGGCTGGTGCGGCTGCTTGCCGGTGTAGGCGGTGGAGCCGTCACCGAGCGGACGCGCGGTGGCCGTGGGGCTCTCGGAGGCGTCGGAGCCCCCCTTGCCGGAACCGCCGCCGGAGTGGGTGTCCTTACGCCCCTGGGAACCGCACGCGGCGAGCCCCATCGCGGCCGCAGTGCCCGCCCCGAGCCCGATCAGTCCCCGTCGGCTGATGTCCCGCATCCCGTCCCCATCTCATAGCGCCCTCTCAGCGGTCACACAATGAGAGGGCACGATGGAGACGGCGGTTCCGCCGAACGCGCTTCCCTGCCGCGGATTTTACGAAGGTATGCGCGAATGCAAGGGATGAATACGCTTTGTTACGAAGCGTACGCCCAACCGTAAGGCGTACGCCTCCACTCGACCGCTCAGGCCCCGAACGCCTTGCCCGCCCCCTTCACCGGCTTTGCGCCCGCGAGCAGATGAGCCGGTACCAGATCCCGGGCCGGCTCGGTGTATCCCACGGACACGATCTTGTCGCCCTGGTACGTGAACGTGGTGAGAGAGGCGAGCGTGCACTGGCGTCTGCGCGGGTCGTGCCACAGCCGCCGCTTCTCCACGAAGCTGCGCACGATCCAGATCGGCAGCTGGTGGCTGACGCACACGGCCTCATGACCGCGCGCGGCGTCCTTGGCGGCGTCGAGCGCCGCCATCATCCGGACGACCTGCTCCACATAGGGCTCGCCCCACGACGGCTTGAACGGGTTGACGAGGTGCTTCCAGTTCTCCGGCCGCCGTAGCGCGCCGTCCCCGACCCCGAAGGTCCTGCCCTGGAACACGTTCTCGGCCTCGATGAGCCGCCCGTCGACCGCGAGGTCGAGCCCGTGCGCCTTGGCGATCGGGGCGGCCGTCTCCTGGGCCCGCTCCAGCGGGGAGGCGACGACATGGGTGATGTCCCGGGAGGAGAGGTGCTCGGCGACCCGCTCGGCCATCTGCCGGCCGAGCTCGGAGAGGTGGTAGCCGGGCAGCCGCCCGTACAGCACTCCGTCCGGGTTGGCGACCTCGCCGTGCCGCATCAGGTGGACGACGGTGATGTCACTCATGCTGCCGTGGCCTCCGCTGCTGCCCGGGCCGCCGCCGGAAGCGCGTCGGCGATCCGCTGGATCGCCCGCTCGTCGTGGGCGGTGGAGACGAACCAGGACTCGAACGACGAGGGCGGCAGATAGACGCCCTGCGAGAGAAGGGAGTGGAAGAAGGCGTTGAACCGGAAGGACTCCTGCACCTTGGCGTCCTCGTAGTTGATCACCGGCCGGTCCGTGAAGAACACGGAGAACATGTTGGAGGCGCTCTGCAGCCGGTGCGCCACGCCTTCCTTGGTGAGCGCGTCCGTGACGAGCGTACGGATCTCGGCCGACACCGCGTCGACCCTGTCGTACGCGGCGTCGTCCAGGAGCCGCAGCTGGGCGAGACCGGCGGCCGTGGCGACGGGGTTCCCGGAGAGGGTACCGGCCTGGTAGACCGGCCCGGCCGGGGCGAGGTGCGCCATGACATCGGCGCGGCCCCCGAAGGCGGCGGCGGGGAAGCCGCCGCCCATGACCTTACCGAAGGTCATCAGGTCGGGCTTGACGCCGTCGATGCCGTACCAGCCCGCGCGGCTGGTACGGAACCCGGTCATGACCTCGTCGGAGATGTACAGGGCGCCGTCTTCGTGGCAGAGATCCCTGAGCCCCTGGTTGAAGCCGGGCAGCGGCGGCACGACGCCCATGTTCCCGGGCGACGCCTCGGTGATCACGCAGGCGATGTCGCCGGGGTGGGCGGCGAAGGCGGCACGCACGGCGTCGAGGTCGTTGTACGGCAGAACGATCGTGTCGCCGGCCTGGGCGCCGGTGACGCCGGGGGTGTCGGGCAGGGCCAAGGTGGCCACACCGCTGCCGGCCGCGGCGAGCAGCGAGTCGACGTGCCCGTGATAGCAGCCGGCGAACTTGATCACCTTGGACCGCCGGGTGAACCCGCGGGCGAGCCGGATCGCCGACATGGTGGCCTCGGTCCCGCTGGAGACGAGGCGCACCTGCTCGACCGGCTCGACCCGGGCGACGATCTCCTCGGCGAGCGCGACCTCGCCCTCACCGGGCGTGCCGAAGGAGGTACCGCGCGAGACGGCCTCCTGAACGGCGGCGATCACCTCGGGGTGGGAGTGGCCGAGGATCATCGGCCCCCACGAACAAACAAGATCAACATATTCGCGTCCGTCGGCATCGGTCAGATAGGGACCGTTACCGGACACCATGAACCGGGGCGTACCGCCCACGGCGCGGAAGGCGCGCACCGGAGAGTTCACGCCGCCGGGCGTGACGGCCGACGCGCGCTCGAAAAGAGTCTGCGAAACTGGGGCTTCGTACGGATAGCTCACACTAGCCATGGTGTCAGAGGCCGCGAAGATCCCGCGGACAGGTGTTCCACCGCACGTTTCGGCGGGCGGCCGTGGGGGAGGTCACTGACACGATGATCGGGTTGCGCGGCGGGGGCCACGCGTCCTAGAACAGCAGTCGGGTGGAGATATGCATCGCGGTGGCGGACTGGGCGAGGGGACCGATGACCTGGGTCCTCGGCGTGCCCGGCGGGGAAGGCACCGGCGCGACGCGGAGGAGACGACGGAAACACGTCGGGGGCAGGGGCCTCACGAGGCACACGAACCGCAGGGTTCGCGGGGCTTCCAGGGCCCCCAAGGCCCGGCAGATCAACAGATTTCACAGGGTTCGCAGGGTTCGGGCAGCGCACAGGGTGCACAGGGCCCCCAGGGTTCGCACGCTTCGCCGGCTGACCCTGAGCGAATCGGGCGTGCGGCGCGTATGGACCGCAGAGGCCGCGCGATCGATCGACTCAGGGTAGGGAGCGGGAATGGTGGTCGGGTGGGGGTGACGTACAAATACTTCGGCGCGCCGGACGGCGCCACGGCAGCGCGCGTCCCGATCTCGATGCGTCCCGAGGAGCTCGGCGGCGACGAGCTCGGCATGGGCGGCATGTTCACCAAGATCAAGCCGGAGACGATGGCGGCGATGGTCCTCACGGGTATCGAGGGCGTGCCGCTGCACAAGGTCCCGCCGCTGGAACTGGTGGTCCTGCACCCCGACTACGCGGTGGTCAAACTCCCCATGACGGTCGTGGACCCGCTGCGCGGCATCGGCGAGGAGGCGGTGGGCGCGGCGGCTTTCATCTGGTCGACGGTCCCCGACCGCGGCGGCCCCCGAGACGCGTTCAACGTGTACCAGCTGCTGCACGAGTGGCAGGACTTCTCGCATCGGCTGCATGAGGCGGGGCATCAGCCGTATTGTCTGGTTTGGCCCTGAGTTGTAGGTATCGGGGGTCAAGTCCAGGACACGGGAAGGACGCACCGCGATGCAAGCGTGATCGTTGCGTACTGGTTGCGTGACCTGCGGCAACTGATGTGGAGGCGGTCGGCGGGCAGCGTCGGCCCGTCAGCCTCGGCCGTTCCTTCCCGCCCGCCCCCGGGCACGTGTCTCAGCGCATCCGCTCTCCCGGGCCGGGCGCGGTCCGCGAACGGTCCGCCGCCTTCGACGGCCTCGCGGTGGCACGGGCCGTCGGCCTCTCTCCCAGCCAGGCGAGAAAGGCGAGGACGAACACACCCTCGACGATCAGGGACAGCGGGCCGTACGGCGGCTCCCATCCGGGTTCGTACCGGGCTGCGGGGCAAGCACCGCCGTGGTCTTGTCGCCTCCCGGGCCGTGCAGGCCCATACCCCTCAGGATCGCGCGCCCCGGCTGCGTGGCCAAGGGTCATGCCGACCGGCGTTCGTCGTGGTGGACGACCGTGATGCGGCGTCCCCGGCCAGGGGTCTCGAGTTCGTCGATCACGGCGACGGCCAAGTCCTCGGCGCTGATCCACGATCGGCCGTCGCCACCGGTGAGCAAGGTGTCGGTTCCGCGTCGACAGCGGCCGGTGCGTTCACCGGGCTCGAGCAGGGCCGGCGGAGGTTCAACCCCAGTCCGGCCACCCGGGCGATGCTCGACGTCCTCGGGGTCCGACCGCCACGGCCGGCTGTGGCAGAAGGCGGGCCGGACGAGGTGCCGTTGGCGGGGCGTTCGCCTGTCAGGCTCGTGTAGACCGGGACGCGGCCGTGTCAGTCCTCGCCGTGCCGGCGGCGGATTCTGGCGGCCACCTCGTTCTGTTCGGTCTCCCACCAGGGGCGTACGCGTTCGGCGGTCGGCATCCCGCCGTTCTGCGCGGCGGCCGCCGTGGCCGGGGTGAGCTCCGCGTCGAGGCGGCGGTCGAGGGCCGCCGTCTGGACGCGTTCGGCACGCGCCCACTGCGCGAGGATCGCCAGCAGGAAGGGCAGCGCGACGAGTTCCGCGATGCCGAGCATCGCCCCGCCGCCGAGCTGCTGGTCGTGGTGGACGTCCGGCGCCCAGGAGGGGGCGTGCTGCAGATACCAGGCGCCCGCGATCAGTGTGCCGTGCGTCACGACGACGACTCCCGGCATCGCGTCGACGACGCCGTCCGGGAACACCAGCGCGGCCCTTCCCAGGGGAAGGTAGCCTCCGGCGGCCGCGCCTTGGACGGCGGGGGGCGCGAGGGGGGCGCCTGAGGGCGGGGGGTTCGAGGGCGGCTGCGCGACGGCGGACGGGGCGAGCGCAAACCGGGTGAATCGGCCCCCAACTTATCGAGAATGACGGGATGTCAGATAGAGGGTGGGACACCACCGGGCAGGCCCAAGGGGGCGTTGCGTTCGGCGCAACCGATGCACTCGGGGATCCGGTGCCGTTACACCCTGTTCCACGACTGACCGGGTGTCAAAGCAGGAAAGGGCGCCCCGTCTCCGGGGCGCCCCTCGGCCTCGTGGCGTCACTTCGCCATGATGCCTCTCGGCGTCAGTCGCGTGATGCCTAGTGGCGTCACGTCACCGCACGACGACGGTCACGGTCGGCGACATGGTGTTGCCGTGGATGACACGGAACCTCTCCGTGCCCTTGGCGGCAAGCCGGGTGGCCGAGATGCTGTAGGTGCTGCCGTTTTCGACCCTGACGGTCTTCACGACGACCCACCTACCACCGCTGTAACGCTGGAGGTTGAGCACGTCGCCTGTCTTCAGGCCCTGGGTGCGGCCCGTGAACGTCACAGACTCGCCCAGCTTCAGCTCGGTCTTGGAGGGCTGCACGGTGATCGAAGACCCGATCACGTTCGTGTTCGTCGCCACGGAGGGCGAGACGGCGAAGGCGCCAGGCGCCCCGGCCGTCAGCATGGCAACGGCGAGCACACCGGCGGGAAGGACACGGGCGGAGCGGGTACGAAGCGAGGATTTCACGTTTCTCTCCTGTGCTGAGACAGATCCCCCCTGACGGATTCCCCCAACTGCGCGCACCTTCGAGGCTTCCATGGAGCCGACCGGGCGGCGACCTGGCCGTCACCGGAATGCAGTAACGAGCGAGCCCGAAAAGCCATTACCGTCTGTGATAGAACCAGGTCATTTCGGTAATTACGAGAGTCCGACTTCTTACCTTCGCTTCATGTCGTCCCGAGCCGCCCCGGTGCGGAGGCCCCCCGAACACTCTCTGCCTAGGCTGGAAGCGGGGTCATCCCGATGGCCGGAACCGTTCGCAGAGCCGTACGCCAGGAGAGCACGCCGATGGCCGCTACGGAGCACGCCCACCCGAGCCGGTTGCGGGCGTGGATGCTTGAGGGGCTGTCCGACATGGGCAAGGGCTCCGCTCAGGGCCCGTACGCCCAGCCCGAACCGGCGCACAAGGGCCAGCGCTGGTGGCGGGTGATGTGCCTGACCGGCGTCGACTACTTCTCCACGCTCGGCTATCAGCCCGGAATCGCCGCCCTGGCCGCCGGACTGCTCTCGCCCGTCGCCACCATCGTGCTCGTGATCGTCACCCTGGCCGGCGCCCTGCCCGTCTACCGGCGCGTGGCGCAGGAGAGTCCGCACGGCCAAGGCTCCATCGCCATGCTCGAGCGGCTGCTCTCCTTCTGGCAGGGCAAACTCTTCGTCCTGACCCTGCTGGGCTTCGCCGCCACCGACTTCCTG